>JANYGW010000199.1 GCA_025359245.1 Massilia sp.
TTGTTTGTCCGCCGTCCGTGGCGCGAATGACTGGCCAGCGCCTAGGCGCGCGCGGCCAAGGCGCGCAGCTCGGCCGCGTGGCTGGGGCTGGTTTCGGCATTGATCATGTGCTGCAGCAAGCGCCGGTCGCGCATGGCCGCGCGCGCCTGGCGCTGCTCATGCGACAGGCGCGGACGCAGCACCAGCAGCGCGGCGCGCAGCAAGCCGACCAGCAGCGGGCGAAACAGCAGCAACAGGGCGGCGGCGGCGGCGCCGCGCACCAGCAGGCCCAACAGCGGCAGCGCCCACGGCGCTTGTGGAAGTAGTACAGCAGGTGTCGTCACGCTCATTCCAATGCAATGGTAATTTCTCTGCAGAACTATACTGCGGCGCAACATATATAGCCAATTGCATTATGCAATATGCGTTATATCAAACATGAATGGATTATTGTATGATGATTTACCGACATTCTTTCTGGATCCCATGAGCTTCCTGACCCTGGACTTGAACTTGCTGCGTGTCTTCGACGCCGTGATGACCGAGCAAAACCTGACGCGCGCAGCCGGCCACCTGGCCATGACGCAGCCGGCCGTGTCGAACGCCATCAAACGCCTGCGCGAAAGCCTGGGCGACGAATTGCTGATCCGCACCGCCTACGGCGTCAAGCCGACCCCGCGCGCCGAAGCGCTGTGGCCGGCCGTGCGCCAGGCGCTGGCCGGGCTGGAAGCGGCGGTCACGCCGGAAACCTTCGACGTCTCGAAGGCGCACGCGACGTTCCGCATGGCGATGGCCGACGCCACCGCCGCCTTCTGGCTGCCGTCGCTGATGCGCTCGATCGAAAGCGAAGCGCCGGGCGTGAACGTGCGCATGGTGCCCTTGACCACGCGCGAACCGCGTCCGATGCTGCTGCGCGGCGACATCGACCTGGCGGTCGGCTTCTTCCCGGGCGTGGCGGCCCAGCTCTCGAGCGACACCGGCTCGCCGATCCGGCACGAGCGGCTGTATTCCGGCCATTATGTATGCGTGATGCGCAAGAACCACCCGCTGGCGAAAGTCGAACTGGGAATGGACAACTACTGCAAGGCCAACCACTTGCTGGTCAGCTTTTCGGGGCGCGCGCACGGGCTGGTGGACGAAGCGCTGGCGCAAGTGGGGCGCGAACGGCGCATCCTGCTGACGGTCAACCAGTTTTTCACGGCCGGGCGGGTGGTGGCCAACTCGGACCTGATCACGGTGCTGCCGAAGCACCTGATCGCTTCGACCGGCATGACCGACGCGCTGGTGTGGCGCGAACTGCCGTTCGTGCTGCCGGCGGTGCACCTGGACATGCTGTGGCACGAACGCGACGCGCGCAGCCCGGCCCACAAATGGCTGCGCAAGCACCTCGAAGGCATGAATACCACCACCCTGCGCGGCGTCAGCAGCAGCGACTGAAAACGGCTGGGGTCAGACCTCACGCTGAGGCCTGACCCCATCGATTATTTGATCGGCAGCTTGGTCGTGTTCTTGACCTCTTCCATCACCGCGTAGGTGTGGGTTTCGCGCACGCCTTTCTGCAGCAGCGTCTTGCCCAGGAATTCGCGGTAGGCCGCCATGTCCTTCACGCGCGCCTTGACCAAATAGTCGAAGCCGCCCGCCACCATATGGCATTCCAGCACTTCAGGGATGACCTGGACGCTGTTCTTGAAGGCGTCGAACACTTCCGGCGTGGTCCGGTCCAGCACCACTTCGATGAATACCAGCAGCGAGACGTCCAGCAGCTGCGGGTTGAGCTGGGCCGTATAACCCATGATGTAGCCCGATTCATGCAGCTTGCGCACCCGCTCCAAACAGGCCGCCGGCGACAGGTTGACCCGCGCCGCCAATTCCACATTGCTGATCCTGCCGTCGCTCTGCAATTCCGAGAGGATTTTCTTGCTGATCTTGTCCAACATTCCTGATTGCTCCATTTATAAATATAATTTGGTGAAATTGTCTCACCAAAAACTATCTATGGCTAGTCTTCTGTAATACCAGAATTAATCCAGAAGAAATCGCTCTACAATCGAATCATCTTGCCGCGCAATGCTTTGTGCATGCGGCCGCGTATTTCCGATTACTTCTTGCAAAGACTTTCCATGCACACTGCCGCTGCCCTGGCCCCCTCTTTTATCCCGTTTGCCGCCTTCCAGGCCGAACTGGCGATCCAGCCGTCGCCGCTGCGCGCGGCCATCACGGCCGCCTACCGCCGCGACGAAGCCGAAACCGTCGGCTGGCTGCTGGCCCAGCCCGACCGCCCGCATGCCGACGCCCACGCGCTGGCGCACCGGCTGGTGTCGGCCGTGCGCAGCAAGCGCACCCGCGCCTCCGGCGTGGACGCGCTGATGCACGAGTTTTCGCTGTCGTCCGAAGAGGGCGTGGCGCTGATGTGCCTGGCCGAAGCGCTGCTGCGCATCCCCGACAGCGCCACCGCCGACCGCCTGATCGCCGACAAGATCAGCAAGGGCGACTGGCGCAAGCACCTGGGCGAATCGCCTTCGCTGTTCGTCAACGCCGCCACCTGGGGCTTGCTCATCACCGGCAAGCTGGTCGACACCAGCAGCGAAACGGGCCTCGGTTCGGCGCTGACCAAATTGATCGGCAAAGGCGGCGAGCCCTTGATCCGCAAGGGCGTCGACCTGGCCATGCGCATGCTGGGCAACCAGTTCGTCACCGGCCAGACCATCGACGAGGCCATTAAAAACAGCCGCGACAACGAACAGCGCGGCTACCGCTATTCCTACGACATGCTGGGCGAGGCGGCGCTGACCGAACTCGATGCGCAAGCCTATTACGCGTCCTACGAAAAAGCCATCCACGCGATCGGCAAGGCGTCCGACGGACGCGGCATCAAGGACGGCCCCGGCATCTCGGTCAAGCTGTCGGCGCTGCACCCGCGCTACAGCCGCGCCCAGCACGCGCGCGTGGTCGAGGAACTGCTGCCGCGCCTGCGTGCGCTGGTGCTGTTGGCCAAGCAGTACAACATCGGCCTCAATATCGATGCGGAGGAGGCGGACCGCCTCGAGATCTCGCTCGACCTGATGGAGGCGATGGCCTTCGACCCGGGCCTGGCCGGCTTCGACGGCATCGGCTTCGTGGTCCAGGCCTACCAGAAGCGCTGCCCGTTCGTGATCGATTACCTGGTCGACCTGGCGCGCCGCAGCGGCCGCAAGTTCATGGTGCGCCTGGTCAAGGGCGCCTACTGGGACGCCGAAATCAAGCGCGCCCAGGTCGACGGCATGCCCGGCTATCCGGTCTACACGCGCAAGGTCTACACCGACGTGTCCTACCTGAACTGCGCCAAGAAGCTGCTCGGCGTGACCGACGTGATCTACCCGCAGTTCGCCACCCACAATGCGCACAGCCTGTCGGTGATCTACACCTGGGCCAAGGCCGATGCCGTCACCGACTATGAATTCCAGTGCCTGCACGGCATGGGCGAGACCTTGTACGACCAGGTAGTCGGCAAGGACAACCTGGACAAGCCCTGCCGCATCTACGCGCCGGTCGGTTCGCACGAGACGCTGCTGGCCTACCTGGTGCGCCGCCTGCTCGAGAACGGCGCCAATTCGTCCTTCGTCAACCAGATCGTCGACGAGAAGGTCGCCATCGACAGCCTGATCGCCGATCCCTACGAGCAGTCGCGCGCGCAGGGCGGGGCGCCCCATCCCGGCATCGTGCTGCCGCTGCAGTTGTTCGGCGATGAACGCTGCAATTCGGCCGGCATGGACCTGTCCAACGAAGACGTGCTGCGCAAGCTCGCCGATGCATTGGCCCAGCCGCGTTTCTACGATGCGGCGCCGCTGATCAACGGCGCGCTCGGCTTCGCCAACTGGCACGACATCGTCAACCCGGCGCAAAATCTCGATGTCGTCGGGCGCGTGTGCGAGGCGAGCATTGAAGACGTCGATACCGCCCTCGACAGCGCCAGCAATTACGCGATGGACTGGCAAACCACCGCGCCCTCCGAACGCGCGGCGCTGATCGCCAAGGTGGCCGACCTGTTCGAAGCCAATGTCGAGGAATTGATGGCGCTGGCCGTGCGCGAAGCCGGCAAATCGCTGCCCAATGCGATCGCCGAAATCCGCGAAGCGGTCGACTTCCTGCGCTATTACGCGGCCCAGGTCGACGGCACCCAGAACATCCTGGCGCTCGGCCCGGTCGCGTGCATCAGCCCGTGGAACTTCCCGCTGGCGATCTTCACCGGCCAGGTGGCCGCGGCGCTGGCTGCCGGTAACGTGGTGCTGGCCAAACCGGCCGAACAAACCCCGCTGATCGCGCACCGCGCCGTTGAACTGTTCCACCAGGCGGGCATCCCGCGCGGCGCGCTGCAGCTGCTGCCTGGGCGCGGCGAGGTCGTCGGTGCGCGCCTGTGCGCCGACGCCCGCGTCAAGGGCGTCATCTTCACCGGATCGACCGAGGTGGCGCAGCTGATCAACCGCACGCTGGCCATCCGTTCGGCGGCCGAAGGCGGCGACATCCCGCTGATCGCCGAAACGGGCGGCCAGAACGCGCTGATCGTCGACTCGTCAGCGCTGCCGGAACAGGTGGTGCAGGACGTGATGTCATCGGCCTTCGATTCGGCCGGCCAGCGCTGCTCGGCGCTGCGCGTGCTGTTTTTGCAGGAAGAGATCGCCGACAAGAACATCAAGATGCTGCGCGGCGCGATGGCCGAACTGCGGGTCGGTAATCCCGACCGCCTGGCCACCGACATCGGCCCGGTCATCGACACCGAAGCGCAGCAGAACCTGCTCAAGCACATCGCCCGCATCAAGCCGAGCGCCAAGTCCTACTTCGCGCTCGAGCTGGCGCCCGCGCTGGCCGTGCAAGGCACTTTCGTGGCGCCGACCGTGCTCGAAATCGGCGCGCTGTCGGAATTGACCCAGGAAGTATTCGGCCCGGTGCTGCACATCATCCGCTACCAGCGCGCCAACCTGGCCAAGATTGTCGACGCGATCAACGCCACCGGCTTCGGCCTGACGCTGGGCGTGCATTCCCGGATCGATGAAACCATCGACTTCATTTCCTCGCGCGCCCACGTCGGCAATATCTACGTGAACCGCAATATCGTCGGCGCGGTCGTCGGCGTGCAGCCGTTCGGTGGCGAAGGCAAATCGGGCACCGGCCCGAAAGCGGGCGGTCCGCTGTACCTGAAGCGCTTGCAGAAGGGCGCTCCGGCGCTGCTGCAGCACGAACGCAAGGCCAGCGCCGGCCTCGATGCGCTGCTCGACTGGGCCCGCACCCACGGCCACCAGCGCGTCGTCACACTGGCCGAACAGTACATGCGCACCACCTTGCTCGGCACCTCGCTGCCATTGCCTGGGCCGACGGGCGAGCGCAATGCGCTGTCGTTCGCACCGCGCGGCGTGGTGCTGTGCGCCGCCGCCAATATCGGCGTGCTGCTCAATCAACTGGCGGCCACGCTGGCGACCGGCAATCGCCCGCTGGTGCTGGCCCAGTCCAGGAACGTGATCCCGCAAGGCTTGCCGGCCCAGGTCAAGGAGCTGATCGATTTCGCTGGCAGCATGGACGAATGCAAGGGCGAGTTTCAAATCGCCCTGGTGGAAGCATCTCTCGCGAACGGATTGCGGCCGGTCTTTGCCGCGCGTCCGGGCGCGATTATCGGCATGATCGACACCTCGGAAGAAGGTGCGATCCCGCTGTGGCGCCTGGTCGCCGAACGCGCCTTGTGCGTGAACACGACCGCGGCCGGCGGCAACGCCAGCCTGATGACGCTCGGTTTGTAACAACAGGAAGTACTCGAAAAACCCTTGGAGGATGACATGATCGTAGGCGTACCAAAAGAGATCAAGAACAATGAATACCGGGTGGGACTGACGCCCCCGAGCGTACGCGAACTGACCTCGCGCGGTCACACGGTGCTGGTGCAGAAAAACGCCGGCGGCGAAATCGGCCTGTCCGACGAGCAGTACGTGGCGGCCGGCGCGGTAATGGTCGACACGGCCAAGGAAATCTTCGCCAAAGCCGAGATGATCGTCAAGGTCAAGGAACCGCAGCCGGGCGAATGCGCGATGCTGGGCGAAGGCCAGATCCTGTACACCTATCTGCACCTGGCGCCGGACCCGGAACAGACGGCGGCGCTGGTCAAGTCGGGCGCGGTCTGCATCGCCTACGAAACCATCACCGGCGCCGGCGGCGGCTTGCCACTGCTGGCGCCGATGAGCGAAGTGGCGGGGCGCATGGCGATCCAGGCCGGCGCGGCCCACCTGGAAAAATCGAAGGGCGGCATGGGCTTGCTGCTGGGCGGCGTGCCGGGCGTGGCGGCGGGCCACATCGTCATCATCGGCGCCGGCGTGGTCGGCACCAATGCGATGCAGATGGCGGTCGGCACGGGCGCGCGCGTGACGGTGCTCGACAAAAGCATTGACCGCTTGCGCCAGCTCGACCTGGTCTACGGCAACCGCATCTCGACCCAGTATTCAAACGCCTATGCGATCGAGGAAGCGGTGCTGTCGGCCGACCTGGTGATCGGCGGCGTGCTGGTGCCGGGAGCGGCGGCGCCCAAGCTGGTCACGCGCGACATGATCAGCCGCATGAAGCCGGGTGCGGTGGTGGTGGACGTGGCGATCGACCAGGGCGGCTGCTTCGAGACTTCGCACGCGACCACGCACGCCGATCCGACCTATGTGGTCGACGGCGTGGTGCACTACTGCGTGGCCAACATGCCGGGCGCAGTGGCACGCACCTCGACCTTCGCGCTGAACAATGCGACGATCGGCCATGCGATCGCGCTGGCGGAAAAAGGCTGGAAGAAAGCGCTGGCCGATGACGTCCACCTGCGCAACGGCCTCAATGTCTGCCAGGGCAAAGTGACTTACGCGGCAGTGGCGCGCGACCTGGGCTACGAGTACACGCCGGCCGAAGGTTTGCTGGCCTAATAGAAATCGCGCTGTCAGCGCATCCGCTACTTAAACCCACGTCGTCCTCGCGCATGCGGGGCCCCATACTGAGCTAAGTGAGTATGGGTCCCCGCATGCGCGAGGACGACGATGCTTGAGTGCTCAACTAATACGCACTGCCGTTCACATCCCGGCAAAAGCGCGTGACGATGTGGAACGCATAGCACGCCGCCACGGCCGTCACAAAGCGCATGAAGTCATGCGCCGCCTCTTCATTCGCGTTATCCGAAATCGTCCGGATCACCGCAAACGGCACGCCCAGTTCGAAACAGACCTGGGCCACCGCCGCCCCTTCCATTTCCACCGCCAGCAAGCCCGGCAGCGCCGCCCCGAGGGCATTGATCTGGCCCGCGCTGCTGATGAACTGGTCGCCGCTGGCAATCAAGCCGCGGTGCACGCGCGGCCGCACGAGATGAAAGTTGCGCCGCTCGGCCGCATCGATGACCGTCTCGAAATCGGTTTCCAAGAAGCCGCTGGCCGCGCCGGCCACGATATTGCTCAGATGAAGATCCGACTGGAAGTGCGACAGCCCCGTCAGCGGCACCTCATAGCGCGGAAACAGCGGACTGGCATCAATATCGTATTGCAGCAGCGCTTCGGCCACCACGATATCACCCACCTTGACCCCGGCATCGCCCGCGCCCGCCACGCCGGTGAACAAAATGTGGGTCACGTCGAACTTTTCGATCAGCATGGTTGCCGTTGTTGCCGCGGCAACCTTCCCAATCCGCGACAGGACGCACACAGCGTCGATGCCGGCGATCTTGCCTGTCGTATAGGTCCGCATCCCGTGGACGAGCGTGGCGGCCCCTTGCATGACCTCCACGAGCCCTTGTTGTTCCTCTTGCAGCGCGCTGATGATCCCGAGACGCATGTTTGTGCCGTTATTGAATGAATTACTCGTAGCGTAATGCATCAATCGGATTCAAGTTGGCGGCCTTGGCCGCCGGCATAATGCCAAACACGATGCCGATGAAGCTGGAGAAACCGAACGCCATCGCGACGGCCCACCAGGGCACGACCGCAGGCGGAAAATCGGGAATCATCATCGATACGCCAAAACCGATCAGATAGCCAAGTCCCAGCCCGATCAGCCCCCCCAGCAGCGACAAGGTCGTCGCCTCGATCAAAAATTGCAGCAAGATGTGATGGCGCTGGGCCCCAAGCGCCTTGCAAATGCCGATTTCGCGCGTCCGCTCGGTGACCGAAACGAGCATGATGTTCATGATTCCGATCCCGCCCACCAGCAGCGACACGCTGACGATGCCGCCCAACACCAGCGTCATCGTGGCAATGATGGTGTCGAACGATTCGGTCAGCTCCTGCGATGTTGCGACCTTGAAGTCACTGGTGTCGCCGGGCTTGAGGTGGTGCGCCTGGCGCAGCAAGCCGTTCAGGCGACCCTGGACGGCTTCGAGCTGGTCGATTTCGTTGACGGTGAACCCAATCTTGATATCGAGCTTGCTGTCGCCGCCGGCGATCGCCTGTCCCACTGAAAATGGCAACAGCGCGTAATCGTCGTTGGACATGCCGAATGATTCGCCCTTCGATTCGGCGAGGCCGATGATCTTGAACCATTCGCCGCCGATTTCGATGAACTGCCCGATCGGATTGTCTGGCAACTTCAAGTTTTCCTGCAGTTTGCTGCCAATCACGCACACCCTGCGCCGCGACGATTCGTCGCCATCGTTGATGAAACGGCCTTGTGCAGGAAAGACCTGGCTCGCCTCCTGATAGGATTTGGTGACCGCGCGCACGGAAGTAAAACTCGACTGGCCGGCGAAGCGTACCGTCGTCCCGAAATCGCCGAACGGACCGAACGTGGGCGAGATATTGCTGACGTCTTCCAGGTGCGCGACGATGCGTTCATAGTCGTTCAGGCCCAGCACATTGCGCTTGCCCTGCAGCGCCTGCTCGAATGGGGTGTATGCCCTGACCGTCAGGCCATTCGCTCCCATGCCCTTGAACTGGTTGCCGATCGATGCCGACAAGCCCTGCACCATCGACACCACGGCGATCACGGATGCGACCCCAATGATGATGCCCAGCGAAGTGAGGAAGCTGCGGAAACTGTGGGCGCGGATGCTTTGCAGCGCCGAGCGGAAGCTTTCGATGACGCTAAACACGCACACGCTCCGGATTGATGACGTCGCTTTGCACGCGGCCATCGTGCAGGCGCACCGAACGGCGGCAATGGGCGGCGATATCGGGCTCGTGGGTGACCACGATCAGCGTCTGGCCTTCCGCATGCAGCGTATCGAACAGCGCCATGATGTCGTCCGCCGTCGTCGAATCGAGGTTGCCGGTTGGTTCATCGGCCAGCAGGATCGACGGCTCGCTGCACAAAGCGCGGGCGATCGCCACGCGCTGGCGCTGTCCGCCGGACAACTGGTTCGGCAAATGGTCTTGCCGATTCTCCAGCCCGACCCGCGCCAGCGCCTCGCGGGCGCGGCGCGCACGCTCGCCCGGCCGCACGCCGCGATAGATCAGCGGCTGCATGACGTTCTGCAAGGCGGTCGCCCGGGTCAGCAGGTTGAAGCTCTGGAAAATGAAGCCGATTTCCTCGTTGCGGGTGCGCGCCAGGTCGCTCTCGCTCATGCCGGCCACATCGCGCCCGTTCAGAAAGTATTTGCCCAAAGTCGGGATATCGAGGCAGCCGACGATATTCATCATGGTCGACTTGCCGGAACCGGAAGAACCAATGAAGGCAATGTAATCGTTGCGATGAATAGACAAGTCGATACCATTGAGCGCGGTAATGGTTTCGCTGCCCATCTGGTAGTGCTTGGCAATACCCTCGAGGCGAATCAGCGGTTCGCCCGTGCTCATGTCTTGGTTTTTTCCGGCACCGGCGCCGCTTTGGACGGATCGGCGCTGACCCGGTCGCCTTGCTTCAGGTGGCGCAATATCTTGTACGGTCCAACGATGATGGCATCGCCGGCAACCACGCCGCTCAGGATTTCCTGCTGGCTGTCATCGGATACGCCGATCGTGACGATCCTTTTTTCTGCCTTGCCATCCTTGTTAAGGAACACATAGTTTTCAGTCTTGACTTCCACCTTGGCCTTTTTGTCGCCTTTTTTCGGGGCCAGGTCGACGCTCTCGTCGTTATTCGACAAGACCGCCTGCAGCGGCAATGCCAGCGATTTGCCGGAACTGGCGGTAAAAATCTCGGTGCGGCAGGTCATGCCCGGACGCAGCGGCAGCTTCTTGGTGTCGGACAGCTTGACCTTGATGCTGTAATTGCGCGCTTGCGAAGCGCCACCCTGGCTCTGGCCGGGTGCCAGCTGTTTTGGCGACAGCGGAATCGTCACCACTTCGCCCTTGATCGCGATATCCGGAAAGGCGGCGGTATGGATCGCCACTTCCTGCCCGACCACGACCCGGCCGATATCGGCCTCGTCGACGTTGATTTCCGTGATCATGGTCGCGGTATTGGCAATCGTCATCAGGCTCGAACCGGCAATGCTGACCTGGCTGGCCACCGCGGTTTCGCCGACCTTGATGTCAAGCGCGGTGATGGTGCCGGAAATCGGCGCCCGGATATTCGTCTTGGCCAGCCGTTCGTTGGATTGTTTTAAAATCGCTTCGACCTGTTCCAGGCGCGAGCGGCCGTTGCGTAGCTCAATCTTGGCCGCTTCCACGGCAAATTTGGCATCGGTGATCTGCAAGTCCGCGATCATCTTCACCTTATGCAATTCGACCTTGCGCTGGTACTGGCTTTCCTGATTCTGCACGCTCAGCTGCTGCTGCTCGATGGCGATGCGCTGCTGGCGTACGGCCGCTTCCTGCTGTGCGACTTCTGCCCGATAGCTTTGGTCGTCCAGGTGCAGCAACATATCGCCCCTGCTTACTTGCTGGCCTTCCTTGACGAAGATCGTGTTGACCTTGCCAATCACTTCCGGCGACAGCAGGACCTGTTCTTCGTACAGCAGACGGCCAGAGGCAAGGATCGACGATTTGATGTCGTGGTAAGCGATCTTGTCGATTTCCACCAGGCGCGCCGGTTCGCTGCGCAGCAGCTTCATGGCGATTGGCACACACAGCAAGCCGACCAGGCCAATTCCTACGATGTATTGACGTTTCATGCTGCCTTGCTCATGAGAATAGCGAAACCAAACCACCCGGCAAAAATTACTGCGTAAGGAATCAGGACCACTTTCAGCGCAGTCGCGTTCGATACCTTTGCCCACATGCGAAATCCGATGACCATCAGGATGATGCTCCATATCACCGGCACATTCAGCGCTTCAAGTGGTCCGGAGAATCCATTGCTCATCGGGTATTGGAACAGCAATCCGTTCAACGACAGCGGATCGAGCTGGCCGGCTGTAAGTTGACCATTCGAGGACATCAACATTTGCACCGCACCGAGCGGCAAGGCCAGCAAGGAAGGAATCGATGACCAGACTGCTAGGGAAAAGCCTGAAACGAAGCTGAATTCTTTGCTGACCAATTTACCAATCAACATCAAATAGACCCCGATCACCGCAGCGATCAAGGGCAACATGATCATCGAACCGACGACGGCCATGATTTGGGATATTCCGCGAGGCATTCCTTTGGACGCGGCTTCGCGCAGGGCTGGATCGGAAAATTTGGATGCCGCTTGTTCGTTCATCCACGCCAGGTCCACCATGCTGAAGTACCAAAACGTCAGGATACAGGAGCTGACAATCGTCAACGCCAGCGGCAGCCACACATGACGTCGTGGATCGAGCATCGCAAACGCCTTGGATGGCTCGTAAAACATTGTCGTCAGTGCGTTAAAAGGGGAGGACTCGGTTGTGCCAGCGTTTTTGCTCAGTTCCATGTGGTTTCCGGTGGTGGTGGCTGGGGGATGGGGATGCTGTCCAGCGCCGGTGAGAATAGCATAGCGGAAAGCAATATTGTCTAGATTGCTGCACATGCATATCAAAGAAAGATTTGCAGGCACTTGTCCCCGCTTTTCGCGTTGGTTTACTGTTTTATATAAAGGTATGTATACAAAATTAGTAGTGATAGTAAACGAGAGAAAAAGTGTGGATAAGTCGCTATTTGCGTTTGTTTACAGCGGTTTACGTCGTGAAAAAGTAGCTGGACAAGGTTTGTATCGTTCAGGGATGACTGTTGGACAAAAAAGAGCCTGTGGACAAAGACCTAGGTTTTGCACATCTCATCCTGTGGATATCCAGTGACTTATCCACACTGCGTTGGCTCGGATTTTTTTGATCGGTCTTGCATCGTTCGGATTTGTCTTTAGAGAAAGCTTCTTTCGGGGCAAGTTTTTTGCTGCGGTTTTTGACTTTTCGTTTTTTCAAAGGGTTTAATGGTTTACTTAAGAAGGTAATATATATCTTTAATAGTAGTTGTTAACGCAGGCCACTTTCTGTGGATAAGCCCCTATTCCTGAACAAAATCATGGACTTGGCAGCGGTATAAACCGGCTGCAAATCCTGTATCCGGCTGGGGTCAATTCTGGACAAAAATTGGCCTGTGCATAAATCATGGTTTATCCACAATCGACACCTGTGGATATCCAAACACTTATCCACAGGGGTCATGCGATGGATCTGCAATCGTTGTTCAAGTTTCCCATCATCCAGGGACCGATGGCTGGCGGCGCCACCACCGCCGAGCTGGTCGCTGCCGTGTCGAATGCCGGCGGCCTTGGTGCGTTCGCTGCGTCCCTGCTCTCTCCGGCCGTGCTGCGCGATGAAGTGGCCAGGATACGCAGCTTGACCACGCAGCCTTTCCTGATCAATCTGTTCGTGCTGGAAACGCCCGCGCCGACGGCCAGCGAAGTCGAAGAAGCTGCCTTGTTGCTCAAGCCGGCCTGGGAAAGCCTGGGCTGGAGCGCCTTGCCGGTGCCGGCCAAGTGGTGCGAGGATTTCGCCGCCCAGTTCGATGCGCTGCTGGCGCTGCGTCCGGCGGCGGCCAGTTTTACCTTCGGCATCCTCGACCCGGCCCAGGTCGAGCGCCTGCACGACGCCGGCATCTTCGTCATCGGCACCGTCACCACGGTCGACGAGGCGCTGGCCTGGGAGACCGCGGGCGCCGATGCTGTTGTCGCGTCCGGCATCGAGGCGGGCGGCCATCGCGGCACCTTCCTCGGCCGGCAGGAGGACGCCACCTTGCACGCCAGGGACTTGTGGCCGCAAGTGGCGCAAGCGGTCCGGATACCGGTGATTGCCGCGGGCGGCATCATGACCGGCATCGATATCCTCGAGGCGCTGCGGCTGGGCGCGCGGGCGGTGCAGATGGGCAGCGCCTTCCTCGTGTGCGACGAGTCCGGCATTCATCCGGTCTACCGCCAGGCCTTGCTGGCCGCCGGCGACCGGCCCACGCGGTTGACGCGGGCCTTTTCCGGCCGTTATGCGCGCGGGCTGGAAAATCGCTTCATGTGCGACATGGAAGCCGTTGTGGCGCGCATTCCCGCGTATCCTGTTCAAAATGCATTGACCACACCGATCCGCGCCGCGGCCGCCGCCAAGGGCGATCCGGAGCTGATGTCGTTGTGGGCCGGTACCGACATCCGGCGCGCCCGCCCGATGCCGGTGGCAAAACTGATGCAAACCCTGGTCGCCGAAATGCGCACCGCGTAAAAGGAGCCGTGCTTGGAATCTGCAGGTAAATACGATTACATCATCGTCGGCGCCGGCACCGCCGGCTGCGTGCTGGCCAACCGGCTGACGCGCAACCGCAACGTCGAGGTGCTGCTGATCGAAGCGGGCGGGCGCGACGATTACCTGTGGATCCATATTCCCGTTGGCTATCTGCATTGCATCGGCAACCCGCGCACCGACTGGATGTACCAGACCGAGCCGGACGCAGGCCTGGGCGGCAGGGCGCTGATTTACCCGCGCGGCAAAGTGCTCGGCGGCAGTTCCTCGATCAACGGCATGATCTATATGCGCGGCCAGGCCCAGGATTACGAGCGCTGGGCCGATGTCACCGGCGACCGTTCGTGGTGCTGGGACCGGGTCTTGCCGATGTTTATGAAGAGCGAGGATTACTACGGCGGCAGCAGCGAAGTGCATGGCACCGGCGGCGAATGGCGCGTCGAAAAGCAGCGCCTGTCGTGGCAGATCCTGGACGCCTTTCGCGAGGCGGCCGCGCAAACGGGCATCCCGAAGACGACCGATTTCAATACGGGCGACAACCTCGGTTGCGGCTATTTCGACGTCAACCAGAAACGCGGGATCCGCTGGAGCGCGGCCAAGGCCTTTTTGAAGCCGGCGTCCAGCCGGCCCAACCTGACCATCATGACCGGCTGCCATGTGGAACGCCTGATCATCGAGACCGATGACCAGGGCAAGGTCTGCCGCGGAGTCGAATTCAGCGGCGGCGGCAAGGCCTGGAACGCCGGCGCCGCGCGCGAGGTGCTGCTGACCGCCGGCGCCATCGGCTCGCCGCAGATCCTGCAGCTGTCGGGCATCGGACCGGGCGCGGCGCTGCACGCACTGGGCATCGGCGTTGAACTCGATGCACCCGGCGTGGGCGAGAACCTGCAAGACCATTTGCAGCTGCGGATGATCTTCAAGGTCGACAAGGCCAAGACACTCAACACCAGCGCCGCCAGCTGGTTCGGCAAGATGAAGATCGGCATGGAATACGCGATGTTGCAGAGCGGGCCGATGTCGATGGCACCGTCGCAGCTGGGCGCGTTCGCTAAATCCGACCCGGGCCAGGCCAGCGCGAATTTGCAATATCACGTGCAGCCGCTGTCGCTCGAGAAGTTCGGCGATCCGCTGCATCCGTTTCCGGCCTTCACCGCCAGCGTGTGCAACCTGCGGCCGACCTCGCGCGGCCACGTGCGGCTCGCCAGCAAGGACAGCTATGCGGCGCCGAAAATCTCGCTCAACTACCTGAGTACGCCGGAGGACCGCAAGACCGCGGCCGCCGCGCTGACGCTGACCCGCACAATCATCGCCGCGCCGGCGCTGGCCAAATTCGCGCCGGAAGAATACA
>JANYGW010000204.1 GCA_025359245.1 Massilia sp.
GCGCAAGCTGCCGGTGCCGGCGGTCGGGCTGGCGCGGCGCGCATTGCCCACCGGGATGCGCGGCGCGCCGGTCGCGCTGCGCGAGGTCGTCGAGCCGGTCAGCTGTGTCCCCTTTTCGATGACGAAGGTGGCGTCGGCATCCTTGCCCAGCACCTGGACCAGGTAAGGCATCACCTGGCGCAGCATCGGTTCGAGCGTGTACGGCGGGTTCATGATGAACATGCCGCTGGTGTGCAGGCCGAAGCCGTCCGGGCCGGGCCGCGACACCGTCAAGGTCACGTTCAGCCAGTCCTTGGCCGGCAGGCGCTTGAGCTTGTCGGCGAAGCCGCGCGACTCCATGCGCTGCAGCAGCGGATACCAGACCGCGTAAATACCGCTCGGAAAACGCCCCAGGGCATCGTCGAGCGCGTCGCGCACCTTGCGGTAGTCCTGCTTGTCTTCGTACGGCGGGTCGATCAGCACCAGCGCGCGGCGCGACGGCGGCGGCAGCAAGGTCTTGAGGGCGTGGAAACCATCGCCCCGTTCGACCAGCACGCGCTTGCCGCGGGTGCTCGAACGCACACCGTTTTCGGCCGCATGCATCTCGACCTTGCGGAAATTGTCGGCCAGGATTTTGCTGTCGGCCGGATGCAGTTCGAACAGGCGCAAGCGGTCATGCTCGCGCATCACCTTGTCGGCGCAGTACGGCGAGCCGGGGTAGTAGCGCATCTTGCCGCTCGGGTTCAGGCCCTTGATCAGCGCAACATAGGTATCGAGCCCCTTGGGCAGGTCGGTGCGCTCCCACAGCGGGCCGATGCCGGTCTCGTATTCGGCATTTTTCGACGCGTAGCCGCCGTCCAGCGCATATACGCCGGCGCCCGAATGGGTGTCGATGTAGGTGTAGGCCGTGTCTTTCTGATTCATATACTCGTGCAACTGAATCTGCACGAAATGCTTCAGCACGTCAGCGTGATTACCCGCGTGAAAGGCGTGGCGGTAGCTCAACATAAAGGAATTCCAATGAATAGGTGATTACTGCGATATACCCGCCATTATCCACTAGAACGCCTTGTCGACGAAAAAAGCCGCCCCGGCAGGCGGCCGGCGCGGCTTTCAGGAGCGGCTCGCCAAAGGCTCAGGCAACCTTTTTGGCATCGAAGAACTGCTCGTCTTCGGTCGAGCCGTGCAGTGCCGTGGTCGAGCTCTGGTGCTGCTGGATGGTCTGGGTGACGGCGTCGAAATAGCCAGTGCCCACTTCGCGCTGGTGCTTGACGGCGGTAAAACCCTTGTCGGCGGACGCGAATTCGGCTTCCTGCAGCTCGACGAAGGCCGTCATCTGGCGCCGCGCATAGCCGTGCGCCAGGTTGAACATGCTGTGGTTGAGCGAATGGAAGCCGGCCAGCGTGATGAACTGGAACTTGTAGCCCATCGCGCCCAGTTCCTTCTGGAACTTGGCAATGGTGGCGTCGTCGAGGTTCTTTTTCCAGTTGAACGAGGGCGAGCAGTTATAGGCCAACATCTTGCCGGGGAACTTGGCGTGCACGGCGTCGGCGAAGCGCTTGGCGAAGGCCAGGTCCGGCTTGCCGGTTTCGCACCAGACCAGGTCGGCGAACGGCGCATAGGCAATCGCGCGCGAAATGGCTTGCTCGATGCCGGCGCGCACCTTGTAGAAGCCTTCGACGGTGCGTTCGCCGGTGCAAAATTGCTGGTCGTTGGGGTCGATGTCGGACGTCAGCAGGTCGGCCGCTTCGGCGTCGGTGCGGGCGATCACCAGGGTCGAGGTGCCCATGACATCGGCCGCCAGGCGCGCCGCGGTCAGCTTTTCGACCGCTTCGCGGGTCGGCACCAGCACCTTGCCGCCCATGTGGCCGCATTTCTTGACCGACGCCAGCTGGTCTTCGAAGTGGACGCCGGCCGCGCCGGCGTCGATCATCGACTTCATCAGTTCGTAGGCGTTGAGCACGCCGCCGAAGCCCGCTTCGGCGTCGGCGATGATCGGGGCGAAGTAATCGATGTCGTCCTTGCCTTCGGACCACTGGATCTGGTCGGCGCGCTGGAAGGTGTTGTTAATCCGGCGCACCACCAGCGGCACCGAGTTGGCCGGGTACAGCGACTGGTCAGGATACATTTCGCCGGCCACGTTGGCGTCGCCGGCCACTTGCCAACCGGACAGGTAGATCGCCTTGAGACCGGCCTTGACTTGCTGCATGGCCTGGTTGCCGGTCAGCGCGCCGAGCGCATTGACGAACGGTTCCTTGTTGACCAGGTCCCACAGCTTGATGGCGCCGCGCTTGGCCAGCGTGTGCTCGATCGTCAGCGAACCGCGCAAACGCACCACGTCGGCGGCCGTATAGTTGCGCACCACGCCTTTCCAGCGCGGGTTGGTGTCCCAGTCTTTTTGCAGTTCCGCGACTTGCTGTTCACGAGTTGCCATGATGATGTTCTCCTAATTCGAAAGCTGGTTGAGAAGTGAAATCCTTTAATCAAATCATAGGCCGTTTTGCGCAACGCAACAATAGTCTTATATAAGACATATAACTAAATATAAACACTTTAAAATCAATGGCTTGATTTTCATTTTTCGCGATGCGAAAAGAAATTTCTTAGAATGGAAGAACCGTGGCATGCTGCGGCCAGCCATCGTTCCACATCATGAAACGATCGACCCGCCTGATGAAAAGCCGCCCCGGATAGCGCGGCGCGCCCCGCTGGGAGCGGCCGGCGTTCCAGCATAGGGCGTCCGGGCACCGGGGAAGTTGCCTTACATCACATTAACGTCGCCAGTTTCTGCTGGGCGATCAAGATACCGTCGGCGTCGGCGTACACCCAGTCGCCCGGATTGACGGGCACGCCGCAGATGACGATCCGGGCATTGCGCTCCCCGTCCCCTTTCTTGGCGCTTTTTTGCGGATGGGCGCCGAGCGCGCGCACGCCGATGTCGCAGGCGTTGATTTCGTCGCTGTCGCGCACGCAGCCGTCGACCACGATCCCGGCCCAGCCGTTGTCCTGGGCCAGCAGCGCCAGCTGGCCGCCGACCAGCGCGCGCCGCAGGCTGGCCCCGCCGTCGATCACCAGCACATTGCCGTTGCCGGGCGCTTCGAGCGTGGAGCGCACCAGCGCGTTGTCTTCGAACACCTTGAGCGTGGTGACGCGTCCGCAAAACGTGCGGCGCAAGCCGTAGTGCTGGAATACCGGCGGCAACACCGCCAGGCGCCCGTCTTCAAGCAGTTGCGGATGGTCGTCGCACAGGTCGGTGGTGGCAAAGGTCATGGCGGTCGCTCTCAAGTTGATGTGGCGTCAATTCTAAGCCTATTGAAAGCAGGCTGCACCGCGCGTGCCAGCGTGACAAAAAGCGTCTTCTAAACGGCATTTGCCGGTATAGTTAATAATCATTATCACAATGGAGTTGCCGGTGATCATAGTTATAGGACTCGCCCTGCTGGCCGCGCTCACTGCCTGGTTCTACTGGGTCACCAATCCGCGCCCTGCCGCCGCCATGGGCACCAGCAGCGCCGCGGCGCCGGAACTGCCGGACGGACTGTCGGTCGCCTTCATTTCGGCCGGCAAATTGTTCTGCAAGTCAGGCAATGGCGCCGTCACGCAGATCCACAGCCCCTACATCCAGGACATCGAAGACCGCCTCGCGCGCAGCAAGGAACGCCATTCGTGGAAGGAAAACACCAGTTTCCAGGTGTCGGCGTCGGGCCAGATGAAGCAGTTTGCCAGCGACGGCGCCAACATCGCGGTGACCTCGGCGCTGTTCCACAAGGACCGTTCGGTGCTGTATTTCCTCAAGGACCAGGGCATCGGCGGACTGTTTTCATACGATCTCGACAGTGGCATCGAACTGCGCATCCTGCACAAGCAGTATCTCGACCTGGCCGACCTGAACCTCGACGCGGCCGGCACCCGGATCCTGTGCGCCTCGGCCGCCAAGGATGGCGCCAGCAATATCGCCTCGCTCGACATCGAAGGCAATCATTTCCGCGAGCTGACCGGCGGCGACACGGTCGACGCGGCGCCGGCCTGGGTCCCGGGCGACGAGCATGTGCTGCTGTACCAGTCGGCCGGCCTGGCGCGCAATCCAGCCGGCCACGTGATCGCCCAAGGCAACATCAGCATCCAAAAATTGAATATGCGCTCGGGCAGCATCGAGGCGGTGCTCGACTCGCCCCAACATGACTTCCTGCACCCGCGCGTGTGCGCGAACGGCAAATTGCATTTCATCCGGCGTCCGTATGAGGTGCCAAACTACTCCTCGGGCAACATCCTGCTCGACACGGTGCTGTTTCCGTTCCGGCTGCTGCGCGCGCTGTTCCACTACCTGAATTTTTTCTCGCTGATGTACAGCCGCAAGCCGCTCACGGGCGCGGCCGGTCCCGCGGTGCAGGCCGACATCAAGGACATCATCCTCAAGGGGCGCCGCATCGATGCCGAGAAAGCCCTGCGCGAGGAATCGGCGATCAACGGCATCGCCTCGCTGGTGCCGCGCTCGTGGGAACTGGTGTGCCGCAGCAGCGCCGGCGTGGAACGGGTACTGGCGACCAATGTGGCCAGCTACGACTTGATGAGCGACGGCAGCATCGTGTATTCGAACGGGCGCGCGGTGTTCATGCTGGTGGCGGGCAGCCAGTCGGCGCTGGTGCTCAAGGATGACCTGGTGGGCGATGTGGCTGGGCGGCTCAACGCCGAAGGCGCCGGCCGCGCCACCTCCGCATAAACGTCGTCCCCGCGTTCGCGGGGAGTCGTTGCCGTGGGGCGGCAACGACGAGTTTCAGGCCTTGTCCAGCGCCACTGCCGCCAGCTCGGGCGCTTCGAACACCAGGCTGCCGTGGCTGACCCGTACCGGGATCCGGTCTTTCGGCCCGTACTTGCCCGACAAGATCAGCTTGGACAGCGGATTTTCGATCTGTTGCTGGATCGCCCGCTTCAGCGGCCGCGCCCCGTACACTGGATCGTAGCCGGCTTCGGCGATCTTCTGCAGCGCCTCGTCCGACACGTCGAGCGTCATCTCCATCTTCTCGAGGCGCTGCTCCAGGTGCTTCAACTGGATCTTGGCGATGGCGCCGATATTTTTCTCGTCGAGCGCATGGAACACCACGATCTCGTCGATCCGGTTGATGAACTCGGGCCGGAAATGCGCGCGCACCTCGGCCATGACGGCCAGCTTGACCACGCCCGGGTCGTCGCTGTCCATGGCCTGGATCTTGTGCGAGCCCAGGTTCGACGTCATCACGATCACGGTGTTCTTGAAGTCCACCGTGCGCCCCTGCCCGTCCGTCATACGCCCGTCGTCGAGCATCTGCAGCAGCACGTTGAACACGTCGCCGTGCGCCTTTTCGATTTCGTCGAACAGAATCACGCTGTACGGCTTGCGCCGCACCGCCTCGGTCAGGTAGCCGCCTTCATCGTAGCCCACATAGCCGGGCGGCGCGCCGATCAAACGTGCCACTGAATGCTTCTCCATGAATTCGCTCATGTCGATGCGGATCATCGACTCCTCGGTGTCGAACAGGAAGTTGGCCAGCGCCTTGCACAATTCGGTCTTGCCGACCCCGGTCGGGCCCAGGAACATGAACGAGCCGTAGGGCCGGTTCGGGTCCGACAACCCGGCGCGCGAACGGCGGATCGCGTCCGCCACCGCCGTAATGGCCTCGTCCTGCCCGACCACCCGGTCGTGCAGCTTTTCTTCGATGTGCAGCAGCTTGTCGCGCTCGCCCTGCATCATGCGCGACACCGGTATGCCGGTCGCGCGCGAGACCACTTCGGCGATTTCCTCGGCCCCCACCTGGGTGCGCAGCAGCTTGGGCTTGGCGCCCACGGCCTGCCTGGCAGCGTCGGTTTCGGCCGTCTTCAATTGCGCCTCGAGCTCGGGCAGCTTGCCGTACTGGAGCTCGGACACCTTCTGCCAGTTGCTGCTGCGCGTCGCCTCCTCCATCTGCAGGCGGATGCGCTCGATTTCTTCCTTGATGTGCGTGGTGCCCTGTACCAGCGCCTTTTCGGACTTGAGGATTTCCTCGTAATCGTTGTACTCGCGCTCCAGGCGCGCGATTTCCTCGTCGATCAGGCCGAGGCGGCGCAGCGAGGCCTCGTCCTTTTCCTTCTTGACCGCCTCCTTCTCGATCTTGAGCTGGATGATGCGCCGTTCCAGCTTGTCCATCACCTCGGGCTTGGAGTCGATTTCGATCTTGATCTTGGACGCCGCTTCGTCGATCAGGTCGATCGCCTTGTCTGGCAGGAAACGGTCGGTGATGTAGCGGTGCGACAGTTCGGCCGCCGCGATGATGGCCGCGTCGGTGATTTCGACCTTGTGGTGCAGCTCGTACTTGTCCTGCAGGCCGCGCAGGATCGCAATTGTCGCCTCCACGCTCGGTTCGTCGACCAGGATTTTCTGGAAGCGCCGTTCGAGTGCGGCATCCTTCTCGATGTATTTGCGGTATTCGTCGAGCGTGGTCGCGCCCACGCAATGGAGCTCGCCGCGCGCCAGCGCCGGCTTCAGCATATTGCCCGCGTCCATGGCGCCTTCGGCCTTGCCGGCGCCGACCATCGTGTGCATCTCGTCGATGAAGACGATGGTCTGGCCCTCGTCCATGGCCAGTTCCTTGAGCACGGACTTCAGGCGCTCCTCGAACTCGCCGCGGTATTTGGCGCCGGCCAGCAGCGCGGCCATGTCGAGCGAGAGCACGCGCTTGCCCTTGAGCGAATCGGGCACCTCGCCATTGATGATGCGCTGCGCCAGGCCTTCGACGATGGCGGTCTTGCCCACGCCCGGTTCGCCGATCAGCACCGGATTGTTCTTGGTGCGCCGCTGCAGCACCTGGATCGCACGCCGGATCTCGTCGTCGCGCCCGATCACCGGATCGAGCTTGCCCTGGCGCGCGCGCTCGGTCAGGTCGAGCGTGTATTTTTTAAGCGCTTCGCGCTGGCCTTCCGCGTCCGCCGAACCAACTGCCTGGCCGCCGCGCACGGCGTCGATCGCGCTGTCGATCGCCTTGCGCGACAGGCCCGCTTCGCGCGCCAGCCGGCCGCAATCGGACTTGTCCTCGGTCAGCGCCACGAGGATCATCTCGTTTGACACAAACTGGTCGCCGCGCTTCTGCGCTTCCTTGTCGGCCAGGTTCAGCAGTGACATCAGGTCGCGCCCGGCCTGGGTTTCACCACCGGTGCCGGACACCT
>JANYGW010000212.1 GCA_025359245.1 Massilia sp.
CCGCAAGCTCGCCACCGTGGCCGGCGCAGTCGGCGGCGCCGTGGTCGGCAACCAGGTCGAAGGCAACATGAAGGCGAGCATCAGCTACGAAGTGCGGGTTCGCCTCGACGACGGCAACCACCGCACCTTCCACCTGCAAAACCTGAACGGCTTCAATTCGGGCGACCGCGTCAAGGTGGTCGACGGTGCATTGCGCCACGCTGGCTAAGCCACGCCGCCGCAAGGCGCTGCGCCCGCCCGGCCCTGTGCCCGGCGGGCGTTTTTAATTGTAAGAATTTATTGCGAACAGGACAGAAATTTGCGCGTCAATGTACGCTAACGTACGGAATCGGTGAGCGGGAATCCGCATACTGGACTCAACGACCTGCAAGTCGTCCATAACAACTCACCGAGGACAACATCATGCTTTATACAATCGCCGTCGTACTTTTGATCCTGTGGCTGCTGGGCCTGGTCACTTCATTCACCATTGGTGGCTTCATCCACATCTTGCTCGTGGTTGCCGTCATCATGATCCTGGTTCGCCTGATCAGTGGTCGAGGTATTTAGCGTAACCGCATGCGGACATCGGCACCGATGCCCGATCCGTTTCGCGGTCGCGCCCCTACTCCCCGGCGCGACGACGAAACGGATTTATTATTTCAAGGAGAAACTTATGCAGAAAAATATCGCTCAAACCATCGTTGCCTGTGCCGTACTGGCGCTGGCCACCGGCTGTGCTGACATGTCCCCGACCCAACGTGGCACGGCAACCGGCGCTGGCGTCGGCGCCGGCCTCGGTGCACTCATCGGCGGCTCGAGCAACGGCGGCGGCGGCAGCCGTGCGACCAAGGGCGCGCTGATCGGCGGCGCCGCTGGCGCGCTGATCGGCAACATCTGGTCGAACCGCATGGAAAAGCAGAAGCAGGAAATGGAAGCGGCCACGCGCGGCACCGGCATCCAGGTCAGCCAGACCTCGGATAACCGCCTGAAAATGGAAATCCCGGCGGACGTGTCGTTCGACACCGGCCGTGCCGACATCAAGTCGAACTTCCGCCCTATCCTGGAACGCTTCGCGCAGACGCTGAACGACAATCCGGCGGCGACCGTATCGATCGTCGGCCATACCGACAGCACCGGCAGCGCCAGCGTCAACGATCCGCTGTCGGTCAACCGCGCAGCGCATACGCGCGACTTCCTGGCGCAGCGCGGCGTATCGCAGAACCGCATCATCATCGAGGGCCGCGGGGAACGCGAGCCGATCGCCTCGAACGACAACGAGGCCGGCCGCGCGCGCAACCGCCGCGTCGAAATCTATGTTTCGGAGAGCCAGGGCTGATTCAAGCCCGGCGCACCAATCCGCGTCGTCCTCGCGCACACACGCGGGGCCCCATACTGAGCATGTGTCACGTCGGCGCACGCTCAGCATGGGTCCCCGCGTGCGCGAGGACGACAGTAGTGAGGGGTGCGGATTCTGTTATTTCACAACCAACCCGCATCGCGCGCCAGCCTGAACGCCTCCACCCGATTGCCCGCATTGAGCTTGCTGATCGCTTCGGATAAATAATTGCGCACCGTCCCCTCGGACAGGAACACCTGCTTCGCAATCTCCGCGCTGCTCTTGCCCTCGCCCGCCAGCCGCAACACCTGGCGCTCGCGTTCGGACAAGGGATCCTCGCCTCCGCCCCAGCTTTCCAGCGCCAGCTCTGGCGCGATCGCGCGCCCGCCTCCGTGCACGCTGCGGATCGCCGCAGCCAGCGTCTCGGCCGGCGCATCCTTGAGCAGGTAGCCGCGCACGCCCGCCTTCATCGCGCGCCGCAGGTAGCCGGCCCGCGCAAAGGTCGTCACGATGACCACCTTGCACGGCGAACCCGCCTCAGCCAGCGCGCCGGCCAGCTCCAGTCCCGTCATCTGCGGCATCTCGATGTCGGTCAGGACGATGTCGGGCGCCAGCGCCGTGCACAGCGCCAGCGCCTCCTGCCCGTTGCGCGCCATGCCGACTACCTCAAGGTCGTCTTCCAGGCGCAGCAGGGCTGCCAGCGCGCCCAGCAACAGCGCCTGGTCTTCGGCGATCAGGACTTTGATTTTGTTCATGCGCACGTTCCCATCGGCAGCCGCAATTCCAGCGCCAGTCCTTGTCCAACCCGCAGCGCCAGCTGGCCGCCGATCGCGCCGACCCGCTCCTGCATCCCGATCAGGCCATTGCCCTTGCGGATAGCCTGCCCGCCATCCTTCAGCGCGCCGTTGTCGGCGATGCGAAACAGGATGGTGCCCCCCTCGAGCGCCAGCGAGACCTGGCAGCGCGAGGCGCCCGCGTGGCGGATGATATTGGTGACCGCTTCGCGCAGCGCCAGCGCCATCACATTTTCGGCCGCAGCGGGCAAGGTGAGCGGCGCCAGTTCGGCGTCCAGTTCGATGCCCGCCGCCGCCAGGCTGGCGCGCGCCGTCGCCACTTCGTGCGTGAAGCCGGTCAGGCGGTAGCCGCTGACCGCGGAGCGCACTTCGGCCAGCGCATTGCGCGCGCAGCGCTCGATGTCGCCGATCTCCTGCTTGCAGGCCTCAATATCGCGCCCGGCCAGCTTGCCCGCCAATTCGGCCTTGAGCGTGATCAGCGACAGCGTGTGTCCCAGCAGGTCGTGCAGATCGCGCGAGATGCGTTCGCGTTCGGCGATGGTGGCCATATGCTCGACCTCTTCCTGCTTGCGCAGCAGCTGTTCGCGCGAGCGGCGCAACGTGGCATCCATGATCGCGGCCATGCCGACCGGGATGCCTATGCCCAGTGTCGGCAGCGTGAACGGGAGCGATCTGGCCGTGCCGAGCGCAAAGGAAGTAGCGAGTCCGAGCGCCATGACGCAGGCCAGCACGAGATATGCGCGGCGCGGTGGCTGGATGCCGGCGCACATGCCGCCGGCGAAGACGAAAAAGGTGCTGGCGCCGAGGTTATGCGGCGCCCACAGCACGCCGAACAGGCAGCTGGCCACGACAAAAAAGATCATGCGCTCGGGACTGGCCCAATAGCTGGCGAAGTACAAGGGCACGAATACGAGCGCGGTCAGCACCAGCGCAGTTGTTTCAAGTGGTCCCGGCGCGCTCATGGAAAACAGCCTGGGCACCATGAACATGAGCGAGAAGATCCACAGGTACGGCGCCTTGCCATGTTCGGGCGGAATCCACGGCAATGCCAGCGTGCGTCGTATCTTGTTCATGTTCTCGCCCAGGTTCCCGTGATTATTCGTTCAACAGCCGCACATCCACGATCTGGAATGCATAGTCGCCCGGTTTTGGCCCGGCATTGAACGCTATCATGGTGATCATGCTCGCGTCTATGCCCTTGAGCGAAGAAAACGGAATCGCCACTTCGCGCCACGCCGTATCGGCCTTGAACGGAACGCTGGCAGGAATCTGCACGCCCTTCGACATCACGCTCAGCTGGTACTGCTGCCCATCGCCGCGCACCTTGAAGCGGATCATCTTGGCGCCGGACAGGTCGGCCGACTGCATCGGCTGCGCGCCCGGGAAGTACGCGAGGCCGGCCCACGGGAAGGCAAAGCCCGGCAGCACGCTGGCCTTGACCGCCAGCGCGCGCTGGCCGAGCGCGTCCGGCTCCTGCAGGTCCAGCGTCACGTTCGATTTGCCGCCCATGAAGCTGTCGGTGGACGGCATCCAGCCGAATCCGAGCGGGCTGCCCAGGCGCTCCTTGGTGAACAGGCTGACGCGCCCGTCGGCCGGCAGGGCCAGCGCCACTGGCGCCTTCGGCTTGCTTTCCTCGGCCACCCGCAGGCGCTGGCTGGTGCGCAAGGCCGACGCGTCGACGCCGTCCTTCCATACGGTGACGATGTGGCGCGTGGCGTTGATGTCGGCGCCCGGATCGCCATCGACCAGCAGCAGGTCGGCCTTGTAGCCATTGCGGATGCGCCCGCGCTGGCCCAGGCCGAAGGCGCTCGCCGGCGCCGAGGTGGCGGCGGTGAGCGCCTGCACCGGCGTCAGGCCGGCCTGCACCAGCGCCGCCATTTCGTGATGCAGGCTGATGCCGTGCTGGGTGCCGGTGTTGCCGGCGTCGGTGCCGGCCAGGATGGGCACGCCGGCCTTTTGCAGCGCCAGCGTCAGGGCCTTGGGGACCGCGAGCCGCGCCGGATCGGGCTTCTGGCCGTAGGTATGCTGCAACGGTTCGGCCTGGGCCTTGTCCAGCAGCGCCGTCAACGCAGGATCGGCGAGGAGATCATCGGCACGCACGCCGGCCATGCTTTCGAGGACGCTGAAGGTCGGGATCACGAAGGCCTTGTGCTGCTTGGCCAGCTGCACCAGGCTGGCCATGGCGGCCGGGTCGATCTGCTTGCCGTTGAACAGGTGGACCAGGCCGTCGGCGCCCGACTCGAGCGCGATGCGGGCATCTCCCTGCGTGCTGACGTGGACCACCGCCAGTTTCGAACGCAGGTGGGCCGCCTTGATCAGCGCCTGCACGGTGGGCACCGACAATGACGGCATCGGGTGGCCGGGATAGCCCGCCTCCATGACGATCTTGATGAAGCTCGATCCCTCGGCGATGCGGGCGTCGACGAAGGCCTGCGCTTCTTCCGGCGTGGTCAGGGTCGGAATGGCCATGCCGAACTCGGTGCCATGGCCGCCCGGCACGGTGGCCAGCGTGCCGGCCGAGAACAGGTCGGCCTGGCCGCTGTTTTCGCCGGCGGCCATCTTGCGCGTCATCGCCTGCATCACCTGCACGCCGGTGAACATGTCGACCTGGGTGGTCACGCCGAACACCAGCGGCAGTTCGAGGTACTGGTAGGCGTGCACGTGGGCGTCGATCAGGCCAGGCAGCAGGGTCTTTCCGCTCCCTTCGATCACGCTCGAACCGGCTGGCGCTGCGCCATGAAAATCGGCGTTGACGATCCTGGCGCCGTCGATCAGCACCGAGCGTCTGGCGTGCATGCGTTCACCGTCGAAGACCCGCACATCCTTCACCAGCGTGGCGGCGGCCAGCGCCGTCACCGTCATGCCCATGCCGGCGGCCAGCAGCAAGGTGTTCATCGTCAGTCGTTTCATGATTCCTCCGTTAGTTAGTTGATGGAGCCAGTCTACGGACCGGCGACGGCGCCAGCAAGAATCAAAGGGCATGACTTGGAGGTGACAAATGTCAGCCGGTGCGCTGCCCGGCCCACGGCACTTGGCCAGTTATGTGCGTTACCCCACAGACAGAAATTTCCCAAGGCGTATAAATTGCTGAAGCGAACAGTTCGCTACAACCACGATACGGGGTGATGAAATGAATTCGAGAAACTTGGAAAGCATGTGGATCGCGGGCATATCGTTGGCTGCACTGATGCTGATCGTCTTGTCATCCGCGCTTTCCTGATCGTTCACTTCCCCCTGCATGCGATGGGCGGCGCCTGAGGTCGGCGTTGTTGGTCAGTCAACACTACTGTATGATAGTTGATCACCATACAACGCAACCGCTGACGGCCAATCAGCCTCCTTCCCATGCTCATTTCCATATCCGTCCGCGCATTTGTCGCATTGTCGCTGCTTTTCTTCAGTTGCCTGGGGGCGTCGGCGCAGACCCCGGCGCGGCCGGCGATCGCGACTTTTTTCCAGGACGCGGCATTCAGCGGCGCCGTACTGTCGCCCAACGGCCGTTTCGTCGCCTTCCGCGTTGCCACCAAAGGCAGCCGTGCCACGCTCGGCGTGCTCGACCTCGACACCATGCAGGCCACCCCGGTCGCCGCCATCGACGCGGTCGATATCGGCCAATTCCGCTGGATCAATGACCGGCGCCTGGTATTTAATGTCACCGACTTGCGGGTCGCGCAAGGCGAAATGGATTTCGTGCCTGGCCTGTTCGCGGTCGACCGCGACGGTACGGCGTTTCGGCGCCTGGTCGAGACGAATCGCTTTTTCCTCAAGAATGGCGATGAGAAGGAACTACTGCCCTGGAATACCTTCCTGCTTGACGGCGGCGGAAAACAGGAGTCGAACGAGGTCTTTGTCGAGTTGGTCGAGGGCTACGGCAAGAGCGTCAATACATTCAGGCGCCTGCAGCGTCTGAATACGAAATCGGGGACGGTGCAAACCATCGACACGCCCGATTATTCGTCCAACTGGCTGATCGATCAAGCCGGCATTGCGCGCATTGCCGTCTCCACTATCGGCAAGCGCCGCACCATCCACTACAACGACCCGGCCACCGGAAAGTGGCGCGCCCTGGCGCAGTTCGACACCCTCGGCAGCGACGCCTTCGAACCGGAGTGGTATGGGCCGGACCATACCTTGTACGTCAGCGCCAACAACGGCAAGGACAAGAGCGCGATTTATCGCTACGACCTGGCCAGCAGCAAAATCCTGCCCGGCGCCATAGTGGCGTCGAATGACTTCGATATCGACGCCAGCTTCATCCACGACAAGGATAAATTGCTGGGCGTGCGCTATCAGGCCGATGGCGAAATCACGCAGTGGATCGATCCGGCCATGGCCGCCATCCAAAAGACGGTCGACGCCCTGCTGCCGAACACCAGCAACCGCATCACGCTGGGCCAGCGCTCGGAAACCCAGAATGTGCTGGTCGACGCCTATTCGGACGTGCAGCCGCATATCTACCTCGTCTACAACACGGCGAGCAAGAAGCTGACCAAGCTGGGTGTGGAAAACGCCGATATCGATCCGAAGAAAATGGGCATCAAGGACATGGTCCGCTACAAGGCGCGCGACGGCCTGGACATCCCCGCCTACATCACGATGCCTGCGGGCGGCGCCAAGAAAAACCTGCCGATGGTGGTGCTGGTCCACGGCGGCCCGTATGTGCGCGGCGGCTACTGGCAATGGAACCGGGAAGCGCAGTTCCTCGCTTCGCGCGGTTACGTGGTGCTCGAACCGGAGTACCGCGGCAGCACCGGCTTCGGTGCGAAGCATTTCAAGGCCGGCTGGAAGCAATGGGGCCTGGCGATGCAAAACGATATCGCCGACGGCACCAGATGGGCGATCGCCCAGGGCATCGCCGACCCGAAGCGGATCTGCATTGCCGGCGCCTCATATGGCGGCTATGCGGCCATGATGGGCCTGCTCAACGATCCCGATCTTTACCAGTGCGGCATCAACTGGGTCGGCGTCACCGATATCGACATGCTGTACACAGTGGGCTGGAGCGATTCTCCGGATATCCAGAAATCCTACGCGATGCCGATCCTGATTGGCGACCCGGCCACCCATGCGGCGCAGTTCAAGGCCACGTCGCCGCTGGCGCAGGCCGCCCGCATCCGGCAGCCATTGCTGCTGGCCTACGGCGGCGTCGATCAGCGCGTGCCGCTGGTGCATGGAAAAAAATTCTACGACGCGGTCAAGGTGAATAATCCGAACGTCGAATGGGTAGTCTATGACGACGAAGGCCACGGCTGGCGCAAGCCGGAGAACAAGATCGATTTCTGGACCCGCGTCGAGAAATTCCTGGACCGGAATATAGGCAATCGATAGGTATTGAACCGTTGTTTTTCACTTGGGCCGTCGGCCTGGATCCCATCATGTCCGGCTGCGCCTCCAAGTCGCAGGATAACGCTGCAGGGCATCGTGAAAAATCGTACGGATATCGCGCGTTTTCGCGCGCATATCGTGCAGTTTCGCGAACTAGTCGTGCGCTTTCGTATGACTATCGTACGCTATCGGGTTAAATCGTGCGATATCGTGCGGGGGCTAAAAATGTGCCCCGCCCCCGGGCCTGCGTCCCGCCTCAACCTTATCGGGGCAATGTTGCGCCAAGAGACGCCAGTTTCGCCTGCGCCTTTTTGTCGCCCAAGCCAGCGGACTTCCTGAGCAATAAAATTGCCGACTTCGCGTCACCGCGCGCGCCGCGCGCTGCCTGCGAGACCAGCGTAAAAAAGGGGGCCAGGCCCCCAATGCTTGCTTACTTGGCCTTCGCGCCCCCACCTTTGGCAAAGTCACCGGCGCTGATCACCGACAGCCTCGCCGGATCGATGTTCCTGCGCAGCGCTTCATTCACCTGCGCCGCCGTCAGCGCCGCAATCTTCGCTTCGAGCTCCTTGTCGTACGCCATCGTGCGACCCATGGTCAGGTAGCCGGCCAGCCGCTGCGACAGCACACCGTCATCGGTGCGCGCCACTTCCTCGCTCTGGCGCCAGCTCTTCTTCGCCTCGGCCAGTTCGGCTTCTGTGAAACCATCCTTGAGCGCCAGCGCGACTTCTTCGCGCAGCGCCGCCTCCACCTTCGGCGTGTTCTGCGGCGCGCTGATCGCGTAGGCAAGCCATAAGCCGGCCGGATCGCGCGCCGAAATGCTCAGTTGCGAACCGACCCCGTACGACAGGCCTTCCTTCTGGCGGATGCGGTCGGCCAGCCGGCTGCGCAAGGCGCCGCCACCGAGCATGTAATTGGCCATCACCAGTGGCGGATAGGGCGCCGCATCGTCCTTCATCGCCAGCGGCAGCACCGCGAACAGCATGCTGTTGGCCTTGTCCGGCGTCTCCAGCGCGATCTTCTGGCCGGCCACGTCCTTCATCGTCGACGGAATGCGCGTGTACGGCTGGGCCGCGTTCCATTTACCGAACAATGCCGTCAGCTGGGTCTTGAGCGCGGCTGCGTCGAACTCGCCCACCACTGCCACGGTGGCGTTGCCCGCGCCGTAGAAGTCCTTGTGAAAGGCGCGCACATCGGCCACTTTCACCGCCTGCATCGCCGCCAGGTTTTCAGGCATGGTCAGCACGTGCTTGACGTGGCCCTCTGGCGTGGCGTCGATCAGGCGCGACATCGCGTTGCTGGCCAATGCCTGCGGCTCGGGAATCTGCTGGGCGATCGCGTTGGCCTGCTCGCGCTGCATTTGCGCGAATTCGGTTTCAGGGAACACCGGCGTCTTGAGCACGTCCGCTACCAGGTCCAGGGTCGCCGGCAGGTTTTCGCGCGTGGTCATGATCGAGACGGTCATGCCTTCGGCGCTACCGTTGATGCTGACGCGGGCGCGCAGCTGGTCGAACTTGTCCTTGATTTCCTGGCGCGTCATGCGCTCGGAGCCGCGCATGATCAGCGCCGCCGCGAACGAGCCCGTGTCGGCCTTGCCCTTGAGCGCGTCGGCGCTGCCGGTCTGCAGCTGCAGCGTGAAGCTGACCATCGCGCCCTTGGTTTTCTTGGACAGCAGCGCGCCCTTCATGCCGTTGGCCAGCGTGAAGCGCTCGAGGCGTGCTTCGATGTTGGCCGGGCTCGGGTCGAACGCCTCGCCCTGGGCCACCACCGCCCTGCCCTTGTAGTCCTTGACCACGGCGGCGATATCGGTCGCTTCGGGCACGTCGGTGCGGTCCGGCGTGTCGGTCGGCACGAAGCGGCCGACCGTGCGGTTGGTCGGCTTCAGGTATTTCTCGGCGGCGGCCTGCACTGCCGCCGCATCGGTCTTCTCGATGCGGTCGCGCTGCAGGAAGAACAAGCGCCAGTCGCCGGCCGCCATCGATTCGGTCAGCGCCAGCGTCAACTGGGCCGTGTCGTTGGCGGCCAGGTCGATCTGCTTGAGCATGTTCAGTTTGGCGCGCGCCACTTCCTCGGCCGTGATCGGCGACGTCTTCATGCCTTCGAGCACCTTGAGCATCGCGTCCTGGGTCGTCTCGAGCGGCAGTTCCTTGGGCACCAGCGCCCCGAAGATGCGGAAGCCCGGCTCCAGGTTGCTTACCGAATCGGTGTCCACGCTGGCGGCCAGCTTGGTCTCGACCAGCGCCTTGTGCAGGCGCCCGGCCGGCGCATCGACCAGGATGTGCGACAGCAGCGCCAGCGCGGCGGCGTCCTGGTGGCCCGATGGCGCCACATGGTAGCCGGCGCCCACGTACTGGGTGCCGCCGCTGCGGCGCACGGTGACGCTGCGTTCGCCGTCCTGGGTCGGTTCGCGCGTGTAGGTCGGCTGCAGGACGCGGGCCGGCTTCGGAATCCGTCCGAACAGCTCATTGACCTGCTTGAGCACCTTCGCTTCGTCGAAGCGGCCGGCCACCATCAGCATCGCATTGTCAGGCTGGTAGTAATTCTTGTAGAAGGCGCGCAGGCGCGCCACGTTGACCTGCTCGATGTCCGAGCGCGCGCCGATGGTCGACTTGCCGTAGTTGTGCCAGTCGAAGGCGACCGACTGCAGGCGCTCGGTGGTCACCGAGACCGGATCGCTCTCGCCCATTTCAAACTCGTTGCGCACCACCGTCATTTCGCCCTTGCCGGTCTTGGTGTTCCACAGGTCGTTCTGGTCGATCGGCGAATTGACCATGCGGTCCGCTTCCAGCGCCAGGATCTGGCGCAGGTTCTCGTCGTTGGCCGGGAAGGTCGCGTTGTAGTTGGTGCGGTCGAACCAGGTGCTGCCATTGAATTCGGCGCCGCTGCCATTGAGTATTTCGACCGGCGTCTTGGTGCCCTTCTTGATGCCGAAATTGGCGGTCGGCTTGAACAGCAGGTGTTCCAGCAGGTGCGCCATGCCGGTCTCGCCGTAGTTCTCGTGGCGCGAGCCGACCATGTAGACGATGTTGGTGGTCAGGGTCGGCTTGCTGGCGTCCGGGAACAGCAGCACGCGCATGCCATTGGCCAGCCGGTATTCGGTGATGCCTTCGACGCTGGCCACTTTGAGCGGTCCGGCCTGGATAGCCGCTTTGGCAGCGGGAGCGGTGGCCGCGAAGGCGATTCCGGGCGACAGGATGCCGGCGCTGAGCATGAGGGCGGTAAGCAGTTTCAAGGAGAAATCCAATCTATCAATGCAGGTTGCGAAGTGCCGATACGGCAATGTGGTTATTATACAAACAATAACGCTGCAAGGCCATAAACCGAGATAAACTATGCCATCAAACTTGGAGGCCATCATGAATTTTCGCCTGACCGCTGCTACTCTGTTGTCCCTGACCGCCATGGCGGGCCTGCCGGCATCGGCCCAGAGCCTCAAGCCCGGGCTGTGGGAAATCAATAACAAGCTCGAAGGCGGCAACGATCCGCGCGTGCAGCAGATGCGCCAGATGCAAAAAGGGAACCTGGAAGCGATGCGCGGCAAGATGGACAGCATGACGCCCGAACAGCGCCGCAAGATGGAAGCGATGATGGCCAAGCTCGGCCAGGTCAACCAGATGAGCGAAGATGGCGGCATGACCATCAAGGTGTGCGTGACGCCGGAAATGGCGGCCCAGAACAAGCTGATCGACCATCAGCGCATCGGCTGCACCAATACCCGCACGCCCATCGTGGGCGGCGTGATGAAGGTCGGGTTCAGCTGCGTCAATCCGAAGTCCAGCGGCGAAGGCACGGTGACGCTGTCGGGCGACACCGCTTACACCGTGGACATGAAGATGAGCTCCACCACGCGCGACGGCAAGATCATGACGAGCGCAATGGCGTCCAAGGGCAAATGGCTGGGCGTCTCGTGCGGCGATGTCAAGCCGCCCAGCATGACGCGCCCTGCGCTGCCGGGCGGCGTCAAATAGCGCTCAGCGGTTTTCGGTGAACGCCAGGTACAGGTCGCGCGCCAGCGTGGCCATCGGTCCCACGCCCAGCGTGCGTGCCTCGTAGCGCACGCACGGCGTGACCTTGCCGTAGTTGCCCGTATTGAAAATCTCCAGCGCGCTGTCGAGCTCTTGCGGCCGCACGCTGCGCTCCTCCACCTTGACACCGGCTTCGGCCAGCAAGGCGATCACGCGTGCGCGCGTGATGCCGGCCAGGAAGGTCCCGTTCGGCACCGGCGTGACCACCTTGCCGTCCGGCGTGACCAGGAACAGGTTGGAGGTGGCAAATTCGGCCACCATGCCGGCGCTGTCGAGCACCACGCCATTGTCGAAACCGCGCGCCTGGGCTTCGCGCATCACGCGCGTCGAATTGGCATACAGGGCCGAGGCCTTGGCGTCGGTCGGCGCCATGCTGGCGTCGGGCCGGCGCAGCGCCGACAGGCAGGCCGAGAACCCGGTAAAGGCCGGCATCGGCGCATCGAACAGCGTCAGCGCGAAGCCGCTGTGGGCCGGCTCCGGGATCAGGAAGCCTTCGCAGCCGAACACCAGCGGGCGGATGTACAGCGCCGCGTCGGCCGGGAATTTGCCCACGCCTTCGCGCACCAGCGCTTCCATCTCGTCGACCGTCAGCGGGCATTGCAGGCCAACCCGCTCGGACGAATGGATCACGCGCTGCAAATGCAGGCGCAGGTCGGGCATGCGCCCGCCGATCGAACGGGCGCCGTCGAACACGGACGAACCGAGCCAGACGCTGTGGTCCATCGCCCCGAACAGGGGAATATTGCCTTCAGCCCACTGGCCCTTGAAATAAGTCAGATACATTGCGGTCCTCGCTGATGATGGTGGCGTCAAGTTTAACCGAAGTGCCGGACCGCGCGGGCGCCGTCAAAAGTTTCAAGAAATCACTAAATTGCCTGCTGCGTACGCTAGCGTACACAGCTCTCGCGCCCCCGGGACGTACACTGACGCTTTAGTTCCCGCACCAGTCAAATTTGCCATGCTCGCCACGCTAGACCGCATCGATCCCCACAGCGACCGCATCGACATGCTGGTCGCCCTCGTCGAGCAATTGCGCCCGGCCAAGCTGCCCGGCGCCGAAGAGGCCAGCATCCGCATCCAGACCCTGTGCCAGCTGCTGGCCGGCCATCCGCAACAGGCGGCCGGGCTGCGCAACTATCTGGCGCGCCTGCTCGACAGCCGGCGCCACGCCAGCCTGTACACCGACATCGGCATCCTGTCCAACGATGGCTTCTTCACCGAGCTGAAACGGCGCATTTCCTACCGTTTCCTGCCGCCGGCGCTGGGCGACGTTTACCTGAACGACGCCATCGACCAGGTGCTGTACGTGAACACCGACTACCAGTGGATCAATGCGGTCCCGGTGGCCGACTGGATCGCGCTGTATGCGGCCATCGCCGCCGCGCCGGCGCTGCCGGAAGCCTTGGCGGCCAAGCCGCGCCGGACCGCCCTGCTCGGCATGCTCGAAGCGATCCGCACGCTGTCCTGCCGCGTGTGCGCGCTGGGGCTGGAGCCGCGCCTGATCCGCAGCCACGCCGACATCGAGAATTTCGACTCGCCCTTCCTGATGCAAAACATCGAGGTCAACGACTACCTGGACGGCTACCAGCGCATGCTGGCCGGCGACGGCGCCGCGCCCGAGGATGCGCGCCACCTGCTGGTCATGCTCGACCAGTGCAGCGGCGTGATCGACAAGGTGCGCAAGAACGCCGCCGCGCAAGGCACCAGCGTGGCGCTGACCTATTTGCTGCTGGCGCTGGCGCAAAGCATTGAACGGCTGCGCAAGCTGCTGTTCCTGGTCGACGTCAGCGGCGAGCTGCCGGCCGCGCCCACGCTGGATCTGGAAACGGTGGCCATGGAGGCGACCCCGGCCAGCTGTCCGCCGACCTCGCTGCGCGTGGCCGGCGCGATCGCGCTGGCGCAGGAACTGGTCGAAGCGCACAACCACAAGTACGCGGTGCGCGATCTGTTCGCCGACAACATCGACCTGCTGGCGCGCAACGTCACCGAGAACGCCAGCCGCACTGGCGAGCACTATATCGCCGACACGCGCGGCGAACTCGGGCGCATGTTCCTGTCCTCGGCCGGGGCCGGGGTCGTGGTCGGGCTGATGGCGCTGATCAAGATCTTGATGGCCACGCTGCGCGCCGCGCCGCTGGTCGAAGCCTTTTTGTTCAGCATGAATTATTCGTTCGGCTTCATGCTGATCCACATGTTTCACTTCACCATCGCGACCAAGCAGCCGGCCATGACGGCCTCGCGCATCGCCAGCGGCCTGTCGAGCAAGGATGGACGCAATATCGACCTCGACAGCATGGCCGAGCTGATCAACAAGGTGTTCCGCACCCAGTGCATCGCCGTGCTGGGCAACCTCGCCACGGTGCTGCCGATGGCCTGGCTGATCGCCACGCTGTGGGCCGGCGTGACCGGCAGCCACCTGGTCACGCGCGCCAAGGCCGCCCACCTGCTGCACGACATCGACCCGCTCCACAGCCTGGCCCTGTTCTACGCCGCCATCGCCGGCGTGTGCCTGTTCGTGGCCGGCCTCATTTCCGGCTACTACGACAACAAGGCCGTGTACACCCAGATGGCGCAGCGCGTGACGCAACTGCGCGCCCTGGCCCGGCTGCTCGGCGCCGCGCGCCTGCAGCGCCTGGCGCTGTACGTGGAAAACAATCTGGGCGGCCTGATGGGCAACCTGGTGTTCGGCATCCTGCTCGGCACCATCGGCACGCTCGGCTACCTGCTTGGCTTGCCGCTCGACATACGCCATGTGACGTTCTCGGCCGCCAATTTCGCCACCGCCTATGTGGCGCTGGACGGGGTCATGAGCTGGCAGCTGGCGCTGACCTCGGTCGGCGGCTTCCTGGCGATCGGCGCGGTCAACCTGCTGGTCAGCTTCGCGCTGGCGCTGTGGGTGGCGCTGCGCGCGCGCAAGATCCGCTTCAAGCAGGGCATGTCCCTGGTGCGCGCCATGGGACGGCGCTTCGTGGCCGCGCCGCTTGATTTTTTCATCGGGCCGAAGCAGTCCCGTTCCGATTTGTCCGACCTCGTACCTTCCAGGGGAATCAAATGAGCCATCCGCGCATCACGGCCATCTCGGCCATACTTGCCTTCGCCATCGCGCTGGCATCGTGTGCCTCGCTGCCGGAGGTCAATGCCGGCAGCGAGAAGACTGCCGTGCGCGCCGCTCCGCCCGTCACCACGCCGCAGGGCAAGCTGGCGCGCAGGCAAGCCGCCGACCTGCTGGCGCGCCGCTGGTCCAAGGCCACCCCGGACATGAAGGCGCTGGCGGTGCTGGAGGAAGCCGCCACCGGCGTGCCCCTGATCGCCGGCAACAAGGTCACCTTGCTGTTCGACGGCCCGGCCACGATGAAGGAAATGATGGCGGCGGTCGGCGCGGCCAAGAGCTCGATCAACCTGGAGACCTATATCTTCGACCAGGACCCGATCGGCCTGCAGTTCGCCGACCTGCTGATCGAAAAGCGCAAGCAGGGGCTGACGGTCAACCTGATGTACGACAGCGTCGGCGCGATGAGCACGCCGGACGAATTCTTCCAGCGCATGAAGACGGCCGGCGTCAACGTGCTCGCTTTCAATCCGGTCAACCCGGCCAAGCGGGTCGGCAAATGGGAACTGAACAACCGCGACCACCGCAAGCTGCTGGTGGTCGATGGCAAGATCGCCTTCACCGGCGGCATCAACATCAGCAGCACTTACGCCACCAGCTCGTTTTTCCGCTCGCGCCGCACGCCCGAATCGCCCGGCGACAAAAAGGTCGGCTGGCGCGACACCCACATCAAGATCGAAGGGCCGGCAGTGGCGTCGCTGCAGTACCACTTCATCAACGCCTGGGTCGACCAGGATGCCGGCGAGCTGGCCGAAGCCGATTATTTCCCGCCGCTGGCGCCGGTCGGCGACAAGATCGTGCGCGTGCTGGCCACCGAACCTGACCGCGATTCGGAGATCTACAAGGCCTTCATCCTGGCGATCCAGGAAGCCAAGGCCAGCGTGCATATTACGTCGGCCTATTTTGTGCCGGACAAGCAGTTCGTCGACGCGCTGGTCGGCGCGGCAAAGCGCGGCGTGGATGTGCGCCTGGTGCTGCCGGGCGTGTCGGACCACGGGCTGGTGATGTATGCGGGCCATGCATTCTATGAGGAGCTGCTCAGCAACGGGGTCAAGATCTTCCAGTTGCAGGTGGCAGTCCTGCACGCCAAGACCGCGGTCATCGACGGCACCTGGTCGACGGTCGGCTCGGCCAATATCGACCGCCGCAGCTTTTTGCACAATTATGAATTGAACGTGGTGGTGCTCGATCCGGCGTTCGGGCGCGACATGGAGAGCGCGTATGCGGAAGACCTGCGCGACTCGAAGCCGGTGACGCTGAAAGAATGGCACCACCGGCCGTGGACCGACCGGGTCAAGGAATGGGCGTCGAAGCTGACCGAGTACTGGATTTAAAGCGCCGCAGAAATCGCTTCTGCAATAAACCAACAGACGTCACCACTGTCATCCTCGCGCAACCGCGGGGATGACGGGCCACTCCCTTTCTTGCGTCTGTCAGAGCCCCGTGGCGAACAAGCCCTCGGTATGTGCCGCCCACACATTCCCGCTGCGTAAAAACGGCTCGGTCTTCATCAGCGAAAACTGCTGCCCCACCGCGTCCCAGCCATAGCGGTCGACTTCGATCCGGTCCGGCTCGACCCGCACCACATTGAAGGAATTGACTTCGCCGCGCCCGCGCGTGGAGGTGGCCGTGCCGGCCTGCACCACCAGCGCCGCATATTCGTCGATCCGGTAGCGGGCCGCCGTGCTGCCGGCCCGGCTGGTATGCATATGCCCCGACAGCAGCAGGTCGATCCCGCAATCGGCGAATGCCTGCATCGCCATCGGCGCGCGCTCGACCAGGTCATCTTCGTCGTTCGTGTCAGGCAGGTCGAACGGATGATGGGTCACGATGATGCGCGTGACCTGCGGCCCCAGTCCCGCCATCCGGGCCCGGATCGTGGCCACCTGCTCCTTGTTGACCCGGCCATCCTTGAACGTCAGCGAGCGCGCCGTGTTCACGCCCAGCACCGCGATCTCGGCATCGACAAAGACCGGATCGAGGTCGTCGGTGATATAGCGCCGGTAGCGCGCCAGCGGCTGCAGGAAGCGGCGCGCCACGTTGTACAGCGAGATGTCGTGATTGCCCGGCACGATGATCTGCGGCCCCGGCAAGCTGTCGAGCCAGGCCCTGGCCTGCTCGAACTGATCGCTCTTGGCGCGCTGGGTCAGGTCGCCCGAGACCACCACCACGTCCGGCGCGATGCTGTGCACCAGTGCGCGCAGCGGCTCCAGCAAGGCCGCGTCGACCCTGCCAAAGTGCAGGTCGGATAAATGAACAATGGTACGCATATGCTCTCCTCAGCTTGGCACGATGACCGTCAGCGCGGCCGGCCGGATCCGGTAACGCAGCGGCGTCGCCATGACCGTCACTTCCCCGTCGGTAGCCACGCGGATGCGCTGGTGGCGCGTCTCGATGGCCAGGCTGTCGGCACTCAGTACGTCGAAGTCGCGTTCCTGCGCCAGCCGTCCGCGCAGCGCGCTCCAGGCCAGCCGCAACAAGCCGAGGCGGCCGGGACGCTGGGCCACGTACACGCTGAGCTTTCCGCTGTCGAGCCTGGCGCGCGCGCCGATGTTAAGACCCTGCATCGTATAGTCGTTGTTGCCGATGAATACAAACGGCGTATGGCGCGCATGTTCGTCGCCGTCACCCATGCACAGGCGCACGCTGAGGAAGGGATAGCGGCGCAGCGCCCCGATCGTGGCCCATAGCGCCGCCAGCCATTTGCCGCGTCCGAGCCGGCTTTGCTGCTTCTCGCGGTCGCGCACGATGTCCGGGTACAGGCCCAGGCTCGAATTGTTCAGGAAAATCTGGCCGTTCACTTCGCCCACGTCGACCTGCCGGCGGGCGCCGCCGGCGACCGTGGCGATCGCCTCGTCCAGCGCCAGCGGTATCCCGATATCCTTGGCAAAATGGTTCAGGGTGCCGAGCGGCAGCACGCCGAACGGCACGCCCGTATCGACCATCACCGAGGCCACCGCGTTGATGGTGCCGTCGCCGCCGCCGGCCACCACGGCCGTCATGCCGTGCGCGAGCGCGTCGCGCGCCGCCGCAGTCATGTCGGCGCCGCTGGCGGCCAGCGTGACGCGCGCCTCGAAGCCGTGTGCGCCGAACTTGTCGCGCAAGTAGTGGGCCTGCTGCTCGTCGTGGCCGCTGCCGGCACTGCCGTTGATGATCACTGCAATGGTTCTCAGACTACTCTCCCAAATTAATCGGTGGCGCGCGCAGCGTGGCGGCGGCGCAAGGTCGATACCCCGGTAATGCAGATGGCGAGCCAGGCGCAGCTGAATGCCAGCGCCGCCAGCACATCGCTCAGATAGTGCGCGCCCAGGTACATCCGGCTCAAGCCCACCAGCAACACCATCGCCAACGCCACGCACACCGCCAGCACGCGCGCGCTGAGGCGCCGCCATGTGCACACCAGGTAGGCCGCCAGCACGCCATAGAACAGCGTCGCGCCCATCGTGTGCCCGCTCGGAAAACTGTAGCTCGCCAGGGTCAGCAAGGGATCGTCGAAATGCGGCCGCGCCCGGTGAAAGAGGTACTTTAGCGGAACATTCAGAAAAAGGCCGCCCGGTACCGCCAGTACCAGCGTCGCCAGCCAGTAGTAGGCGCGCCGGAGATACAGGTAGCGGCCCAGGATGGCGCTCATCAGCAAGATGCCGGGCGGCGCATGCCAGTCGGTAATGAACAGCATGAACGGCGTCCATCCGCTGTTGGCCTGCAAGTGCAGCCAGTTGGCCAGCTGCAGGTCGACGATGGTGATGGGGGCGTGCGCGACGACGTCGCTGGCGATTTCGCCGAAGATCCATGCCGCCAGCCACAGCAGGGCGATGCCGACCGTCAGGTGCAGGCCGAATTCGGTATCCGGCACGAAGCGCGCGGCAACATGGCGGTGGAGCTTGGGGAATCTGTTCTTCATCGGCGGCATAGCGATCGAAACCGCCATTGACGCACAAAGCGCGCGATCGCGCCAGTGCCGGGATCGATCAGGCCAGCGTGTTGACCAGTTCGAGCAGCGCCACGTGGTTGAGCGGCTTGTTCATGAAGGCGGTCGCGCCCTGGCGCAAGGCCCAGATGCGGTCCGAGTCCATGTCCTTGCTGGTGAGCAGGATGACCGGAATGTGCCAGGTGCTTTCATCATTGGTGATCGCGCGCGTCGCCTGGAAGCCGTTCAGGCCGGGCATCACGATGTCCATGATGATCAGGTCCGGCAGTTCGCTCTTGGCCTTGGCCACGGCCTCGTCGCCGTCGCAGGCCATGATCACGGTATGCCCTTCCTTGGACAGCAGGGCGCCGACGATCATGCGTTGCGACGCCGAGTCGTCCACCACGAGAATTTTTTGATTGGCCATGGCCCTTGTACTCAGTTTGCTAATGAAGAGGAAACCGACGTCAGGTCAGCGCTTCGTTCTTCCGGCAGGTAGCGCCAGTAAAACGCGTGCACCTGGAGCCGGAATTCCTGCTGCAGTTCCTTGCTGACCATCTGTTCTGCCAGGTAGAGCGCCTTCAGGTTGGTCGTGCGGCTCAGCGTCGCGTACACCCGAATCGTCTTGGTCAGCGAGGAATTGTGCAATTCCATATCGGTGACATCGATCTCCATGCCCTTGAGTTTCTTCTTGATGTATCTTGCCACATCTTTCCTGACGGTGTTAAACAGTTCAGGGCTGATCGGTTTAGGCTGCAACATGATGGAGTCTCAAAATTGGAAAACCGCGAAGAAAAATGCGTCACGACGCCCTTCTTCCAGTAGATATCACTTGTTAACCTTCGTCAACCCGGTGCGGCTGCACGGGCATGACAAAAATCAACGGCAGCACCACCTCGCAGGGCGCCGCGGCTTGGCCGCAATCGATAAAGTTGCGTTATGGCATCATACCATCTGCAAAAACACCACAAAATCTAAATTTACTGTTTATTCGTACAGTAACTGTAGATTTATACAGTGGTTGTGTTATTCTTGAATCTCTTGATCAACGCAACGCCAACACTGAGGAACTGCCATGACCACCTTGAACAGCAATTTCGGTATGCAATACGCACCTACCCCATTCATGCTGCGCCTGGGCCGTCGGGAAGTGCTGGTCACGCGTGACTTCCGCAAGCGCTACTACCCGGTCAACCCGGTCATCGAGTGCGATACCGGCGTCGAGCCTGGCCATGTCGAAGTGCTGCTGATGCGCCGCTGGCTGCTGATCCTGTCCAAGGCGCACTAACCGGCAGTACATCAAGCCCGCATTAAAAAACAGATATCGACAACTGATTTCATTCGTTCCTTTTCGAGCGGCAGCGTTTTACGCTAGAGCCTCCTTACCCTCGAAAGAAATCAGATGTTGCTCAAAAAAATTAGCCAGTCGCTGATCGCGCTCGTGCTGGTGGCACAAGCCGCAGCGGCGGCCGATGTCACCCTGCTCAACGTCTCGTACGATCCGACCCGCGAGCTGTATCAGGACTTCAACGCCGCGTTCGCGCGTCAGTGGAAGGCCAAGACGGGCGACAGCGTCACGATCAAGCAGTCGCACGGCGGCTCCGGCAAGCAGGCGCGCTCGGTGATCGACGGCCTCGA
>JANYGW010000236.1 GCA_025359245.1 Massilia sp.
CCGGCCACCGGCAGGTCGAGGTCGATGCCGGACATGTCGAACTGCGGCGCCGCAGCCGGTGCCGTGGCAGCCGTCGGCAGGTCGAAGTTCATGCCATCGAGTTCCAGCGCCGGGCTGGCCGCGGGAGCATGCGCCACCGGCGCCGACGGAATGTCGAACGCGCTGGCCAGGTCGCCCATGCCGGACAGGTCGTCCTTGCCGCTGGCGGCATATTCGGCCGTAAAGTCGTTGCTGGCCACTTCCTCATGCGCCTTCGGGGCATCCATGTTGAAGTCCATGCTGAATGCTTCGTCGGCCTTGACCGGCGCGACCGACGGCACGACCTTGCCCGGCATCGAGAAGTCCATGTCGGACGCAGCGGGCGCGCTGAGCGGCGCTGCCGGCGGCTCGAAACTGAGGCCGCCGAGGTCGAAATCGAGGGAATGCTCTTCGGCCGCGGCCGCCGGGGCGGCCGGCGCGGCCACTGGCAATGCGGTTTCCTCGGTCAGATCGAGGTCGGTCGGCACATCGTCCATGACCGCCTGCTTGGCCAGCACGACCGGTGCGGCAGCAGCCGGGATGATGGTCGACGGGCCTTCGCTGGCGGCGCCCGCATACAGCGGATTGAGCGGATCGATCGCCAGGCCCAGCGCGGCGGCCTGGGTCCATTCGTCGCCCTGGCCCTTGGTCAGGCTGTACAGGTCGGTGGCCTGGGTCTCGAACGAACGCAGGTCCTTGCGGGCGGCGTAGATTTCGAGCAGCTTCAGGCGGACCGGATAGCGTTCCGGATGGGTGCGCAGCGCTTCCTTGAGGATTTCCTCGGCCTGCGCATCGCGGCCGTAAGCGATGTAGACGTCCGCTTCGGCGACCGGATCGACTTCATTGGTGTCGAGCTGGCTGGCCGATGGCGCGAAACTGGAGTTGAACACGCTGTTGCTGGTGTCGACGCTCTGGCCGCCGGTTTCGGCGAACAGCGAATGGGCCTGGTCGGTCGGCGCGCCGAGGATCGACGGTTCGTCGCCCGACGAGCCCGAGCCGCCCTTGCCACGGCGCTTGACGGCGAACGCGGCCAGGCCGGCGAGCGCCAGCAAGCCCACCAGCACGGCGATCAGATTATCCTTGAGCATGTCCAGGATGCCTGGTTCGGCAGGCGCCTCGGCCTTCTTGACGACGGCAATCTTGGCAGCCGGTTTCGGTGCCGGGGTCGGCGCCGAAGCGACCGGCGCCGGCGCCGATGCGACCGGGGCTGGCGCGGACGCCACCGGGCTTGGGACCGGTGCGACCACCGGCGGCGCGGACGCCACCGTGGCTACTTTGGCCGGCACCGGCGCGGACGCCAGCGTCGCAACCTTGGCCGGAACCGGCGCAGGCACTGCTGGCGCAGGCAGCGGCTTCTGGGCGCCTGCTGGCGCCTTGGCAGCGTCGGCGGCAGCCTTGTTCTTGATGACCATCAGCTTTTCCAGCTCGCTGACGTTGCGTTCGAGTTCCTTGACGCGGGCGGTCGCATCGGCCAGCGCTTTTTCCTTGGCGATGCGCTCTTCGGCGCCGGCGGCGGCGCTCTTGCCGTTGACGTCGGTCGGCGCGGTGGCCTTGGACAGTTTGAGCTGGTCCTTCGACACGTTGGCGGCGGTTGGACGCTCTTCGACCTTGGCGGTGATCTTGCCGGTCGCACTCTGGCTGGCGGCAGCGGCCTTGTCGGGCGCGCTGGTGGCGACCTGGCCGGCCAGCTTGTTGCGGTACGCGTTGAAGTCGGCCGCATGGGCCACCACGACGCCGCGCGCTTCGCTGTCGCCGGTGCCCTTGACCGTGGCCGCGTCAGGCACGGACAGGATCTGGCCCGATTTCAGGCGGTTCATGTTATTGCCCGCAAAGGCGTCCGGATTGGCGCGGTACAGCGCCACCAGCATCATGTCGAGCGAGACTTCGACCGGCTTGAGCTTGGCCGCGATCTTGCCCAGCGAGTCGCCGGCCTTGACCTTGTATTCGGTGGCCGATTCGGTGCGCTCGCGCGGCGCGGCAGACGCTGGCGCCGGCTGCGACGCCTGGGCCGGGGCGGCCTTGCTTGGCGCGGCCTTGTTGGCGCCGCGTGCGCCGAGCACGTCGACCGGTGCGCTGATCTGGGCCGATTGCGGCGTGCGCATTTCGGCAGGATCGAGCAGGAAGGTATATTCGCGCACCATGCGCCCGCCGCCCCAGGTCAGTTCGAGCAGCATGTCGACGAACGGTTCGTTGACCGGTTGCGACGATGTGATCTTGATGACCTGGCGCGTGCCGTGCTGTTCGACCGCGAAGCGCAGTGTCAGCAGGGCCGGATTGAAATCGATGTTCGCGATGCGAAACGCGTCGGCCGGGGCCAGCTTGGCCACCAGGCCGGTCGCATCATCGGCCGAAGCGGAAGTCAGTTCGATTTCCGCGTTCAGCGGCTGGCCGAGCGAGGAGTGAACGGTCAGCTTGCCGAGGCCGGCGGCGTACGCGGAGGAAGACAAAAACACTGCGCTGGCAAGTGCGCCGGAGAGTGTTTTCAACGCGAACGAAGTAATCTTGGAGCGAGTGTTTAAACGCATAGTTGGGGGCATTATGAGTTGACTGGGGAGAAAGCTGGTTTCCCGGAGGTCTCAACATATCATCATGCTCTGGAGCATGCAAGCTTTTGGATGATAAGTAAGCCCTAAGTCACTGTAAACGCGCAATTTGCTGGATTCTTTGGCAAAGGGGCCACAACCTGCGGCCCCCAGCCATATTGCACAAAAAATAACTCCGCTGCCACCGCAGAAACTTACTTATCTAATATGATACGCAGCATGCGGCGCAGCGGCTCGGCCGCGCCCCACAACAGCTGGTCGCCGACGGTGAACGCGGACAGGTATTCGCCGCCCATGGCCATCTTGCGCAAGCGCCCCACCGGGATCGTCAGGCTGCCGGTGACGGCGGCCGGCGACAAGTCGCGCATCGACGCTTCGCGCGTGTTCGGCACCACTTTGACCCACTGGTTGTTGGCGGCGATGATGTCGTTGATTTCGTCGAGCGGCACATCCTGCTTCAGCTTGATGGTCAGCGCCTGCGAGTGGCAGCGCATCGCGCCGACCCGCACGCACAGGCCGTCGACCGGGATTTCGCGGCTGCCGAAGGCGGCGCCCAGGCCGAGGATCTTGTTGGTTTCGGCGCCGGCCTTCCATTCTTCCTTCGACTGGCCGTTGCCCAGGTCCTTGTCGATCCACGGAATCAGGTTGCCGGCCAGCGGCACGCCGAACTGCTTGGTTTCGTCGGCCGACATGCCATGCTGGGTGGCCAGCACGGTACGGTCGATTTCGAGGATGGCGGCGGCCGGGTTGTCCAGCAGCGCCTTGACCGATTGGTTGATGGTGCCGAACTGGGTCAGCAGCTCGCGCATGTGCTGGGCGCCGCCGCCGGACGCGGCCTGGTAGGTCATTGAGCTCATCCAGTCGACCAGATTGTGCTGGAACAGGCCGCCCAGGCCCATCAGCATGCACGAGACGGTGCAATTGCCGCCGATGTAGTTCTTCACGCCGCGCGTCATCGCGTTCTTGATCACGTCCAGGTTGACCGGGTCGAGCACGATCACGGCGTCGTCATCCATGCGCAGGGTCGAGGCGGCGTCGATCCAGTAGCCGTTCCAGCCGTTTGCTCTCAGCTTGGGGAAGACCTCGCTGGTGTAGTCGCCGCCCTGGCAGGAAATGATGATCTCGCATTTCGACAGCGCGGCGATATTGCTGGCGTCCTTCAGCGTGGTCTCGTTCTTCGCCATCGCGGGGGCCTTGCCGCCCGCGTTCGAGGTCGTGAAAAACACCGGTTCGATGTGGGCGAAATCGCCCTCGTCCTGCATGCGCTGCATCAGGACCGAACCGACCATACCGCGCCAACCTACCAAGCCAACTAGTTTCATCATGCTCTCTCTATCTATAGTCTAAAATTTTTGCGTGACCACCGGAGTCGCGCTAGTCAAGTAAGCACACACCTTAAGCCAACGTCATCCTCGCGAACGCGGGGATCCATAGCACCTATGCTCATAGTCAGCATGGAGCAAACGCATGCGTTTGCGCGTGCGCGAGGATGACGTTGGTGCGTGCCCGCAAAGTGCGTGCTGCGCGGTTCCTGCTGCGATTAGCCCAGCGCCCTCACTACCGCGTTGCCCATTTCTTCGGTGCTGACCTTATGCGTGCCCTGCTCGTAAATATCGCCCGTGCGCACTCCTTGCGCCAGCACTTTCTTGACGGCCGTCTCGATGCGGTCGGCCTGCTCCGCCTTGTTCAGCGAGAAGCGCAGCATCATCGCCGCCGACAAAATCGTCGCCAGCGGGTTGGCGATGCCCTTGCCCGCGATGTCCGGCGCCGAACCGTGCGACGGCTCGTACAAGCCCTTGTTGTTGGCGTCCAGCGACGCCGACGGCAGCATCCCGATCGAGCCGGTCAGCATGGCCGCGCAATCGGACAGGATATCGCCGAACATGTTCCCGGTGACCATGACGTCGAATTTTTTCGGCGCGCGCACCAGCTGCATCGCCGCGTTGTCGACGTACATGTGCTCGAGCGCGACGCCGGCGTATTCCTTGTGCACGTCGGTGACGATATCGCGCCAGAACTGGCCCGTCTCGAGCACGTTGGCCTTGTCGACGCTGGTCACGCGCTGGCCACGCTTCTGCGCAGCCTGGAACGCCACGTGGGCGATGCGGCGGATTTCAGTTTCGGCGTAGCGCATCGTGTCGAAGCCTTCGCGCTCGCCCTTGAACGGGCCGTCCGGGCACTCGCGCACGCCGCGCGGCTTGCCGAAGTAGATGTCGCCGGTCAGTTCGCGGATGATCAGGATGTCCAGCCCGGACACCACTTCGGGCTTGAGCGTGGAGGCGCCGGCCAGTTCCGGATACAGGATCGCCGGACGCAGGTTGGCGAACAGGCCCAGTTCGCGGCGCAAGCCGAGGATCGCCTGTTCCGGGCGCAGCGCGCGCTCGAGGCTGTCGTACTGGTAGTCGCCGACGGCGCCGAACAGCACCGCGTCGGCGGCCTTGGCCAATGCCAGCGTGGCGGGCGGCAGCGGGTGGCCGTGCGCGGCATAGCCGGCGCCGCCGACGTCCGCGCTTTCGAGTTCGAACCGTTCGCCCAGGACGTTCAAGACCTTGACTGCTTGCGCCATGATTTCAGGGCCGATGCCGTCGCCGGGCAGGATTGCAATTTTCATGGGTCGGTATTTTTCTTAGATGACGTTGGCCAGCCACGGCTGGGCGGCAAGGTGGCGTTCTTCAAACGCGCGGATCTGGTCGGCGTGGCGCAGGGTCAGGCCGATGTCGTCCAGGCCGTTGATCAGGCAGTACTTGCGGAACTGGTCGATGTCGAACTGGTAGGCCAGGCTGCCGTTGCTGGTGGCGATGCGCTGCTGCTCCAGGTCGACCACGAGGCGGAAACCGGGGAACGCCTTGACTTCGTTGAACAGGTGGTCGATCTGCGACTCCGGCAGCACGATCGGCAGCAGGCCGCTCTTGTAGCAGTTGTTGAAGAAGATGTCGGCGAAGCTGGGCGCGATGATGGCGCGAAAGCCGTACTGGTCGAGCGCCCACGGCGCGTGTTCGCGCGAGGAGCCGCAGCCGAAATTTTTGCGCGTCAGCAGGATCGAGGCGCCCTGGTAGCGCGCCTGGTTCAGCACGAAATCCGGATTCAGCGGACGGCCGCTGTTGTCCTTGCCCGGTTCGCCGTGGTCCAGATAGCGCCACTCGTCGAACAGGTTCGGGCCGAAGCCGGTCCGGTGGATCGACTTGAGGAACTGCTTGGGGATGATGGCGTCGGTGTCGACATTGGCGCGGTCGAGCGGCGCCACCAGTCCTTCATATATCGTAAATTTTTCCATGATCCTCGTCGCGGACCACGTGGCCCGCGTTGGTTGGGTTAGCGCAGCGCGCGCACGTCGACGAAGTGGCCGGTGATGCCGGCCGCTGGTTTACAACGACCCGACCATCATGTTCAGCGTGGCAGGCATGGCACAGTTCAAGCCGTACTTTCTGGGCGCAGAACCCAAGTTCGATTCTGGCGTGTATCGCCGCGTCGTGACCGCCCAAAAGTGCATTCGGATTGGCGATATCGAAAACGTCGGGCGAACCTCGAGACACTGCTC
>JANYGW010000182.1 GCA_025359245.1 Massilia sp.
AAGACTCCCCCAATAGGAGCGTTTGTTCAAGTTCCTTGCCGGGGTCACCCCATCGCCCATCGCGCTACGTGATCAAAACGGCGCCGATACCCATCAGCTTGAGTGACCATACTCACTATGAACGTTTCGGGCCGCCACAAACATCACAATGGGCTCAAACATCAACAGAAATCGATCGGGAAGAGGCGGCGGTTCAGGTAACCATACCCACCAGACCCAAGCCACCGCGAAGCTCAAGAATACGGGAACTAATGTTTTTGCGGCAGTTTTCAAGCGACCTCTAAATCTTTAGTCAAAGAGCGTGTCTTGCTTCTCTGGCACGTCCGGTTGGCGGCTTCAGGCCGATGACGACCAGTTGCGCGAAACTGACTTACTCCTAACTCTGGCAAGATCGACGGAAAAACCATCCCCAGACCTTATGGTACCAGCGAGGCCACACAATTCGAATATCCGAAACCTCTGCCCCAGGTGCAACTTTTACCCAACCAGCGGTTGCTTTCGCGCCTTCGAGCTTTTGAAATAGTTCAAGTGTGCTCTCAAGCCGAACTTTCTGGCGTTCATCCGTGGCGAGCTCTTGCATTTCACGAACTGAGGTCATTAACGGAGGCAGTAAATCCGCCGCAAGCTGAATTTCGTGGCACGCACCAAAGGTATCAAATGAGGCATTAAAGCCATTTGCAAATGACTCGAGCGCGGCACTTCCGCCACGAACCAACAATGCGCTGTCAAGCGGAGCGAAATGCTCCGGTGCGCCCCAAGCCTGTACCGCCCAATCTGCATCGGCAAGAAACAGATCTTCAAGCAGGGCCAACGGCACTCGCTCAAAGTTCGAGATGCATTCCTTTACAACTGCCCAACGAAACGCTTGATTTGTGTCAATAAATCCTTCGGCATGCTTACCATTCCAAGCGAATGCAATCCTTTTGCGTTCCAAGGGGGTGTAGTGCTCGATGAATTCGATGATGTCTGACACAAAAGCTCCAATTAATTCAGTGGCCGGAGTTGGCCGACGGATGCCTACCTACTAAACATCATGCAAGTCAAAGTCGAGGGAACGCATATCCAGATTTTTGACGGCTTCTGTACATGGAGAATCGAGCACGAATTTAAAAAACGCATCGGTATCTTGCTCCCACAACCATTCATTTCCAGCGACCAGGCTTACTTGCCTTGCATCGTAGCGGCAATGCATGTGCAATTGCTGCATGTGATCGTACTCGCCATCTTCGTCGTTGAAGGAGAATTGGCGAGTGAGGCTCAATGAGAAGCAGTCATCCCAAGGATACGGACCGCCCCATTCAAACAAGAGCATGTCTCCCTCAGATTCTTTCGGACACCCCGCGATTGAGGTTGAGACGTAGAACTCCACGAATTCGCGTAGAGCGACTTCTAGCGGGGTGCCGGTCGGTATCCGTTTTTCGATCTCTTCGAGGGCTTCATGTGGTGTCATCAATTCCCCTAACTATTCAAACAGTGGCTCTTGGTCTTTCGACCGGACGGTATTGGCCGATTTGGGGCCGATATTCATGCGGGCGTCGTTCGGACTTCGAAGTCCTTTAGGTATTCCTCAAGTGGCAGTGCAGTGCCTGCCGTTCCTACAGCACCGGTCGCTCTGTTTACCAGTATTGGTCCGTTACCGGCCAAAGCATCCAATCTGTTGCCGGTCTTCAAATACTCGCCGGATTGATAGAAAAACGCGACCGTAAGCCCAAACTCAGCAATCTCGTCCAACATGACAAAATCCGAGTCAGAACCAGCAATTTGAACGAGCCGCTGTTCGGCCAAGACACGGCAAACTGAAATTTCAAGCATTCATTTCTTCTTCAATTATGTGGCCGCTCTTGGCCGAAGCGCGCCATCGACCGTGGGCTCGATCGAAGGCTAATCGGCACGGATCTGCCACATCGCGCCCATTACAAATGCCGGAACCGGCAGTAGAACTGACGCAAGCCTTGACCAAAACGGGATCGGAACATAGTACGGGACCAAATTGCTGAGTAGCGCAACGACGGCCACCAGACAGCCCGCGATTGCGGCATTGCGTATGCAGGACCGCCCACTTAGCTTGGCCGTCCAAGCTCCTCCAGGCAACAAACAGAGAAATCCGACTGCATGCGCGAATAAGAGGTAGGCCGTCGACTCATAAGCTTGAACGTATGCTTCGTTTCCTGGGATGCCCCCTGCTACCAGCGTCCATAAAAAGATAAGACCAAAGACGAAAAGTACCGCGTAGCTAAGTCCGTTGCCGATCGCCGCGCCTATCACGATTGCCACCTTGGTCCCAACGGGGCGAAAACCAGATTCTAAATGCATGCTGTATGTTCTTCCTTACTTGGGCTAGAGACGGAGTGACGCAAGCTTCTTCAAGTCCTCAAATGTCTGCGTCTGGCCGATCACTGCCGATTGTACTCGACGGCTATCTCACCTGCGAGGTTCCGCTGCTGGTGTCCCAATGTCGACACTTGCGCCGGCTTATCGTGCTTCGGCAGTCCTTCTTTTCGAGTCACCTCGTGCATGGGATGCTAGACGCTATTCGAGAATCCATTTGTAACGCACATGTACCCAGCCGCCGACAGGTTTGCCGGCGACCTTTAAAGGCGGATAAGTGCAACGGCTAAGCGCTGCTCGGGCTGCGTCATCGAATATCTTGGCGCCCGATGTTTGGACCACTTTGTCTTTCAACACAGCTCCGTTTGCATCAATCAAAAAATCTAAAGCGACCACGGGGGCCTCACCGAATCGCATCGACGTTTCTGGATATGCTGGTGGTGTACAGGCGGTAGGCATAGCGACCTCGCGCGTTGCGGTGACCGACGCCAAAGCAACTCCTGCAAACGTGCTTATTAGCAGGAACGTGCTCAAAATAATCTTATGTTTCACAATTCGGTTTTGCCTTTCGCGCTATGAAGTCTCGTCGGCTGAAGGTCGGCTTTTGGCCGGTTTCTGCCAATTGTACTCGACTGCAACTAGGCATCTGCCGGCTTCTCCGCCGGGCGGATCCCGAAGCGGTCCAAGTCGGCGCTAACTCGTTCGTAGCAAACGGTCCGCGCAATATGGTATGTGGCCTATGTGCCGAAAAAAGCAAGCTGTTTTTCGGACGTGGCTAACTGATCAATACCAAAACGTATCGACCAGATACATAGTTGGCCTTAGCCCTTGCGCGCATCGACATCGGCATCCTCGCCTACATCGGGCATGCTCGCGAGTACGTCAGCAACACGACGGCGGCGCGGTCGTTTTAACGCAGTCTTCAGTATCTCGCGGTGCTCCGCCGCGGCGCTACGGCCATTGGCAGCGGTCCTTTGTTTCAAGGCAAGGACCACGTCTTCAAGGAGTCAGCGCAAGGCATCGAAGATCGGCGATGCCAATTCGCGAGCCGGAAACGGCTCTGTTACACTTGGCCGTGTCATCGAATCCGGTATCTTCATGCTCCGCTTCATCGCCCTCATTCTATGTTTCGCCGTGCCGGCCGCGCACGCCGCCGCCGTGCCGGCGCGTGAGCTTGTCGTTATCCACAAGACGCAGATCGTCGCCGGCATCGCGCCGAAATCGGACGAGCACTTCCAGACTTCGCTCGGCCACGCGCTGGCCGAGGCGATGGGCCGGCCGGTCCGGTTTCTTGGCCTGCCGCGCAAGCGCCTGGCCAGCGCGCTCGAGGCGGGCGAAGGGGACATCGTGTGCGGCTACCTGCCGGAATGGTTGCCTGGCGCGTTCGACTGGAGCCGTGGTTTCATTCCGGTCGGCGATGTCGTGGTTTCGGCCCCTGGCGTTGCGCCCCCCCATGCCATTGAGGACCTCAGGGGCAAGCGCGTGGGCACCGTGCTTGGCTTTCGCTATCCCGATTTCGACACCGTCCTGGGCAAAGACTTCGTGCGCGACGATGGCTTGTCCGAAAGTCGGTCGCTGCAAAAAATGCTGGCCGGGCGCTTTGACCATGTCATCACGACCAGGATCACGGTCAACAATCAAATCCGGAGCGGCGCCCTGCCGCGCAACGTGCATGTGCTGGTGACGAAGGATTTCCTGACCATGTGCGCCGTGTCGCGGCATGGCCATGTCACCACGGCCGACGTGAACGCCGCCATCGATGCGATTGAGCGCAACGGCACAGTCGACAAGCTGCAGCGTTCACGCTAGACGTCTTCCAGAGTCGCCGTTGGGAGCACCAGCGCGCGCGTGGCTCCCATTCTCGACAAAGCACGAGATGGACATGACGCCGGTCGACTAGCGGGGGTTAGCGAACAGGATCAGGCGCAACAGCAAGCGAAAAACCAATTGCTTTCATGACGGCAAGCGTGGTTTTCAATGTCGGGTTTCCATTGGCGCTCAGAGAACGATATAACTGTTCACGTGATAGCCCAGTTTTCGCGGAAAGCTCTGTCATTCCCTTGGCGCGCGCGACAATTCCAAGCGCTGTCGCGATATGTGCCGCATCGCCAGTCTCGAAAGCATCGCACATGAAAATTTCAATGGCCTCGTCGCTGCCTAGCGATTCGGCAGGATCGTAAGGGGGAAATTTTTCATCCATGATTACACCTCCATTCGCGGGCAAGCCGACGCGCAGTTTCAATATCACGCTTCTGCGAGTCCCTGTCCCCACCACACAGTAGAACCACAATGGCAGCCGCTTCCTGGAGAAAATATATCCGGTAGCCGGGGCCAAAATGCACGCGCAGTTCGCGGATGTCTTCTCCAAGCGCCACAGTGTCGCCAACCATTCCACCGGCCACGCGAAGCAACCGCGCTGCTATCAGAGCTTGCGCTCGACGGTCATGCAAGCGACTCATCCATTTACGAAACGTCTGGGACTGGATTATCTCTATCATGCCACAATCGTAGTTTAAAGACTACAACGTGCATTGATCGAAGTCGAGTGCAGAAGTACCACTGGTGTGCTTGAACCACTTAACAATGCGCCGGTACCAAATTACCTTCACGCTTCTTGCGCGGCAAGGATCGCACCATTCTGACGGGACAAATTGATATCGTTGACGAGACCCAGCCTGACGCCAATTGGTAACAGGCCGGCGCGCTTGTCTTTGAAGAATGTCCACGCCGCTTCGGCCGTTTCCACATCGGCGTTTTGGGCACCGGGAAACCATGCAAACAGCCGGGGATAACGCTTGACCATGCTCGGTTCGGCGTGGCCGCCATTGTCGATTTTTAGCAAACCTACCTGAAGCGCATGCGGATCCGAGCCCCACAGATAACTGGTGGCGCGGGTCGGATCAGCCAGCTGCCGATGCGCCAGATGGGTGACGACCGGTTCCGCAGGAAGCCCGGCCAGTTCGCGCCAGATGGACACGGATTGTTCCACGCTCTTCATCGGCGCGACGAAAGGCGCCAGTGCTGAAATGGTGTACAGGTATTTTTCGCCGAAGTAGGGAATCAACGGGTCTGCAGTACAGGCAATCACCAGTGCACTCAACGGGGTCCGGGGCAGGCCGCAATGACTGCGCACGGGCATGGTCGCGAGCACGACAGCGAAGCCTGCCAAGCGGAGGCCGAGCTCGGTCGCCAGGCGATACGCCATCATGCCGCCTTTGGATACGCCCATCACATACACCCTGGCCGGATCGGCATCATCATCAAGGATGGCCTGGTCGATAAGCGCACTGACGAAGCCGACATCATCGACCTTGGGGTTGCCCGTGATGCCGGCATTGCTGTCGTTCCAGCAGCGCTCGCCCTTGCGCTTGCTGCCGTCCGGGGCCACGACCAGCAATTGCTCACGCTCGGCAATCTCCAGCCACATCGACAGCGGCGACGGCGGAAACGCCATGCCGAGCACCTGCGCGGCCGATGCGCCAGCACCATGCAAGACGATGACCAATGGCCGCTTTCCTGATGACCGGCGGCATGGTACTGCCTTCAAAAAATGCCGGATGCCTTCTGGACGCCGCAGTTCGCCCGACGTGATATGTGCCTTGTCGGCGGTCTGGATGTCGACACCCAAAAATAGCTCGCGCAGCGCCTGTCTTAATGTGGAATGAAACAAAATTATCCTATGCTCTCAATGGCGGTTCGAAACCCGCCCCCTCGCTTCAATTGTTTGCGCCGCGTCCGACCTGCGGCTCGCCGTCCTGTGGCATATGGTAGCGCGCTCGGATGGCGGCCAGCTCGCCGGACGCCTTCAATTTCTTCATGCCATCCGCCAGGGCCTGGATCCATGCCGTCCGGCGGATATCCTGGCGTGCGAAGCCGATACGCAATGGCAGCGCGTGCTCGAGGCAACCGGCCTTCTGGATTTCCTGCGTTACGCCGAGGTCTTTTGACAGATGCTGCATGACCATTTCATGTTCCAGCATGACGTCGAAACGTCCACTCAGCAGCTTCTGGACGTTCGTGGTGCCGGCGCTGGTGCCGTAAGAAAAATCAAGCGCGCTGCGCAGCGCGTGATTGCGCGCGATAAACGCATCCATCGGACCATCGTCGTAGCCGTAATCATCGATGACGCCCAGGCGCAACGCCTTCAAAGAAACGACGCCGTGGTAGCGCCATGCCGTGTCATGCCGCGTGTAGAAGCAGGCGCGCGAATACGCGATCGGGGCACTCAGATACAAGCGCGCATCGACCGGCGGTGCATATACGCCCTCGGCGTCGCCCGAAGCAACTGCCAGGATGGCCCGATTCAACGGCAACAGTACCGGTCCGACCTTGTATCCCATCGATGCCATCGATTGTGCGGTGACGTCGACCAGATAGCCGTCATGAATCTTGCCCTCTTTGATGCACACGTAGGGGCACCATTCGTCCGATGCCAAGCGCACCAGGCCGGCCGCCATGGCGCACGGCGCGACGCCCAGCCCAAGCAAGGCGACAAGGCCGGCTTGCTTACCAAAAGTAGACAGCATGGTATTCCGATTCGGGACTGGCACGTGGCTAATGTAACATACCGTGCCCATCCGATTTCCCTGCCGCGCCTGCGGCAAAACGCCGCGTGCGTGTCTGGGAAGCGCAACGGCTACCCGAGTCGAAACCGCCGCGTGGGCGGCAACCAGCGCACCACGCCCGACCACCGTCCTTAGCGCCCTGCCCCCGTCCCGACCTGGAGTGCGGCCAGCGCTGGCGTCGCGTCGGATATCTGCATCGCGCTCACCGTTTTGCCCTGGTCTTCAGGGTAGACAAAATTGATGCGGAAGCGCACCGCGTAGGTGCCCTCGTCCGGATGACTGCATGCCATTGCCTTGACCGCATGGCGGATCGGCTGGACGTAGTCGCCGTGCCCGCCCGACATCGTCACTTCGCTCGCCTTGCCGCCTTCGAGCTTGAAATCGACCAGCACGACGGCGGCCGAATCGATCGCGCGCCAGGCCGGGTACAGGTTTTCCACCAACTGGGCGACGACGCCGGGACAAGCTGTCGTGAGCGGCAAATAGTGGCGCACTTCGACGCGCGAGATGGCCGCTTGCGGATCCTGGGCGGCGGCCAGCGCAGGCAGCGCTGCGGCGCCGGCAAACATAATGCAGACGAATTTGGTGAGTGTGTTCATGACGATGCTCCTTGAAGCGTTGAAGGAGCTTGTAGCTTAGACATTCGGCGCCGCGATGCCAGCCGCATCCGACGAACAGGCGCACAGGCTGGATTAAGCGCCATTAAAGGCGACGAACGCGCAAGCCTCAGTTCCCTTCATGCGGCGGGCGCGCATATGCATGTGATCTTCCGGCGCTCGCCTCCGGACAGATTAGACATGACCATGCCGGTCAGGTTCTCAAAAACAGGATCAATCGCGCGTCAGCTGCTCCACAATTTTCGCCATGTTGGCGGCATAAAAATACGGCGTCACCTGGTACGGCGCCCGGCAGCCCATGCGCAGCGTGGCGCCGTCCTTGAGGCCGAGCGCGACTTCCTTGCGGCTGGCGCAGGCGGCAACGACGGCCGGCAAGGCCTGCGTGCCGCCGAACAGCGGCAGCCCTTCGGCGCGCACCACTTCCACATTTGCAAGCACGGTCTGGCATGCCTTGAGCGTGTCGACCAGGGCGCTGTCCGGCGTCGGCGTGATGCTGCTGTCGCCGCCGCAGTCTTCCTTGATCAGTTGCGACAAGGCCTGCGTCATCATGCTGTTGATCTCGGACTGGTTCGGCGCGCGCGGCGTGGCCAGGCCAGTGTCGGCGAGCATCGCGGCCCAGCCTTCGTGCATCGGCCCCGGCTGGTCCAGCACCGCCGGCAGCACGCGCAGCTTGCAAGGTGCGGCCCCGCATTCGATCGCCTGCGCAAAATCCGGCTTGGCGCCGGCGCGCAGCTGCTGGTAGAAGGCGTCGATGCGCGCATACGGTGATCCATTGCCCTGGCGTGCGGCCAGCGCGTACACATAGGCCGGCAGGCCGCAGGTGTACTCCATCCAGTTGCCGGCCTTCATGCGCGCCGGCAGCGCGCGCCAGCTGCGCTCGCCGGCGACCAGCACGCAGGCAGCCAGCGCCTCGTCCAGTTCGGCGCCGGCCTGCTGCGGCGTCAGCCAGCCCCGGCGCAGCGCAACTGACCAGCGCAGGAATTCGGCCCCGCCCTCGTGAATCAGGCGCGCATCGGCATAGCCGTCGACCGCATCGCGCATCTGGAAACGGTGGCTCATTTCATGCGCCACCAGCTTGTTCATCAAGCGTTGATGTTCGGGTGCGGGCGCGGCCGGCCAGTTGATCAGCGACAGCATCAGCACATCGCCGGCGCTGCCCGCGATATTCGGTCCGCCCGGTTCGCTTGCCAGTGCCGCGGCGATGATCGGCCGCTTGAACACGGCATGCGGCATGGCGCCGCGCAGGAAGCTGGCGGTGCCGCTGGCCACGCTGCGTATCTGGGCCACGGCGGCGGGGCTCAGCGCGGGGTCGAAATAATCGAGCCCGTTGGCATCGACGGCGCGGCGCGTGGGAAACAGCAGGGCCGGCGCATCCTCGCCGCTCTGGACCTCGCCGTGGAACAGCGCGCCGGCGGTTTCGATACTGCCGCCCGATGCATAGCGATACGAGACGGCGCCGCATTCGGGCCCGACCGCGTAGTTGGACATATGCACATACAGGGCGCGCCCGACCGGGGCCGAGCCCGGATAACCGCTGACCTTGTCGCTGGTGGCCGGGACCCGGAAGCGCAGCACCGGACCGGACGCCGCGCCGCGCTCGAGCGTGTCGCCGCCGGCGATGCCGTCGCCGCCTTGCGCCTGCCAGTGCGCGCGGATTTTCGCCGCGCTCGGACCGTCCTTCAGGAACGTCAAGCGCTGGCAGCCGGGCGGCAATGCATAGCGCACTTCGAGCGCATCGGGCGCGGCCAGCCGGACCGTGACCGCCACCCCGCCGGCCAGGGCCGCGGCGTGCGCAGTGAGCAGGGCAAGACCGATCGCGAGGCAAGGGTGGCGCATGTGGGCTCCGGCAAGAATGGCATCAGGACGCCGAGATTACCGCATTCGCACTTTTGTTGAAAGAGCAATTTTCGAACCTATGCATACGGATGCGACTCCAATGATGGGTTCATCGTTCCCGACAACCAAGGAGGAATCAGACATGGCTACACCAATGGAATTAGTGCGGAAAATGTACGCGGCGTTCGGCAGCGGAGATATCGCAGCCATTCTCGTCAACGTGGCCGACGAGGTCGACTGGGAATTCGTCGGCCCGCCCACGCTCGCCTATGCCGGCCGGCGCCGCACGCGCGACGACGTCGCCGCTTTCTTTGCCGACATACCGAAAGCGGACCAGATCCACATGTTCGAACCGCGCGAATTCATCGACGGCGGCACACACGTGACCGTGCTGGGCTGGGAGCAATCGACCGCGCTCGACACCAAAAAGGAATTCTCGTCCGAGTGGGTGCACGTGTTCACGTTCAAGAACGACAAGGTGACGCGCTGGCGCGGCTTCTTCAATACCGCGGCGCGCTATCCGGTCTAGTCGTCCCTGAGTTCTTCAAACCTGAGGCGAAAACGCACTGCGTAGACGCCGTCGCCGGGGCTGCGGCAGTGCAGTGCGTGCACTGCCCGGCGCACCGGATCGTAATTATCGCAGTACCCGCCGATAATTTTCACGTCGCGCGCGTGCACGCCGTCAAGCATGAATTCGACCCGCACTTCGCGCGGCGTATCGATCACCGGCCAGGTGGCATACAAGGCCGCCGGCAGCGCAGCGTCGACGCCTGGACAGGCCTTGTCGACAGAAATGAAGCGGCGCACTTCGACCCGGCTCATGCCGTCCTGCTGCTGCGCGCTGGCCAGCAGCGGCAACGCGGCGGCGCCGGCCAAAAGACTGTAGATGAAAGTTGCTATCGTTCTCATCACGATGCTCCCGGCATGGTGGATAGAGCTTTCAGTGTAGGCGATAGCCGCGCGGCCCCCAAGCCGATCCGGCGCCCGCGCGCCGCATTACTGCTTGCCGGCGGCGCGCTTGCGCAGCGCTTCCAGCGTCTGCGGAATGCTGTCCTTGCTCAGGCTGTCGACGATCCAGCCGGCGCCGAACGGGATCGGTCCCGGATCGGTGTAGACCGTGTACTTGACGACTGTTGTTCCGGCCGCCGTTGCCGGCGTCAGCTGCCATGAGCCGGTCGTATCGGCAATGGTTTCTTCCTGTTTCAGGCCCGGCCACGGCACCAGTTTCCAGGCCACGGTGCAGCTGTCCGGACTGGCCTTCGGTTCCATGCGCAGCCGGTATTTTTTGATTTTCCCGAGCGGCAGCTTGAGCGTGACGTCGATTACCGCAAATCCGGGACCGCTTTGCGTCACCCTGGTCGACTGGGTGTTCGGCATGAAGGCGGGATAGGTTTCGTAATTCTGGATCAGCTCGCACAACTGCGGCAGCGGCGCATTGATCAAGGTGGCGGCGACGAAGGATTTGCCGGCACTGCCAGCCTTACTGACGTCGGCCAGCGCAACGGCGCTGTCGGACAAATGACGCAGGTCGAGCGGATCGGCGGCCACGGCGGCGCCGGCAACGAATGCCAGCAGCAGGCACGAAAGACGGGACTGGGTCAATGACATGAAAGCGCTACTCCGGAAGAGATTCAGGCGCCGATTGTAGCAAGTCCGCGGCCGGAATAAAAAAAAACGCCGCCGGTTGCCCGGCGGCGCACACTACGGCGCTTTAATGATTCAGCAGCACGCTGGCGATGACGCCGGTGGCAATCGCCACCAGGGCGTAGTCGTTACCCTGCTGCACCCAGTGATAGCCACGCTGCGGTGCGTACAGGCGGCGGCTCTGCCAGTCGTTGACGACGTAGTAGTCGCCGCGATAGTGCTCGGACAGGCGCTCGCCGCGCTGCATCTGGAAGCGCTGCTGGTTGCCGTAGCCGTTGCCGTTGCCGTAGCCGTTGCCGTAGCCGTTGCCGTAGCCACGGTCGCCATACGAGCGCGAGTCATAGCGGTCGTGGCGATCATACCCGTCATGGCGGCTGTAATCGCGCCGCTCGCCGGACTGGTGATTGTCGTTGCGGTCGTAGCGGTCATTGCTGTCCTGGCGCTGCTCGTAGCGGGAGCTGCGCTGGTCGCCATCGTTGCGGTGCTCGTACGATTGGGCGGATGCTGCACCGCTGGTCAGGCACGCTGCAGCGATGGCGAAAACGAGGGCTTTCTTATTCATATCAAACTCCTGTGTTGAGAGAACCTATAACGAAACATGAGTTCCTGAAGAGATTCTGTTCTGCAGGGACATGAGCGAAATCGATTTCTTTGCCCACAACCCATTAGACCTGAGCTTGCTGTTCATAAACAGCCGATTCCCGTAAGAAGTGTTACGGGACGTATCCGTCGGTTTTCCTGCCAGTCGTCCCCGTCGGCCGCCGTTCGGCACCTCTGCTAAGTCTTTAAGGCGCGCAGCGCGCCGGTCAGTTGCGGATAGCGGAAGTCGAAACCGCTGAGTATCAATTTGGCCGGCGACACGCGCTGCCCATCGAGCAGCAAGCCGGCCTGCTCCCCCAGCGCCAGCCGCACCGGAAAGCCCGGCGTCGGAAAGCCATACGGGCGATGCCATACGTGCGCTGCGACGCGGCCGAACTGCGCCTGCGTCATGCTCTCGGGCGCGGTGAAGTTGTAGACCCCCGCTGCGTCCGTTGCGCACAGGTGCGCCATCGCGCCGAGCACGTCGTCGACATGGATCCACGGCAGCCACTGCGCGCCGCCGCCCATAGGCCCGCCCAGGCCCAGCTTGACGGGAAACAGCATCATCGGCAGCGCGCCCTGCTCGCCCAGCACCACGCCGATGCGCGCGGTCGCCACGCGCACGCCATGCGCATGGGCGCCCTGCGCAGCCAGCTCCCATTCGCGGCACAGGTCGGACATGAAGATCGGCTGCGGCGGGTCGTTCTCGGTGAGCAGCGTATCGTCACCAGGCTGCTGGATGCCGTAGTAGCCGACCGCCGACGCCGACAGCAGCATGGCCGGTTTGTGGTCAGCCTGGCCAATCCACGCCACCAGCCGGTTGGTCAGGTCCACGCGGCTCCTGCGCAGTTCCGCGCGGCGCGCGCGGGTCCAGCGCCAGCCAAGTACCGGCGCGCCGGCCAGGTTGATGACGACGTCGATGCGGCGGCTGCGCGGCAGCTGCTCCATGCTGGTGATGCAGTCGACCCGGCCATCGAACATCCAGGCCGCCTTTTTCGCCTGCCTGGTCAGCACCGACACGCGCTGGCCGTCGCGCAGCAAGGCGCGCACCAGCTTCTGGCCTATGAAACCGGTGGCGCCGGTGACCAGGAAGCTGCGCCCCGGCGCGCCGAAATGGTGGCCGGGCGCAGTATCGGCGCGCGCCGCCTGGCGTGCGATCGCGCGCGCGGCCAGGCCGTCGCGCAGGCCGGAAATGCCAACGCCGATGCCGCACAGGGCGAGGAATATGCTCAGCGCGCCCTGCGGTTGCCAGGTCAGCGCGCTCGGCAAGGCCAGCCAGGCCGGCATGTTCAATACCAGCAGCGTGATGAAGGCGCCGCCGTTCATCGCCAGCACGGTGTGCGTGATCCGCTCGGTGGCGGGCAGCAAACGGGTCTGGTCCTCGACCACGAAGTCCCATAGCGTGAGCACGATTTCAACCACGAACACCGCCAGCAGCAGCACCGCAAAGGCGCCGTCGAAACGCCAGCACGCCAGGCCGATGAACAGCGCGCTGTAAATGAGCGCGCGCACCGCGTGGATCGCCAGCTCGCGCCCGGCCGTTGCGCGTCCGGGCAGCGCTTCGGTCAGCTCGTGGTGATAGATGGTGTCGAAGGCGCCCAGGCAGCCCTGGGCGGCCATCAGCTGCAGCGCCAGCAAATGGGTATTCATGCGGCTACCTCGCGGAACACGCCCGCCTGGGTGAAGGTGGTGCCGAACAGCGCGTGCCGGATCTCGATCCGGATGTCGAACTGGTTGGCGCTGTTATTGCGATGGCACAGGAAGGTCTTGCCCGGCGTGAGCAGGCCAGGCAGGGGGATGCGGATGCCAAACACTTCCCAGAAATAGCCGTCGCTTTCGAAGTGCAGGTTGCCGTCGCGGACATCGAGCACCAGCTTCATGCCCAGCCCCATGCCGACGTATTCGAGCACTTCGCCCTTGCTGCTCTCGCGCATGAAGGACGTGAACTGGACCGGCTTGCGCCCGTTCAGGCGATAGGTGCGCTGCTTGAATATCGAAGCACAGTCCCGCTTCGAGTAGACCTGGATATCGACCGGAAAATTGGCGTCGTTGAACGGCATCAGCGCGCCTTTGATGAGCGGCATGGTCAGGTAGCCGAGCACGCGGCCCACGCGCGAACACGTCAGTTCACCGAGTTGGCCCGTGTAGTGGAGCGGCTTGCCGGGCAAAGGGTTCTTGTCGAAGCGGAGCTGGATATCCGGATGCAGCCCGCGCCAGGCCGGCCCCAGGATCTTCTTGAATAATTCGCCTTCGGAGGGAATGCTCATTGGGTGGCCCTGGCGCGGTCGATGCACAACAGGTAGACCAGCGGCGGCAGCATGCAGGCCACGGCGACGCCGTCGATCCAGACGTGGATCCAGGCATCGGCGCGCAGCGAAATGAGCATGTCCTGCGGCGCCCATAGCACGATGCCGGCGATCAGCGCGCCCCATGCAAACGCGCTGCGCTGGCGGTCGCCGATCCAGGCCAATGCCCCCATCCAGATCGCGGCCGCCTGCACCGTGGGGCCGAACAGCGAGATCCACCAGACCTGCTGGGCGCGCGCGGCCGCCGGAATCACCGGCCCCCAAAAGGCGGATTCAATCCCGTGGTGGTAGCCGTCGAGCAGCGCCGCATTGGCGACCAGCGGCAGCAAGGCGCCCACCAGCAGGTGGCCGGCAATGCTGGCGTAGGTCAATCGCACGGCCCAGGTGCGCAGGGTGTCACGCTTCATGGATGGTTCCGATCTTTGAGGAAGGGGTTGATGGCGCAGGCGCCGTCGGGGCAGGCCGGCGCCTTGTAGCCGAGCAGCGCCGACATCTTGTAGCGGTTGCGCGCGAACCGGCGATACAGCCACGCGAGCGCGTCGCGCAGCACAGGCACGCGCAGCGGCCACACCAGCCAGCCGCGCCCCACCAGCGTATAGGCGGCCAGCAGGCTGTCGATGCCGACCAGGACCTTGCCGTCGGCCCTTTGGCTGTACAGCTCCAGGTTCAAGTCGCCCATGCTGGCATTCAGGTGGGCCGGATCGAACCCGGGCAGCGCAATGTCGGTGAAGGCCAGCCGGCCGCCGCGGTCCCAGGCGCGCAGGCGCGCCATCTCCGCCGCGCAGAACGGGCATGTGCCGTCGTAGTACAGCGTCAGCGCGCTCATGAAATGGCGTCCTGGTCGTCGCTGCCGAGGAAGCGCGCGACCTTGCCGCCCATTTTGAGGAAGCGCAGCATGGTCGCTGGCGGCAGGTGCTTGTAGTCGTCGTAGCTGGTGCCCAGCATTTCGAGGAAGCCGAGCACCTCGTTGATGCGCGCCAGCGAGGCCGGCTCCAGGCTGCCGTCCTTGCCGCCATCGATCGCGCACTCGCGCAGCACGCTCAGGGTCGGGTCGATTTCGCGCCGCTTGCGCTCCTCGACGATGACGCGAAAGATCTCCCACACGTCCTGCAGCGCCACGAAATGGTCGCGCCGGTCGCCCATCAGGTGGGTGCTGCGGATCAGGTTCCAGCTTTGCAGCTCCTTCAGGCTGTTGCTCACGTTCGAGCGCGCGATGACGAGCGTGTCGGCGATGTCTTCGGCCGTCAGCGGACGGTTGGCCAGGAACAGCAGCGCGTGGATTTGCGCCACCGTGCGGTTGACGCCCCAGCGGGTGCCCATTTCGCCCCAGTGCAGGATGAACTTCTGTTCGGTCGGGCTCAGCGCCATATTTCTCTCATTTCTTTAATTTCTGTCATGAGAGAATTATGTGCTTGCCTTACGGTTTGGTCAATAAAAATGACAACCGGGGCAGCTTATTGCGGTTTGGCGTCCGCCTTGGGCGGCGGCGGTGGCGGCAGAGGTGTTGCGGACTCTTTGGGCAGGCCGTTCTTGCCCAGGATCTGGACGTAGATTTCGTTCTGCTTGATCATGTTCAGCTCAAACCGCGCGCGCTCTTCGACCGCGCCGGTGCCGTCCTTGAGGTCGCGCACTTCGGATTCGAGCTTGGCGTTGCGCGCCTTGAGTTCATCGCTCTTGACCTGCGCCGCGGTCACCTGCGAGCGCAGCTCCGACACGCGCAGCCAGCCGCCCTTCCCCACCCACAAAGGCAGTTGGATCAGCAGCAGCAGGAATACGAGGGCGAGCGTGATGAGGCGCATGGCAGTTTGGTCCGGCCAGCGGGGCTGGCCGGTTCCAGCAGATTACTTCAGGTTGTAGAAAGCGCTACGACCCGGATAGCTGGCGATGTCGCCCAGGTCTTCTTCAATGCGCAGCAGCTGGTTGTACTTGGCCATGCGGTCCGAACGCGACATCGAGCCGGTCTTGATCTGCAGGGCGTTGGTGCCAACGGCGATGTCGGCGATGGTCGAATCTTCGGTTTCGCCCGAACGGTGCGAGATCACGGCGGTGTAGCCGGCGCGCTTGGCCATTTCGATGGCCGCGAAGGTCTCGGTCAGGGTGCCGATCTGGTTGATCTTGATCAGGATCGAATTGGCGATGCCCTTGTCGATGCCTTCCTTCAGGATCTTGGTGTTGGTGACGTACAGGTCGTCGCCCACCAGCTGCACCTTCTTGCCCAGGCGGTCGGTCAGGATCTTCCAGCCATCCCAGTCGCCTTCATGCATCGCGTCTTCGATCGAGATGATCGGGTACTTGTCGCACCAGGTTTCGAGCATGTTGGTGAACTCGGTCGCGGTCAGCTGCAGGCCTTCGCCGGCCAGGTGGTACTTGCCGTCCTTGTAGAACTCGGACGCGGCGCAATCGAGGCCCAGGCAAATCTGCGTGCCCGGCTCGTAGCCTGCCTGCTCGATCGCCTGCATGATCAGCTTGATGGCTTCTTCGTGGTTGGCCACGTTCGGCGCGAAACCGCCTTCGTCGCCGACCGAGGTCGCCAGCTTTTTCTCGTGCAGGATTTTTTTCAGCGTGTGGAAGATCTCGGCGCCGTAGCGGATCGCCTCCTTGAAGCTGGGCGCGCCGACCGGGATGATCATGAATTCCTGGATGTCCAGGTTGTTGTCGGCGTGCGCGCCGCCGTTGATGACGTTCATCATCGGCACCGGCATCTGCATCGCGCCCGAGCCGCCGAAGTAGCGGTACAAAGGCAGGCCGGCTTCTTCGGCGGCGGCCTTGGCCACGGCCATCGACACGGCCAGCATGGCGTTGGCGCCCAGGCGGCTCTTGTTTTCGGTGCCATCGAGGTCGATCAGCGTGCGGTCCAGGAACGCCTGTTCATTCGCGTCCAGGCCCATGATCGCTTCGGAGATCTCGGTGTTGATATTTTCGCAGGCCTGCAGCACGCCCTTGCCGAAATAGCGCTTCATGTCGCCATCGCGCAGTTCGATCGCTTCGCGCGAACCGGTCGATGCGCCCGACGGCACAGCCGCACGGCCCATCACGCCCGACTCCAGCAACACGTCGCATTCGACGGTCGGATTGCCGCGCGAATCCATGATTTCGCGGCCGATAATATCAACGATAGCACTCATTCTTATTCTCCAAAGGGTAAGCAAAACGGTGGGCGGATCCGGGAGGATCCGCCTGCATCTGTCAAGCGTTCGGACGGTGAACCAAGCTTGTTTTAGACAAAGCTGGTTTCGAGGAAGCCGGCTTTTTTGACGACGCGGTCCAGTTCGACCAGCGTGGTCAACAGCTCCTTCATGCGTCCCAGCGGGACTGCGTTCGGGCCGTCCGACATCGCTTGCGCGGGGTTGGGGTGCGTTTCCATGAACAGGCCGGCGATACCGGCTGCCACGGCTGCGCGCGAGAGCACGGGGATGTGCTCGCGCTGGCCACCGGATGAGGTGCCCTGTCCGCCCGGCAGTTGCACCGAATGGGTCGCATCGAACACGACCGGGCAGTTCGATTCGCGCATGATCGCCAACGAGCGCATGTCCGAAACGAGGTTGTTGTAGCCGAACGAGGCGCCGCGTTCGCAGGCCATGAAGTTGTCCGGATCGAGTCCGGCTTCCTTGGCCGCCAGGCGCGCCTTGTCGATCACGTTCTTCATGTCGCCGGGCGCGAGGAACTGGCCCTTCTTGATGTTGACCGGCTTGCCGGACTGCGCGCAGGCGATGATGAAATCGGTCTGGCGGCACAGGAAGGCCGGCGTTTGCAGCACGTCGACCACGGACGCGACTTGCGCGATCATTTCGACCGTGTGGATGTCGGTCAGCACCGGCACGCCGATTTCGCGGCGCACGTCGGCCAGGATCTCGAGGCCCTTGTCCATGCCAGGACCGCGGAACGAAGTGCCCGACGAGCGGTTGGCCTTGTCGAACGACGACTTGTAAATGAACGGGATACCGAGCGCCGAGGTGATTTCCTTGAGCGTGCCGGCGGTGTCCATCGCCATCTGGCGCGATTCGATCACGCAGGTGCCGGCGATGAGGAAAATCGGGTGCTCAAGGCCTACATCGAAACCGCAAAGCTTCATGCTGCATCTCCTTGCAAAGCCGGCGCGCCGTTGTTGGCTGCCGCCGTGTGGGCATTGGCCGCCTTGTGCGCCAGCGCGGCCTTGATGAACGACGTGAACAGCGGGTGACCGGTACGCGGGGTCGATTTGAACTCCGGGTGATACTGCACGCCCATGTACCACGGGTGCGAGTTCTCGCCTTGGCGCGGCAGTTCCATGATTTCGCACAGGTCTTCGGTCGGGGTGCGCGCCGACACGATCATGCCGGCCGCTTCGACGCGGCCCAGGTAATGGTTGTTCGCTTCGTAGCGGTGGCGGTGACGCTCGGTGACGACCGAACCGTAGATCTCGGAGGCCAGCGTGCCTGGATTGACCGCGCAGGTCTGCGCGCCCAGGCGCATGGTGCCGCCCAGGTCGGACGACTCGTCGCGCTTTTCGACCTTGCCGTCGTGATTCTGCCATTCGTTGATGAGGGCGACGACAGGCTGGTCGGTTTCGGTATCGAATTCGGTCGAATTGGCGTTGCTCATGCCGGCCTTGTGGCGCGCATACTCGATCAGCGCGACCTGCATGCCCAGGCAGATGCCCAGGTAAGGGATCTTGTTTTCGCGGGCATACTGCGCCGCCATGATCTTGCCTTCGACGCCGCGCTTGCCGAAGCCGCCCGGCACCAGGATCGCATCGTACTTGGCCAGGTGTTCGCAGCCCTTGGTCTCGATGTCTTCCGAGTCCAGGTATTCAATGTTGACGCGGCTTTCGGTGTGGATGCCGGCGTGGCGTAGCGCTTCGGTGAGCGACTTGTACGACTCGGTCAGGTCGACGTACTTGCCGACCATGCCGATGGTGACCGATTCCTTCGGATGCTCGAGCGCGTAAATCAGCTTGGTCCACATCGACAGGTCGGCCGGCGGCGCTTCCATGCCGAGCGCATCCAAAATGATCGCGTCGAGGCCCTGGTCGTGCAGCATCTGCGGCACCTTGTAGATGGTGTCGGCGTCCCATACCGAGATGACGGCCTGCTCTTCGACGTTCGAGAACAGCGAGATCTTGGCCCGTTCGTCGTCCGGAATCGGGCGGTCCGCGCGGCACAGCAGCGCGGTCGGCGTGATGCCGATTTCGCGCAGCTTCTGCACGCTGTGCTGGGTCGGCTTGGTCTTCAGTTCGCCGGCCGATGCGATGTACGGCACCAGCGTCAGGTGCACGAAGGCGGCCGACTTGCGGCCGGCGCGCAGCGACAGCTGGCGCGCCGCTTCGAGGAAGGGCAGCGACTCGATGTCGCCGACGGTGCCGCCGATTTCGACCAGCGCCACGTCGACGCCTTCGGCGCCGCGGTAGATGTAATCCTGGATCTCGTTGGTGATGTGCGGGATCACCTGCACCGTCTTGCCGAGGTATTCGCCGCGGCGTTCCTTGCGGATCACCGATTCGTAGATCTGGCCGGTCGTGAAATTGTTCACCTTGCGCATGCGGGTGCTGATGAAGCGCTCGTAGTGGCCGAGGTCGAGGTCGGTTTCGGCGCCGTCGTCGGTGACGAACACTTCACCGTGCTGCATCGGGCTCATGGTACCCGGATCGACATTGATGTACGGGTCGAGCTTGAGCATGGTGACTTTAAGGCCGCGCGATTCGAGGATCGCGGCGAGAGAGGCGGCGGCAATCCCTTTTCCAAGGGAAGACACGACGCCACCGGTGACGAAGACAAATTTGGTCATTGCAGATAGTGCCGAACGGCACGTGCGGGAAATTGAAATTATACCTTAAACGGCTCAATACTTCCGCAAACCAAGGTAAAACGGCGCAAAACGGCCCGGCGGCCCATCGCCGCCTTGCATACAGGCTAGGCGGATTCGGCGGCGCACGCTACACTGTTGCACATTATTCAATAACCAGCGAGAACGCATGTACCCAGCAACAGAGCCGGCGATGGAGCCCAACGCCCCGCTCCCCATGATGCTCTCCGAGACTCACCATTTCAGTTTCACCGGCAGCGGCCGCGAATACTTCAAAATCTGGATGGTGAACCTGTTCCTGAGCGTCGCGACGCTGGGCATCTATTCAGCCTGGGCCAAGGTGCGCCGGCTCCAGTATTTCGACCGCAATACCCAGCTGGCCGGCGCCGTGTTCGACTTCGACGGCAATCCCGTGGCGATTTTCCGCGGCCGCGTGCTGGCCGTCATCCTGCTGGGCGCCTATCAATATGCGTTCGGTTTTTCCTTCGCGGTCGGCCTGGCGGTGGTGCTGATGCTGTTCGCGTCGCTGCCCTTCCTGATGCGCGGCGCGCTGCGTTTTCGCCTGCGCAACACGCGCTACCGCGGCCTGCGTTTCGGCTTCAACGGTGCGCCGGCCGGCGCCTACGCCGCCTACCTGCCGCCGCTGCTGATGTTCCTGGGGCCGGCCGTGCTGGTGGCGCTCGACCCGTCTGGCCGCACCGTGCTGTACATCTTCCTGCTGTACCTCGTGTGGCCGCTGATGCACGGCGCCATGAAGCGCTATCAGCACCAGCATTTGCAGTTCGGCTCGCTCGACTCCAGTTTCGAGGTCAACAAGCGCAGCTTCTATATCCCCTACTTGAAAGCGCTGGGATTGGGCCTGCTGGCGATCCTCGCCATGGCACTGGTGATGGGCATCGGCATGGCCGTCACGACGACAAAATACCGATTCATCACGGCCCTGTTCAGCGGCCTGCTGGGCGGCTACCTGACCTACCTGCTGGCCGGCCCCTACCTGCAGGTACGCATCGGCAACCTGGCGTGGTCGGCCACGACCTTGCCTGGCGTGACGATATCGTCGCACCTGAAGGCGCGCGCCTACATGAAGCTGCAACTGGTCAATTCGGTGCTGACCTTGCTGACCCTGGGCCTGTACCGCCCCTTCGCCGTGGTGCGCGCCTACCGCTATCGGCTCGCGCACATCACCGTCACCACCATCGGCAGCTTCGAGCAAGCCGTGGCCGGCGTGGCCAACAACGGCAGTGCCAGCGCGGACGGCGTCGCCGACTTCCTCGGCGTCGATCTTTCGTGGTAAGGACAGAACAATGATCTCAGCAAATTATTTCGACGGCGCCAGCGCGCGCATCCACACGGTCGACCTGGAACTGGGCAACGGCGCAATGGCGCTGACCGGCGGCGGCCTTCTCAAGCACTACGCCTACGCCGATGCGCGCATGGCCGAACCGTTCGGCCAGTCACCCTGCGTGATCGACTTTACGGACGGCGCGCGCTGCGAAGTGAGCGATGCCGCCGGCAAGGCCGCCGTCGGCGCCGCGCTCGGCTACCGCGCATCACGCGTGGTGCGCTTGCAGCAGCACTGGTACGGCGCGCTGCTGGCCCTGGTGCTGCTGGTGGCAAGCGTCGGCGCTTTCGTCGCGTTCGGCCTGCCCGCGCTGGCCGAACGGGTCGTCGCCGCGCTGCCGGTCTCGGTGGACCAGCGCGTCGGCGACGAAGCCATGCGCGCGATGGACAGCAAATTATTCGAACCGAGCCAGCTTTCCAAACAGCGCATTGCGGAAATTGAGGACATCTTCCAGTCTATCCTGCCCAAGCACACCCGCATCCCGGTACGCCTGAAGGTTGTCGACTTTGCTGGTCGGTCACCGAATGCGTTCGCCCTGCCCAACGGGACCATCGTGATGACCGACCAGATGATCCTGCACGTACTGGGCAAGGAGACCGAGCTCGACGATGACATGCGGGCCGCCATAGCCGGTATCCTGGCCCACGAAATCGGCCACGTCGAAGGGCGCCATTCGATGCGGGCGATCGTGCGCTCATCGATGCTGGCGCTCGGCTCGGCCGCGCTGTTCGGCGACTTCAGCAACGTCGTCGCCGGCGCGCCGGTGCTGCTGATGAACATGGACTATTCGCGCAACATGGAAGCGCAAGCCGATGCGTATGCCGTCGTGCGCATGGACGAGGCCGGCATGTCGACCGAGCCCCTGGCCGACCTGTTCGATACACTCGACCAGCTGGCGCCGGGCCAGAGCGCGCTGCCCAAGTGGATGAACAAGAACCTGTGCTACTTGCGCAGCCACCCGGCGACCGAGGAGCGCAGCGCGCGCTTCCGCGCGGGGCGGCATTACAACGATTAAGGGAAGCGTGGCGCGCTGGCCTGGTGCGCCATCAGCACCCTCCGTGCTGCAACGAACAGACGCGTCAATCGTGCGCCTTCATGCTGGTTTTTTAACCAGTGGAGGTCACAATGTCCTACGAAGAACGCGATGCTTACGGCATGTATGTCGACAATGGCCACAAGGGCCCGGGCCCGGAACTGATGGGCGCCAACACGCTCATCGGCGACCATGTACACAACCTGCAAAACGAACACCTGGGCGAGATCAAGGAAATCATGCTCGACATGCGCACCGGCACGATCGCGTATGCGGTCATGTCGAGCGGCGGCGTGCTGTCGATCGGCGAGAAGCTGTTTGCCGTGCCGTGGGAAGCGCTCAGGCTCGACACGGCCAACAAGCGTTTCACGCTCGATATCGCCAAGGAGCGCATTGAAAACGCGCCCGGGTTCGATACCCACCATTGGCCGGACATGGGCAATCCGCAATGGAAGACCCAGATTCACGGCTACTACGGCGTCGCCCCTTAACGCGGCGTTCGGTCCCGGAACCCGCGCCACCGGCATGGTGCATGATGGGTTGCGGGGGTTTGCTACGCAGGATTGCGTGGCAGGCACACCGAAAAAACAGTGCCTTCCCCGGCACTGGAAGTCACCGCAATCTTGCCGTGATGCGCCGCCGTAATTTCCTGTGCGATGAACAGTCCCAGTCCCAGGCTCGTCTTTGGCCGCTGGTCCTGGTCCGCATCCCCATCCAGTTGGACCAGGGCCTGAAAAATCGTTTCGAGCGATTCCTTCGGAATGACAGGTCCGAAATTGCTGACCTTGAGCGCAATACTGTCGTCCAGCCCTGTCGCTTCGAGCACGACCTCGCCGTGTTTGACACTGTACTGGGCAGCGTTGATCAACAGGTTGGTGACCAATTGCTGCAAGCGGACGCCATCGAATGAGCCGGTCAGAGCGCCGCTGGGACGAAACACGATCACGCTTGCCGGATACATCGCGCGTGCATCGGCAACCGCCGCGTCGCAGACGGCGCGCAGATCGACCGGGGCCAGCGTGGTAGGCATGGCCGCCCCCATCTGCGAACGTGCGTACCCGATCAGGTCAGTCACCATGGTGCTCATCATGGCCGCATTGCGCTTGGCCTTCTCCCCGTAGGAAGCGAGTTTTTCAGGGGGCACCGCGGTGCGCATGAGTATTTCGCCCACGAGCGAGATCGTGGCCAACGGCGCGCGCAAGTCATGCCCCAGCACGGCCAGAAACAGGTCCCGGGTCCGATCCGCCCTGGCCGAATACGTGACGATCGATTCCGCCAGCGCCTGATCGATGGCCTCATTGAACCGGACCATGTCGTAAATCGTGGTTTCTGACATCTGTGCGACCATGGGCAACCAGAGCCGCAACACCGTCGCCCTCAGCGCGCGAAATTCCGCACTCAGCTGGAGCAGCGAAAAATTGCTCGCCTGACGCAGCCGTCCATGGATCGCCGCGGCAGTTTCCTCGTCGCTCGTATCATCCTCGCCGCCCTGGGATTTTTCGTATTGCTGCTGCTGGCTTTGATGGGTCTCGATATCGAGGGCGATCGCGCTCAGGATTTGCTGCGCATGATCAGCCAGCGCCAGGTCCGACATGGCCCCCTCTATCGGCTCTGCTTTTTTCGCAAAAGCGGTCCATTCCGTGAGGATCTCGTCCATATGTGAACGGATAAAGGCCGACAAATTCATAGGCTGGACCACTTTCATGAAAGGGGGAAACGCCGCCAACCGGAACTCATATTGACTGCAGAATAGTACACCGGCATTGCAAAACCGCATTTACGAATGGCCCGCTCAGCAGAAATTGCGGCTGGTCGTATCGAGCCGCCCCAGTAAAGCCGACATGTCCACCAGCCGCTTGGCCACCAGGTGGCGCACCTCGCCTTCGCGCTGCCACACGCCGTACACGCCCAGCAGCGCCGCGCCCAGCACTTCCTTGCGCTGCTGCTCCACCAGGCTGGGCCAGACGATCACGTTGACGTTGCCGGTCTCGTCTTCGAGCGTCATGAACAGCACGCCCTTGGCCGTGCCCGGGCGCTGGCGCACGGTGACGATGCCGCAGGCGCGCGCCAGCATGCCGTTCTTGTACTCGTTCAGCGTGGCGGCCGGCAGGAAGCGCTGTTCGAGCAGGCGCGCGCGCAGCAGCGCCAGCGGATGGCGGCCCAGCGTCAGCCCCTGCGCGCGGTAGTCGCCGACAATATCCTCGCCCTCGCTGGGCGCCTTCAGTACCGGCGTTTCCTCGTCCGGCGTGGTGGGGCGCAGCAGGTCCTTGTCGGGCACTGCGCCGACCGCCTGCCACAGCGCCTGGCGCCGGTTGCCGGCCAGCGACGCGAGCGCGTTGGCGCCGGCCAGCACCTGCAGGTCGTGGCGGTCGAGCTGGGCGCGCCGCGCCAGGTCGGCCACGCTGTCGAACGGCCGGATCGCGCGCGCGTCCTCGATGCGCGCCGCCACCTCGCGCCGCATGCCGCGCTGCAGGGACAGTCCAAGCCGCACTGCGGGTTGGACTGTCCGGCCAAGCCGCACTGCCGCCTGGGGGCGATCGGTGGGTTCGAGCGCCGAATCCCAGCCGCTGATGGCGATGTCGGCCGGGCGCACCTCGATGCCGTGGCGCTGCGCGTCCTGCACCAGCGCCGACGGGCTGTAGAAACCCATCGGCTGGCTATTGAGCAGCGCGCACAAAAAGGCTGCCGGCTCGTGCCGCTTGAGCCACGAACTGGCGTACGCCAAGAGCGCGAAGCTGGCCGCGTGCGACTCCGGAAAACCGTATTCGCCAAAGCCCTGGATCTGGCTGAAGATCGCTTCGGCAAACGCCAGTTCGTAGCCCCGTTCGAGCATGCCGCTGACGATGCGGCCATAGTATTTTTCCATGCCCCCCTTGCGCTTCCAGGCCGCCATCGCGCGCCGCAGCTGGTCCGCTTCGCCGGGCGAAAAGCCGGCCGCCACCATCGCCACCTGCATCACCTGTTCCTGGAAGATCGGAATGCCCATGGTGCGTTCGAGCGCCACCTTCAGGTCCGCCTTCGGATACACGGCCGGCTCCAGGCCCTGGCGCCGGCGCAGGTGCGGGTGCACCATGCCGCCCTGGATCGGGCCGGGACGCACGATCGCCACTTCGATCACCAGGTCGTAGAAGGTGCGCGGACGCATGCGCGGCAGCATGCTCATCTGGGCGCGCGACTCGATCTGGAATACGCCGACGGTGTCGGCCGCGCAGATCATGTCGTAGGTGGCAGCGTCTTCGGCCGGAATGTCCTGCATCGAAAATACGGTGCCGCGCTGCTGGCTCACCAGGTCGAGCATGCGGCGCAGCGCCGACAGCATGCCCAGCGCCAGGATGTCGACCTTGAGCAGGCCCAGTTCTTCGAGGTCGTCCTTGTCCCACTGGATCACGCTGCGCTCGACCATGGTGGCGTTCTCGATCGGCACCAGGCGCGACAGCTTGCCCTGGGCGATCACGAAGCCGCCCGGATGCTGCGACAAATGGCGCGGGAAGCCGAGCAGGCGCTGGGCCAGCGTGGCCCACTGCTGCGCCAGCGTCGATTCGGGATCGAGGCCGCATTCGGCCAGGCGCCGGATCAGGTCTTCCTTGCTGTCGAACCAGTGGTGCGTCTTGGCGACCTTTTCGACGATGGCCAGGTCGATGCCGAGCGCCTTGCCGGCGTCGCGCAGCGCGCTCTTGGGACGGTAGCTGATCACCACCGCGGCCAGCGCGGCGCGCTCGCGCCCGTACTTGTTGTAGATGTACTGGATCACCTCTTCGCGCCGCTGGTGCTCGAAGTCGACGTCGATGTCGGGCGGCTCGTCGCGCTCCCTGGAGATGAAGCGCTCGAACAGCAGGTTGCCGCGCGCCGGGTCGACCTCGGTGATGCACAGGCAGTAGCAGACGGCCGAATTGGCCGCCGAGCCGCGTCCCTGGCACAGGATGCCGACCGAGCGCGCATAGCGCACGATGTCGTACACGGTCAGGAAATACGGCTCGTAGCGCAAAAAAACGATCAGCTCGAGCTCATGTTCGATCTGGGCCTGCACGCGCGCCGGTATCCCCAGCGGAAAGCGCTGGTGCGCGCCGATGTAGGTTTCCTTGCGCAGGTAGCTGCCGGGCGTTTCGCCGGGCGGCACCAGCTCGTCGGGATATTCGTAGCGCAGCTCGTCGAGCGAGAACGTGCACAGGCGCGCGATGCGCACCGTCTCGGCCAGCGCCTCGGGCGCGTAGATGTTGGCCAGGCGCAGGCGCGCGCGCAGGTGCTGTTCGGCGTTCTGCGCCAGCGCATAGCCGCACTCGCCGACCGGCTTGCCGATCCGGATCGCGCACAAGGTGTCGTGCAGCGGCTTGCGCGAGCGCACGTGCATGCACACGTGGCCGAGCGCGGCGATCGGCAGGCCATGCTGCCACGCGACCTCCTCGACCGTGGCGCGGTGGGCATCGTCGAAGGCGCGGTGCAGCAGGTTCAGGCCGATCCAGGCGCGCCCGGGAAAGGTGGCTGCGATCCAGGCGGCCTGCGCGTGCAGGCGGTCGACGTCGGCGCGCTCGTAGCCGGGATAGGCCGGCAGCAGGATGGCCAGGCAGTCGGGCAGCTGGCAAAGGTGGGACGGCGCGCTGAAATCGGCCGGCGTCAGCACATACGTGCCCTTCTCGCTGCGGGTGCGCGCCAGCGTGATCAGTTCGGACAGGTTGCCGTAGCCATTGCGGTTTTGCGCCAGCACGACCAGCGACAGCGCGGCGCTGCCGTCCGGGTGAGTCAGGTGGAAATGGGCGCCGATCAGCAGCGGCAGCGCGGCCTTCTTGGCCTCGGCATGGGCCCGCACCACGCCGGCCAGCGAACATTCGTCGGTGATCGCCAGCGCGCTGTAGCCCAGCTGGACGGCACGCGCGACCAGCTCCTCGGCATGCGAAGCGCCGTGCAGGAAGGAGAAATTGGACAGGCAGAACAGCTCGGCATAGTCGGGCAGGCTCTGGGCCAGGGGCGCGGAAGACATACGAGGAATTGAAAACTACTGTATAAAAACACAGTATAGCGCATCGGAGCGGAAGCGCCAAAAATCCAACCTCTGCGCGTTCTGCGCGGCTGATGGATAATCATGCGTACCATCCAGGAGAGCCATGCAAGTTCACGACTTACTCAGCTTCGGCGCCGTCACCGGCAAAGGCAATGCGGCGCTGGTGATCGAACACGGCCCCGCCGACCCGGCCGAGCGCCAGGCCTTCGCCAGCGCGCACAACACGGGCGCCTGCGTGTTCCTTGGCGCCGGCGCTCCGGGCGAACCGGTCGACGCCGATTTTTACTATACGCATGCGCGCAGCCCGCTGTGCCTGCACGCGACGCTGGCGGCCGCGCGCATCCTGTGTGCGCGCGGCCCGGCCACGCTCAGGACGGCCATGCGCGGCCAGCTGCTGCAGCTGTCGCACGACGCGGCCGGCACCTTCGCGGCGGTGCAGCGCCAGGCCGTGGCCCCGGTCGACATCGCGCCCGGCCTGGCCGCCGAGCTGCTCGGCGCACCTGGCCTGGCGCTGGCCTCGATGCCGCTGCTGTCGTCGGTCGGCAGCGCCAAGCTGCTGATCGAGGTGCACGACACGGCCACCCTGCACGCGCTGCGCCCGCCGCTCGAGCGCATCATCGCGTGGGGCAGGACGAATGGCGTGAACGGCTGTTATGTATATTGCCGCACCGGCGAGCACACCTACGAAGGACGCAACTTCAATCACCTCGACCCGGCGCTCGAAGACAGCGCCACCGGGGTTGCAGCCGGCGCGCTGGCGGCATCGCTGCAGCATGGACTGGTCATGCTGCAGGGCGCGCCGCTGGGCAATCCGTGCCGGATCGTCGCGCGCGTCGACGGCGACACGATTTTTGTCGGCGGCGCCACCGAAATCCGCCTGCAATGATGCACATTTGTTATGATGAGTGCCTCGCAACAACACCACTAACAGGAACCAAATGAAATTGATGAAAATGCTGGGTCTGGCCGTACTGATCGCATCGAGCCCGGTCTCGTTGGCCGCGGCGCCGGCTGCCGCGCCGGCCGCGGGCGTGGTCACGGTAGGCCAGGTCAAGGCGGTCACCAGCCTGATGGAAGCGATGCAGATGGAAAAAATGATGCGCACGATTACCGGCACCAGCCGCTACGCGAGCGAAGAGCAGCGCACCGCGGCGTACGCCAAGCTCGACAAAGTGCCGAAGGAGCAAATCTACGCGCGCCTGGCGTACCCGCTGGCCCGCACCATCAGCGTCGACACGGCGAACGAAATGGCGCGCTTCTATAATTCGCCATACGGCAAGAAGGTCGTGTACCAGATGTATAACAGCAAAGGCAGCTACGGCGAGCCGGCGATGCCGAACGCGACCGCGGCCGAACGCAAGGACATGCAGCGTCCCGAGTTCGCCAAGGCCTACAAGGCGCTGGCAGACGCCGACACCGCGATCCGGCATGAAGGCTTCGTGCTGCTGCAACAGATCGCCAAGTAATCCGCGTCGACGCGCATAACACCGGGATCAGACCACGTTTTCTCTCTTGAAAAAGTGGTCTGACCCCGGTTTTTTTACGGCTTCGGTGGCGCCGGCGGAAACTGGATCGTCACGCTCAGGCCGCCCAGGCGCTCGGACTGGCCCAGCGCCAGCAGTGCGCCGTGGCGCGCGGCGATCGCCTTGATGATCGCCAGTCCCAGGCCGCTGCCATTGGCTTCGCTGCCGGCGATCCGGTAGAAGCGGTCGAACACCCGTTCGCGTTCTTCTGCCGCGATGCCGGGGCCGCTGTCTTCGACGCACAGGCTCGGCCCGCCCTCCCCCGCGCAGACCTGCACGTCGATGGTGCCGCCCGCCGGCGTGTATTTGATCGCGTTGTCGACCAGGTTGCGCATCAGGATCTGGAGCGCGTCAGGCTGGCCGGTCACCATGGCCGCGTCGGCGCGCTGCAAGCCCAGGTCGATGCCCGCGCCTTGCGCCGCCGGCGCCATGTCGGCCACGGTGCGGCGCGCCAGCTCCGCCAGTTCGACCGGCTGGTCACGCGCCCCGCCGGCCGCGCTGGCCTCCTGGCGCGCCAGCACCAGCAATTGTTCGACCAGCCGCGTCGAGCGTTCGATGCCGGCCGTCAGGCGCCCCACGGCCACCGCCCGCGCTTCGCTGCTGTCGGCCCGCTCCAGGCTCAGCGCCTGCAGCTTGAGCGCGGCCAGCGGCGTGCGCAGTTCGTGCGCGGCGTCGGCCACGAAATGCTGCTGCGCTTCGAACGCGGTCTTGACGCGCCCGAACAGCAAATTGAGTTCCTGCACCAGCGGCAGCACTTCGTCGGGCAGCCCCGCTTCGGACACCGGCGACAGGTCGTCGGCCTGGCGCGCCGCCACCTGCGCGCGCACCCGCGCCACCGGCTGCAGCGAGCCGCTGACTACCCACCACACCACCAGCATCAGGATCGGCATCATCACGGCGATCGGGCCGACCGTGCGCAAGGCCATGTTGCCGGCCATGTTGCGGCGCACCGCCATGTCCTGCGCCACCTGCAGGGTCTGGGTCGGGGTTTGGATAGAGAACACGCGGTAGGTCGTGTTGTTCTCGTTGACGTTGGAAAAACCGAGCACCGCGTGCTGCGGCAGGCGTGCGCTCGACACCGTGCGAAATACCTGCACCCCGTCCGGGGTCCATACCTGCACCATCAGTTCATTGTTTTCGGCGTCGGTGGCGGCGGCGGCGTTGACTTCGGAATTGGACAGCGGCGCGCTCGAACGCAGCGCCAGCGCCATCTGCTGCATGTGGTAGTCGAAAATCTGGTCGGCGTTGTCGAGCGCCGTGCGATAGGCGATCGAGGCCTGCACCACGGCGGCGATGCTGATGGCGGCAAGCAGGAACCACAACAGCCGCCCGCGCAGCGAATGCGACACTTTCATGGCTTGGGCACCATATAGCCGACGCCGCGCACGTTCTGGATCAGTTCACTGCCCAGCTTTTTGCGCAGCCCGTGGATATACACTTCGACCGCGTTGCTGCTCACTTCATCGCGCCAGCTGTACAGCTTTTCCTCGAGCTGGGTGCGCGAGAGCACCGCGCCCGGACGCGCGATCAGCGCTTCGAGCACCGCCCATTCGCGCGCCGACAGGGTGACGGCGGCGCCGTCGACCTGCACTTCGCGGGTGGCCGGGTTGATCGAGATGTTCTTGTATTCGAAGATCGGTTCGGCGCGCCCGGCGGCGCGCCGCAGCAGCGCGCGCAAGCGCGCCAGCAGTTCGTCGAGGTCATACGGTTTGAGGACGTAGTCGTCGGCGCCGGCGTCGAGCCCGGCGATGCGCTGTTCGACCGCGTCGCGCGCGCTGGCAATCAGCACCGGGGTGCGGTCCTTGCGGCTGCGCATGGCGCGCAATACTTCGATGCCGTCCTTGCGCGGCAACCCCAGGTCAAGGATGACCAGGTCGTAGCTCTGCGACTGGCGCAGCGCCGTGTCGGCCATTTCACCATCCTTGACCCAGTCGACGGCGTAGTGCTCGGCCCTGAGCAGGTCAAGCACCACTTCGCCGATCATGGTGTCGTCTTCCACCAGCAATAACCGCATTACTTCCCCAATCAGCCGATACGCACCGGTATAAAGATTCTGTCAGCGCCGCGCTGAATCAGCAAGGCGACCGACTTGGTCGACTTGCCCACCACGTCGCGCACCTGGGCGACCGTGGTCACGACGCGCCCATTGACCGACAATAGCACGTCGCCCGGCTGGACCCCGGCGTTGGCGGCCGCGCCCGACGCGTCCTCGATCACCAGCCCGGACGCGATGCCGGAACTGCGCCGCTCGTTCGGGTCGAGCTGGCGCAAGGCCAGCCCCAGCCTGGCGCTGTTGTCGGCGCTGGCCGTGTCCTGGCGTTCGCCCGGCTCGGTCTTGTCGTCGGCGTTGGCCAGGCGCGCGTCGAGGCGCACCACCTTGCCGTCGCGCCAGATGTCGAGCGCGACCTTGTCGCCCGGCTTGGCCAGGCCCAGCATGGCCGGCAGGTCGCCCGAGGCGATGATGGGCTGGCCATTGAGCTTGCGGATCACGTCGCCCGACTTGATGCCGGCCTTGTCGGCGGCGCCGCCTTTTTCGACGTTGGCCACCAGCGCGCCTTCGGGCGAATCGAGCTTGAACGAATCGGCGAAGCCCTGATTCACTTCCTGCACCGTCACGCCCAGCTTGGCGTGCTGCACCTTGCCGGTGGCGACGATCTGCTCCTTGATGCGGAAGGCGACGTCGATCGGGATCGCGAACGACAGGCCCATGTAGCCGCCAGTCTGGCTGTAGATCTGCGAATTGATGCCGATTACTTCGCCCTTGGTGTTAAACAGCGGCCCGCCCGAGTTGCCCGGGTTGACGGCGACGTCGGTCTGGATGAAGGGCACGTTGCTGTCGTCGGGCAGCGAGCGGCCCTTGGCGCTGACGACGCCAGCGGTCACCGAACTCTCCAGCCCGAACGGCGAACCGATCGCCAGCACCCATTCGCCCACTTTCAGTTCGCTCGAGCGGCCCACCGGGACGGTCGGCAGATTCTTGGCGTCGATCTTGAGCACCGCCACATCGGTCTTCGGGTCGGAGCCGAGCACGCGCGCACGGTACTCGCGCCGGTCCTGCATCTTGACGATGACTTCCTTGGCGTCGCGCACCACGTGCGCGTTGGTCAGGATGACACCGTCCGGGCTGATGATGAACCCGGAACCAGTGCCAAAAACGGGCCGTTCGCGTTGGGAGCGCGGCGTGTTCTGCGGTCCCTGGAAGCGACGGAAAAATTCAAAGAAGGGATCGTCCTCGTCGATCTGCGGGCCGCGCTGGACGCGGCCTTCGGCCGCCGTCTTGGTGCTGCCGGTGACGCGGATATTGACCACGGCCGGGCCGTTGTGGGCGACGATCTGGGTAAAGTCGGGCAGCAACACGCCGGCCGCGATTGGCGCGCGCGGCGTGTCCGCGGCGGCCACGGCGGGCGCTGCGGCTGCGACAGGGGCGGCCACGGCGGCGGGCACGGCGACGACACCGGAGGCGAGCGCATTGTTATGGTTGACCGAAATCGCTCCAATCGCTCCGCCGATGGCGCCTGCGGCGACAAGGGCGAGCGTGAGTCGCTTAGCGGTGATGGCAGTGATGGCACCTTCGTTATGCATGACTTGCTCCTGGATTGAAAGGGTTTGCAGATGGTGATAATGATGCGTGAGCAGACTTAGGGTTTGCTTAAGTTTTACCGGCCGTGTGGCGTGCCGGAATCGGGACGGGGCGCCCCACACTGCGGGCGCCCCGTCCTGTTGCCCTAAGGGCCGCTGCTTAGGCGGCCAGGCGCTGCTCGAGCGGCTGCACGTTGTCACCGCCCTCGATAACGATCTTGCGCGGCTTGAGCGCTTCCGGCACTTCGCGCACCAGTTCGATGGTCAGCATGCCGTTGTCGAACGCGGCCGTGGTGACCTTGACGTGATTGGCCAGCTGGAAGCGCTGCTCGAAGTCGCGCGCGGCGATGCCGCGATGCAGGTAGGTGCGCTGCTGCTCATCCTTCTGCTTGCGCCCGGTCACGTGCAGCACGTCGCGCTCTGCAACGATCTCCACTTCCGAACGGTCAAATCCGGCCAGCGCCATCACGATCCGGTACTTGTCTTCGCTGACCAGTTCGATGTTGTATGGCGGATAGCTGGGCTGCGCCTCGGCGCGCTGCGATTCCAGCAAGTTGGCCAGGCGGTCGAAACCGATGGCCGAACGATAGAGGGGAGTCAGGTCGAATGTACGCATGATGCATATCCTTGTAGTGGTTAAGCGATAGGTTGGCGGACCTCGGTTGAGCATCCGTCGAAGCCCATCTAATGCTGATCCAAGCTCTTTTCAAGACCTTGAAAAACGCGATTTGCGGCCCAATGGGGCGTAAAATATTTCGTAAATCGGCAGGCAAAGCGTTAAGCTGTTCCATATTTATCCATACAGGCACTCATGCCCAAAGAATCCGACGCCACGCTGGAAGCGCTGGAAGCGGCAGTGCAAGAAAATGCACAGTTGCGCGCCGAACTGGCCCGTTTGCACGATGCCGGCCGCCTGCATGGTGCGATCCTCGACTATGCCCCGCTGCTCATTTCCAGCAAGGATTTGCATGGCACGGTCTTGATGGCGAACCGGCATTTTGAGGTCCTTGACGGCTACGACGCGGCCAACTTCGTGGGGCGCAGCGTGTTCGATCTTTTCCCTGCCGACATTGCCGAACAGCTGTGGCGCAACGACGTGCGCGCCGCCACCGAACAGCGGCCCTTGTTTGAAGAAGAGACCGTCTATCACCGCGACAAGAGCGCGCACACCTACGCCACCGTCAAGTTTCCCCTGTACGACGCCGACGGCGCCGTGTGCGGCACCTGCGCCATCTCGAACGACATCACCGAGGCGCGCCGGGCGCAGTTCGAGAGCATCACCGACGACCTGACCGGCCTGAAGAACCGCCGCTATTTCAACATGCTGTTCATGGAGGAGCAGCGCCGTGCCCACCGCGACGGCCGCACGCTGACCCTGATGCTGGCCGACGTCGACAGTTTCAAGGGCTACAACGATTGCTATGGCCATCCCCAGGGCGACGTGGTGCTGGCCCAGGTCGCGCGCAGCATCGCCGCGGCGCTGAACCGGCCGGGCGACCTGGCGTTCCGTATCGGCGGCGACGAATTCGCCTGCCTGTTCGCCACCACGACCGAACAGGAAAGCCTAGACCTGGCCGAGCGCATCCGCGCGCAGTTCGCCGCGCTCGCCATTGCGCACGCATGCAACCTGCCGCATGGCAGGGCCACGCTGTCGGCCGGGCTGGCCTTCCTCGCGCCCGGGGCCGAGGTGCCGATGGCGCAAGCCTACGAAATGGCGGACCAGGCGCTGTACCGCGCCAAACACCAGGGCCGCAACACGGTGTCGCGCTGAAAATGTTATGCTTCCCCCATGACTACCGATACCGACATCCAGCTGAGCGGCCCGTTCAAGGCCAGCGACAGCAGCGGCCACTCCCACGACGTCAAGGCGATACGCATTTTCGACGAGGGTTACGGCATTATTGACGTGTACGTGGACTTCGCCGCGCCGGTCGACGGTGGGCTGTACCGGGATAAAACCCTGGTCGGCAACATCATCGACCGCCTGCGCGCGCTGGGCTACGTGGGTCCCAACTTCACGCACAGCGATACCGGCCTGCAAGAGCGCAAGCTGATTGTGCTTGAGGCGCCCGAAGAATTCGCCGCCTTTGCCAAGAGCAAGGGTTGGAAGAACCTCGCCGAAGAATTCGACGACGAGTAGTGATAGTGTGTTTTACGTGGTGTGCCGCACAGAAAACGGGGGTCGTATGGCGCAAGATACATCCATGAACAACCTACTCCAAGCTATCAGCAACGCCAAGGCCCTTGCTGAAACCCGTCCCGCCGGGCTTGCCCCCGCGGCCGTTGCCGCCCCCGTCCCGCTGGGACGACCGGATACGATTACCGCCAAATACATCGAAGTGGGACTGATCGTCAACGCGATGCTGGGTGCGTCGGCCGCGTCCGATTACATGGCCCGGCACGACGTCAGCGCCAAGATTGCCCAGCGCGTGTTGAGCACGGCCGGGCGACGCCGCCGCGCCGACACGGACGCCAGCCTGAGCTGACAAGGCCAGTGCCGCACCCGTCGCACATTTCGATGGCGTATGCGGCCTGCCGTACGGAATAACTCATTTTTTTCGTGCAATATGTGCGCATGAGTAATTCAAAACTTCCTGCCGGTCACCTGCCATATGTTCTAGAAACCAACCTCGCCGCCGCCTGCCGGCTGATCACATCTGCGTCGAGTGCCAGCGGCACGCCCGCGCCTGGCGCCGAATGGCCGCTGAGGTCCGTCGGCCGTCCCGACACCCTCACCGCCCAGCGCGTTGAAGTGGGCATCGTGCTGCACGCCATGCTGGGGCTGTCGGCCGCAACCGATTATTTTGCCAAGCACGCGCTGAACCCGGCGCTGGCGCTGCGCGTGCTGAGCCCATCAGGCCGGCGGCGCGGCAACCATGACGCCAACGGCATCCGGACCTGATCCGGCTTAGCCGATATACCTGGCGCTCCAGGCCGCGATCACACCGGCGACCCATTCGGCATCTTCCTTGCGCGTGAGCAGGTGATCGGCGCCATCGAGCGAGACGAACGATTTCGGATGCTTGGCCGCCGTGAAGATATGCAGCGCATTGCTGATATCGACGGTCGTGTCTTGCGGCGAATGCATCACCATCAGCGCGCGCTGCAGGTGCGCCACTTTCTCATTCAAATGCTGTTCGGCCGCGTCCAGCAGGAACTGGCGCTTGATGGTGAACGGGCGCCCGGCCAGTTGCACCAGGGCCTGGCCGTCGGCATTGATCGCCGCCAGGTGATCGCCGAACAGTTTGGTCACGTGCGACGGATCGCTGGGCGCGCCGATCGTGACCACGGCCTTCACTTCGGCGATGTCCCCGGCTGCGGCCAACACTGCCGCCCCGCCCAGGCTGTGCCCGATGATCAGCGCCGGTGCCTGCAGTTGCGCGCGCATGAAATTGGCGGCGGCGACCAGGTCTTGCACGTTCGACGAAAAATTGGTGTTGGCGAAATCGCCTTCGCTCGCGCCCAGGCCGGTAAAGTCGAAGCGCAGCACCGCGATGCCCTTGGCGGCCAGGCCCTGCGCGATGCGGCTGGCCGCGAACACGTCCTTGCTGCAGGTGAAGCAATGCGCAAACAGCGCATAGGCCTTGATGTCGGCGTCGGGCGCATCGAGCCGGGCCGACAGCAGCTGGCCATCGGCGCCGGGAAAGTCTTTGCGTTCACTTTGCATGTGATCCTTTGAGCCAGAGCTTGAGTTGGCCGGTCAGCTACCCGCGATTCCGTGAATTTACCATGTGGCGCCGTAGCACGCCCGAACAGCTAGCCAGTGATTGTGCTGGGCGAATACGGCTGCAGCAAGAAATACCAAGCCCATTGAGATGGTAAGCCGCTCTGATTTATGGAAAATAAAGGTGATCCAACCGGAGGATACCAGTGCCGGCAACAACAGCGAACTGACGTTGTACACGACAAAAACCTCGCTGGTATAAAGCTCGAGCAGATCCGGACGGCAGTGCCCGATCAGCCCGTGAAATGCTGCATACGACCAAAGAAAGCCGACACCGCATTGCAGAGCAAACACAGCTACGGCCACCACGGCGGGATGTCTCGGATGTTTGATCATGCCAACATGATATATCCATTATTCGGACAGCGCGGCCAAGCGTAACTTGGAAAACGACTTCACGTCGGCGCATGCCGGTTGTCAGGCATCGGGGGTGGTGCGGCCACGCTGACATGCAGGCGTACCGAGCGCAGCTCACCGATATAGCCGTCGCGCAGCATCCTTTGGTATGGCCAATCAGGCCAGGATCAATAATGCGCTCTTCGCCTGCAGCCGGCGCCCGTTGGCCACCGTCAACGCCAGCGCCGCGATCATGCTCAGCGCGCTGACATAGCCCAGGTTGGCGACGCTGCTGTAAGTGAGCGTGAGCGAGCCTGCGCCAGCGCCGAGCGAGAAGCCGAGGTACATGAACGAGGCATTGAGCGATAGCACGATCGGCGCCGATTTCACACCCGCCACGCCGACCAGCGCCGTTTGCTGCGCCGGATAAAAGGCCCAGTGAGAAATCCCCCACGCCACCACGGCGGCGACAACCGGCACGATCTCCCAGCTGCGCGCCATCAGATGTGCACTGCCGGACAGGAGCAAGAAGCTCGCTGCCGACGTCGTCAGCGCAGGCAGGATGACGGCGCGCGGCCCGTGCCGGTCGATGGCCTTGGCGCTGATGGCCAGGCCCAGTGCCGCCGATGCGCCCCAGGCGAACAGGATGTAGCCGATGTGCGCGCCGCGCAGCGTGGTGGTCGCGCTGATGAACAGCGCCAGATAGGTGTAGGTGCTGTAGCTGGCCATCGCCCACAGCATCGTCACCAGCAGTGTCAGCAGAATGGCCGGCTGGGCGGCCGTGGCCACGCGCTCGCGCAGCGTGGCCA
>JANYGW010000163.1 GCA_025359245.1 Massilia sp.
GCGACGCGCGGACGGCGAAAGTACGGGCCAATCGCGAGGTCACGCTGCTGTCCCACATCTTCAACATGGCGCGCGAGTGGGGTTACACGAAAAACGAGAATCCTTGCCGAGGGGTGCGCAAGAACAAGGAAAAGCCGCGCGATTTCTACGCCGACAAGGATGTCTGGAAGGCTGTGCGCCAGGTGGCATGCGCGGAACTGCAGGATGCCATGGACCTGAACTATCTGACAGGGCAGCGTCCAGGCGACGTGCTAAAGATGCGCGATGCGGATATCGTCGACGGCGCCCTCCAGGTTAGGCAGGGAAAGACCGCGAAGTTCCTCCGGATCCTGCTCGAAGAAAATTCAGTTAAGTCAGAGCTGGCCAGTGTTATCGAGCGCATCCAGGCCCGACCTGATCGTAAGGCCGGCTACCTGGTCTCGCTTCCAAGCGGCGAACAAGTGAAGAAGTGGCACCTGCGCGTGCGCTTTGATTTCGCGCGCAAGGCGGCCGTCGAGGCGTGCAAAAAGGTAGGCAACGAGGCTTTGGCCGAGCGCATCAAGGCGTTTCAATTCCGCGATATCCGCGCCAAGTCGGCGAGCGAGATCGTTGACACGACCGCAGCCAGCGCCTTGCTTGGCCATACCGAGAAAGACATCACCGAGCGCGTCTATCGCCGCATCGGGCAGGCCGTCAGCCCTACCCGATAGGCCTCTAACGAGATTTGCCAGGGGGCAGCAATTATTTCCATCAGCCCGCAATAGGCTACAATGTTGCCCCCTGTTCTCAAACCATCAAGCTAATGCCCGAATTTAAGACCAATCTGATACAGATTGCGCGTCGAGTTGCAAACAACCTCGCAGGACAAAATCCCTACTTACGCCGCGAAATTACTGAGGCCGAACTTCAACTTGAAGAACTCAAGCTAAGGCTGGAGTCTTCGGTTTCAGCCGGTCATCGGGCGGATGAATTTTCGCCGTGGGTCGACGGGGATTTTCAATGCCCGGCGTGCTGGACAGCGCGGGGGCTCCAAGCAGCACTTAGACCAGTCCGCATGTCCGCTGGAAACGATATATATCAATGCACAGCATGCAGCGAGACGTTTGTTTCGAAGCGCGAAAGCAGCCTTTTATAAGGCCGGGATAGGCATCACAGTTGCAGGGTTGCGGAAACCATTTCCGCAACCAGCCTTAGAAATCGCTTCAAAAGTACGAGCGCGACACTAAAAACCGGCGCGCTGAAAACAAAAAAGCCCTTTATAATCAAGGGCTTATCTGGCGGAAGCGGTGAGATTCGAACTCACGAACAGTGTAACCCGTCGCCAGTTTTCAAGACTGGTGCCTTCAACCGCTCGGCCACGCTTCCTGCAGACCCGCATTATACAGAAATCAGCACGCAAGCGGCGGTTGCTGGGCTTCCGGTCAGGGGTGCCGCCTCAACATGGGTGGACGGATCCGCAATTGGCTCCGTTTCAGATCGGAATCTGAGCACAGGTGTATGGGGGAAATGCACGCATGTCCCCTTCGCAAGGAGGACGTGGGTTGGGGTTGGTTGGTATCGCACGAAGCGCGATTTCTGCAGCTGCCACGGCAGTTCGGTACCCAGCGCCGACTACCGCTCCGGCAACCAGCTCTCGCGCAGCGCCTGCTCGAACGGCAGCGCCGCCAGCGGCTTCGAAAACAGATAGCCCTGCACCTCGTCGCAGCCGGCGCCGCGCAGGAACTCCAGCTGCTCGGCCGTCTCCACCCCTTCCGCGATCACGCGGTGCCCCAGCTGCTGGCCGATGCTGATGATCGTGCTGGCGATCGCGCAGTCGTTGCCGTCTTCCGGGATCCCGGTCGTGAACGAGCGGTCAATCTTCAAGGTGTCGATCGGGAAGCGCTTCAGGTACGACAGGCTCGAATAGCCGGTCCCGAAATCGTCCAGCGACAGCGTCACGCCCAGCGCCGTGATCTGGTCCATGATGTCGATCACGCGCTCGATGTCGCGCATCAGCGTGCTCTCGGTGATCTCCAGCTCCAGCCAGCACGGCGCCAGCCCATGCCGGTCCAGCGTGGCCGCCACGCGCGACGGCAAGCTCGGCGAAAACTCGCGCGCCGATACATTCACCGCCAGCCGAAACGGCGGCAAGCCGGCCCGCATCCACTGCGCCGCCTGGGTGCACGCCTCTTCCAGCACCCACTCGCCCAGCTGCACGATCAGCCCGGTCGATTCGGCCAGCGGAATAAAATCGGCCGGCGCTATCAGCCCGCGCTGCGGATGCAGCCAGCGCACCAGCGCCTCGGCGCCCACCATGCTGTTGCTGCCGATCTCAAATTTGGGCTGGTAGTGCAGCAGCAGCTCGCCGTTCTGCAGCGCGTGGCGCAAGTCGGACTCGAGCCGCATGCGCTCCTGCATGTCCTGGTTCATTTCACGGCTGTAGAACGCCACGCTCTCGTCGTCGCCGCTGCCGCCCTGCTTGGCGCGCGCCATCGCGATGTCGGCCAGTCGCAGCAGCGTTTCGGCATCGGCCCCGTCTTGCGGATACACGCTGATGCCGATGCTCGCGCCCACCCGCAGGTGGTGCCCTTCGATCATGAACGGTTCAACCAGCGCCGCCTGCAGCTTGCGCGCCACCGTGGTCGCTTCAAAATGCTGGTGCAGGTCGAACAGGCCGACCGCGAATTCGTCGCCCGACAGGCGCGCCACCACGTCCTGCTCGCGCAGCGCCGCGCGAAAGCGCTGGGCCACCTGGCGCAGCAGCTCGTCGCCGATGCGCCGCCCCAGCGCATTGTTGATCGGCTTGAAGCGGTTCAAATCGATGAACAGCACGCAGCCATTGGCCTCGTTGCGCTGCGCCACCGCCATCGACTGGTCGAGCAGCTTGGTCAGCAGCGCCCGGTTAGGCAGGCTGGTCAGCGCATCGCGGTAGGCCAGCTCGTGCAGCTTTTCCTCGGTGCGTTTGCGTTCGGTGATGTCGCTCAGGTAGGCGATCAGGCCCGCCGGGCGTCCGTGGACGTCCTTGAGCGGCGCCAGCGACATGCTGGCCCAGAAGATGTCGCCCGATTTTTTGCGGCGCCGCACTTCCATCACCTGCCCGCCCTGCTCCATGAAGGCGTCGTGGAAGGCGGTGTCCTCGTCCACGTACAGGAACAGGATGCTGCGCCCGACCGCTTCCAGCGCGGTGTAGCCGAACAGCCGTTCGGCGCCCGTGTTCCAGCTGGTGATGTAGCCGGTCTGGTCCATCGTCAGCACCGATTCGTTGATCTGGTCGAGGATCTGGGTCTGGTGCGACAGCTGCCGTTCGATGTCGGCGTAGGCGTGCGTGGTGCGCAGCGCCAGCATGTGCATCTGCAGCAGGTTGGCCGTCAGCGTGGCCAGGCTGGCCAGGTGCTGGCGGTCGCCGGCGTCGTAGATCGGCCGGCCCCACACGGCGTAGCGCCCGTAGTGCTGGCCGTTGCAAACGATGTCCTGGACCAGGCCTTCCAGGTTGGTCGGTATCAGTTCGCCGGCGTCGGCATCGGCCGCGCCGCCCAAGCTGTCCTGCGCCACGTAGCTGCCGAATGGACTGCCCAGCAGGTTGCGCGCCAAACGCCCCAGTTCCTCGGCCAGGAAGTCGCCGCGCATGTGCATGACCGCTTCGCACAGGGCCACGCTGCTGCTGATGATGTCGGTGGGCGGTCGCAGGAACATGCTAGAGGTTCCGGCTTACTTGAATCGCCCAGTGGTAGGCGTGCAGCTGGCTTTGCCACCACGGCTCCGGCGCCAGTGCTGCCGCGTCCAATTTGGCCAGGTCGACCCGGTCCGCTTCGATCAGCGCCAGCAGCTCGCCGAACGGGCCTTCGCGCTTGAGCAGCGCACTGGCGGCCATCGGCGGCAGGCTGAGCGCGCCGACGATCTCCGCCATCGGCAGCGCGAACAGCAGGTCTAGCAGCGAGAACACGCCGGTCATGAAGGCCAGGTCCTGCTCTTCGCGCTCGCCGCCGCGCGCCTTGCACAGCGACTCCATCTGCGCGGCGCGCAAGGCGGCCACCGGCAGCAAAGGATTGGCGACGCCGTCCGGCGCCTGGCGCGCGTACAGCAGCAGCTGCAGCCAGCGTTGCAGCTGGCGCCGGCCCAGCACGCTGATCGCCTGGCTGAAACTGGTGATCGGCGTGGAGTGCGCAAACACGGCCGAATTGGCCAGCTTGAGCACATGGTAGGACAGCGCCGGATCCTGCTTGAGCATGGCTTCGATTTCGCGTGTGTCGGCGTCGCGCGCGAGCATGCCGAGCAAGGTCATCAGGCGCTTGCGCGAGCTGCCGTCTTGCGGGTCTTCCGATGCGGCCGGGTGCAGCGGGTAGTCGCCGCTGAACCATTCGAAGCCCGCCTGGGCGCATTGGTTCAGGCGCTCGACGCTGTGCACGCCGTGCGCCAGGTGCGGGCCGAACACCAGTTGCAGCACTTTGGATGCGGGCGCCGCGGCGCTGAAGTCGGATGCCACTGCGCGCAGCGTCGCCGGCAGCGTCATGCCGGCCGGCGGCGCGCCGTCGACCAGGATGCGGTAGCCCAGCGCTTGCAGCGCGAGCGCGCGCTGGCAGCTCGCCTCGTCCTGCAGCGCGGCGGCGGCGATGGCAAAGCTGACGCGGCTGGCCGGCATCAGCGCGGCCAGCGCCTCGTCAATGACCATCGGCGAGGCCAGCATGACGATGCAGTCGAGCGGCGCCATGGCGACCAGCAGGTCGGGCTCGGCGAAGACGCTGCGCAGGCCGTCGGCGATATCGCCGACAACCGGCTCCACGTGCAGGCTCAGTGCGACCCACGCGTTTTGCATGTTCGACACTGCGTTGATTTGTACCAGTGGTGGCAACATTAATTCGGTTGAGGCCATCTGGTTCTCGTGTTGATTGATCCGTGCCATGTTAGTAGAGATATTAACTAAGCGCAATCAAAATAGTTGCCACTAGGCTACATATCGCGTAAATGTTTAGGTACATAAATAGCATGCTTACTCTAATCATGCTTGTTGGCGTGGATTGGCGCGATTTGCAGAGTGTAATTACAGTCACGCTGTGCACGTTTGCATGGGTCCTCGCTTTCGCAAGGACGATGTTGATTTGGCATCGTTTGGGGCGCAGTGACCTATTCCGGGCACGCCCTTTGGCACATCGTCCTTGCGCAGGCGAGGCTCCATAGCACCCGTGAACTGCGCCGGCCGCTACTTTCCCTCGAAGCGCGCATGCTGCACCGCGAACCTGATCAGCTCCGCCTGTCCCTCGATGCCCAGCTTGCGCTTGATGTTCAGGCGGTGCGTCTCGACCGTGCGCACCGATAAATCCAGCGTCCTGGCGATCTGCTTGTTCGACTGCCCGCGCGCCAGCTGCTGCAGCACTTCCTGCTCGCGCACGGTCAGCTGGTTGTCCTGCACCAGCGGGCGCGCCAGCTGCCTGGCCAGCGCCGCGCTGTAGTAGATCCCGCCCGCCATCACGGTCTCGATCGCCAGCACGATGTCCTTGCCTGGCGCATCCTTGAGCACATAGCCGCGCGCGCCGGCCTGCATCGCCTGGCTCACGTATTCGAGCTTGTCGTGCATCGACAGGATCAGCACCGCCACCTGCGGAAACTGGTCGCGGAACCTGGCCGTGGCCTCGATCCCGCTGACGCCGCGCATGTTGATATCCATGAGCACCAGCGCAACGGCGCACTGGCCGGCCTGGCGCAGCGCTTCCTCGGCGCCATCGGCTTCGGCCACCACCCGAAAGTGCGGCACCGCTTCGAGCCGCGCGCGCAAGCCGTCGCGCACCAGCGGGTGGTCGTCCACCAGCATGATGTTGATGATGTCGCTCATGGCCCCACCTCGATCGATGCCTGCACGCTGGTCCCGTCCGGACTCGATGCGATACGGAGCTGCCCGCCAATCGCGTCCATCCGTTCCATCATGTTGCGCAGGCCGATGCCGCGCTTGGGATGGCTGGCCACGCGCTCCTGGTCGAAGCCGTGGCCGTCGTCGGCCACCGTCAAGGTCAGGCGCCGCCCTTCGCGCACCAGCGTGATGTCGATGTGCCGGGCGCCCGCGTGCCGTTCGATGTTGGTCAGCGCTTCCTGCGCGATGCGGAACAACACGGTGTTGGCCACGTCCGGCAGGCCGTCGGTGCTGCCCTGCGCGCCGAAGTGCACCGGCACCGCGCTGTTGTGGGTGAATTCCTGCGCCAGATGGTCGAGCGCGGCGGCCAGCCCCAAGTCGTCGAGGATGGCCGGGCGCAGGTCGTGCGAGATGCGCCGCACTTCGCCCAGCACGTCGTTCAGCTGGCCGGCGGTGTGCTCGAAACTGGCGCGCGCGGCCTGCTGCTGTTCGGCGTTGCCGCCCAGCCGGATCACGCCCGCTTCGATCTGCAGCTTGATCGACACCAGCCACTGGCTGATGCCGTCGTGCAGGTCGCGCGACAGGCGCGCCCGCTCCTCCTCCTGCGATTCGACCACCCGCTGCGCCAGCGCTTTCAACTTGGCGTCGGCCACGCGCAGCTCGCTGATGTTGAGCGCCACGCCCGACAGCGCCACCACCAGCGCGCTGATGATGGCCAGCGCGGCGATCCACTGCATGGTGCTTTCGATGTTACGCGACTGCTGGGCGTCGATCTTGGCCAGCGCCGCGTCGACGTCGTCGAGGTAGATCCCGGTGCCCATCATCCAGCCCCAGATCGGCAGCGGAATCACGTAGCCCAGCTTGGGCGCGGTCTTGTTCGACGAGGGCTTGGCCCACATGTAGCGCTGCAGCCCGCCGCCCGCCTTGGCCCTGGCGATCAGGCGCTGGATGGTCGGCTCGCCATTGGCGTCGCGCAGCTCCCACAGGTTGCGTCCCACCAGTTCGGGCTGGCGTGGATGCATCAGCGCCGTGCCCTGGAAATCGTAGACGAAAAAGTAGCCGTCGCTGCCGTAGCTCAGGGACGCCAGGATGCGCTTGGCTTCGTCCATGGTGGCGGCGTCGCGCTTGCCCGAATCGACCAGGTGCGCAACCGAGCGCGAGGCCAGCGCCACGTAATGCTCGAGCTCGGCTTCCTTGCTGGCCAGGTAGGCTTGCTGGATCGTGGCGCGCTGCTGCTGCGCCAGCGTGATCGCCTGGTGCCGCACAAACAGCGCGATCGCGCACAGCGCCAGGATCAGCGGGGCGATCGCCAGGAAGATGACCTTTTGGCGCAGCTTCATGCGCGCACCGTGCAGGGGATGGTTGTCATGCAGCGATTTTACGTTGCTTCGGGCGCCGGCGGCTACGTAGTACTACGCAGGCCGGTGCGTAGTGGTGCGCTTGTTGGCGCTGTGGGCTTGCTCAATACTTAGCCAAGCTGCGCGGAATCCAGATCGGCATTGCCGGTCTAACCAGCGCGGCATTAAGAACGCGACTTCAGCGCCGTCGCCCTCGCGAAAGCGGGGGCCCATACTGAGCATGGTCAGCATGGGCCCCCGCGTTCGCGAGGACGACGAGACTCTGGCATCGCCTCAAAAACAATGGAGGAGTCAACATGAAACGTCTCACAAGCCACGCCGGCTGGGCCGCGCTGTCGCTGGGCGGCGCCTGCGCGCTGGCCTACATCGCCCTCAAGCGCGGAGAAACCATCAACGCCATCTGGGTCGTGGCCGCCGCCATCTGCGTCTACCTGATCGCCTACCGCTTCTACAGCAAATTCATCAGCGAAAAAGTGCTGGTGCTCGACCCTAATCGGCAGACCCCGGCCAACAAGTTCAACGACGGCCTCGACTACGTCCCCACCAACCGCTACGTGCTGTTCGGCCATCACTTCGCCGCCATCGCCGGCGCCGGACCGCTGGTCGGCCCGGTGCTGGCCGCGCAGATGGGCTATCTGCCCGGCATGATGTGGATACTGGCCGGTGTCGTCTTCGCCGGCGCCGTGCAAGACTTCATGGTCCTGTTCATCTCCACGCGCCGCGACGGCCGCTCGCTCGGCGACTTGATCAAATCCGAACTGGGCGAAATCCCCGGCATCATCGCCCTGCTCGGCACCTTCATGATCATGGTCATCATCCTGGCGGTGCTGGCGCTGATCGTCGTCAAGGCGCTGACCGGCTCGCCGTGGGGCAGCTTCACCGTCATGGCCACCATTCCGATTGCGCTGTTCATGGGCGTGTATTCGCGCTTCATCCGGGTCGGGCGCATCGGCGAGATTTCCGCGATCGGCTTCGTACTGCTGATGCTGGCCATTGTCGGCGGGCAGTACGTGCAAGCCAGCCCGGTGCTGGGGCCGATGTTCACCTACACCGGCGTCGAACTGACCTGGATGCTGATCGGCTACGGCTTCGTCGCTTCCGTCATTCCCGTGTGGCTGCTGCTGGCGCCGCGCGACTACCTGTCGACCTTCCTTAAAATCGGCACCATCATGGCGCTGGCGATCGGCATCCTGTTCGTCGCGCCCGACCTCAAGATGCCGGCGATCACCAAGTTCATCGACGGCAGCGGCCCGGTCTGGTCGGGTAGCCTGTTTCCCTTCCTGTTCATCACCATTGCCTGCGGCGCCGTGTCGGGCTTCCACGCGCTGATCGCTTCCGGCACCACCCCGAAAATGCTGGAGAACGAACAGCACGCCCGCTTCATCGGCTACGGCGCGATGCTGATGGAATCGTTCGTCGCCATCATGGCGCTGGTGGCCGCCTCGACCATCGATCCGGGCATCTATTTCGCGATGAACAGCCCGAGCGCGCTGCTCGGCACGACGGCGCAATCGGCCGCCGCCGCGGTCAGCCAGCTCGGCTTCGTCATCACGCCCGACATCCTGATACAGACTGCGAAGGATGTCGGCGAAAACAGTATCATTTCGCGCGCGGGCGGTGCGCCGACGCTGGCGGTCGGCATGGCCAACATCCTGTCGGGCGCGCTGGGCGGCAAGCAGCTGATGGCCTTCTGGTACCACTTCGCGATCCTGTTCGAGGCGCTGTTCATCCTCACCGCGGTCGACGCCGGCACCCGCGCCGGGCGCTTCATGCTGCAAGACTTGCTGGGCGCCTTCGCACCATCGCTGAAACGCACCGAATCGCTGCCGGCCAACCTGATCGCCACCTCGCTGTGCGTGGCGGCCTGGGGCTATTTCCTGTACCAGGGCGTGGTCGATCCGCTGGGCGGCATCAATACCTTGTGGCCGCTGTTCGGCATCGCCAACCAGATGCTGGCCAGCATCGCGCTGATCCTGGCGACCTGCGTGCTGTTCAAGATGAAGCGCGCCAAATATGCGTGGGTGACGATCGTGCCGACCGTGTGGCTGCTGGTATGCACGCTGACCGCCGGCTGGCAGAAGATCTTCCACGCCAACATCAAGATCGGCTTCATGGCGCATGCGCACAAGTTCCAGGCGGCGATCGACCAGGGCCTGGTGCTGGCGCCGGCCAAGTCCATGGCGCAGATGGAGCGCATCGTGTTCAACGATTATGTCGACGCGACACTGGCCGGCTTTTTCATGCTGGTGGTGCTGGCGGTGCTGGTGTACGGCGTGCGCACGGTGCTGGCGGCGCGCGCGAGCGGCACGCCGAGCGCCAACGAATCGCCGTTCATCGCCACGGCGCAGGCCTGATCATGTTAAGCGAACTGGTCCAGGCCGGCCGCTATCTGGGGCAAAGCATGCGCCTGATGGTCGGCCTGCCCGAGTACAGCACCTACGTCGCGCACAGGGAGGCGACCCATCCGGGCGAGCCGATGATGAGCTACGATGAATTTTTCCGCGAGCGCCAGGAAGCGCGTTACGGCGGAGCAGGAAAACGCGGCGGTTGCTGCTAGGAAAACGGGACGCTGCGGCGTCCCGTTTTCTTACGTGAAAACTTCCCCGACATCGCAAGCACGCCCTATCACAGCGCACGCCACGGTGCCCTCGCGCCTGCGGGGATCCATACTGAGGCAGCGCAAGCCCTTCGCTGTTCTCTCCCCGGAAACACCCCATTCCACGCTTCCACAAAGCATTGCCCCCCAGTTGCCACAGGGCGTCCTTTGTTCAGAATCAAGACTGTCAAGTTTCTTTACACGTATATTTTTCCTGCCGGAATCCCAATTCCCCACTAAGAATTGCCTTCAACCATGTTGAACTTCGAGCGCTCCAGTCTCAACAAGAAGTTGACGATCATTTCGTTCTTGTCGACGGGCACCGCCTTGCTGTTCGTGTTCGTCGCCTTCACGGTCACCTCGGTGCTGAACCACCGCAAGGACGAGGGCATGCAGCTGTCGTCGTTCGCCGGCGTGATCGGCACCAACAGCGTCGACGCGCTGACGTTCAACGACCGCACCCAGGCCCAGAACACGCTGGCGGCGCTGAAGGCGAAGGACGAGATCGCCACTGCCGTGCTGTTCGACCGCAACGGCATGCTGTTCGCGCAATACGTGCCGGCCGGCCGCGCCGAGCCCGCCCCCAATGCGCCGGTGATGGGCATGGACGACGACGCGCTGGCCAACGCCAATCGCGACGGCAGCACCTTCTGGTCGACCCGCATGCGCTTGTACCGTCCCGTGACGGACAGGAACAACTACCAGATCGGCATCGTCATGATCGAAGCCGACCTGGCCACGATGTGGCTCGACATCCTCAAGAGCCTGGGCGTGATCGCCGCCGCGATGGGCGGTTCGCTGCTGGTCGCGCTGATCCTGGCCAGCCGCTTCAAGGGCAGCATCGCCGATCCCGTCACCAAGCTGATCCATGCGGCGCAGAAAGTGTCGGCCAGCCAGAACTACAATTTCCGCATCAGCCACCAGCGCACCGACGAGCTGGGCACGCTGATCGACAGCTTCAACGACATGCTGGCCCAGATCGAAGGGCGCGGCGCCGCGCTGACCCACCATCGCGACGAGCTCGAGCGCCAGGTCGGCGTGCGCACCGAGCAGCTGGAAAAGGCCAAGAACGCGGCCGAAGCGGCCAGCCGCGCCAAGAGCGCCTTCCTGGCCACGATGAGCCATGAAATCCGGACCCCGATGAACGGCGTGCTGGGCATGACCGAAATGCTGCTGGGCACGGCGCTGACCGACGCCCAGCGCAATTTCACCAAGCTGGTCAAGCGTTCGGGCGAGCATTTGCTGGTGATCATCAACGACATCCTCGATTTTTCCAAGATCGAAGCGGGCAAGCTGTCGATCGAATACATCAACTTCAACCTGTGGGACTTGCTCGACGACATCAACAACATCTACACGCCGCAGGCCCAGCCCAAGGGCATCGCGCTCGACTTCGACATCGCCAACGATATCCCGATCGCCATTTGCGGCGACCCCAACCGCTTGCGCCAGATCATGGCCAACCTGCTGGGCAACGCCATCAAGTTCACCGACCACGGCCAGATCCTGGCCAAGGTCCAGGTCACCGCCGAGGACGGCCCCACGGTCGGCTTGCGCTTCGAAGTGCACGATACCGGCATCGGCGTCTCGCGCGACGCCCGCAGCCGCATCTTCGAAGCGTTTTCCCAGGCCGACGACTCGACCACCCGCAAATACGGCGGCACCGGCCTGGGCCTGGCGATCTCGCGCCAGCTGGTGGAACTCATGGGAGGCAAGATCGGCGTGGAGAACGCGCCGACCCAAGGCTCGGTCTTCTGGTTCACCGTCAGTTTCGACAAGCGCCGCGTCGACGCCGATGAACCGGGCACGGCTCTGAAAACCATCGAGGGCTTGCGCGTGCTGATCGTCGATGAACAGCAGGACAGCCGCGAAGGCCTGGAGCAGCAGCTGGCCGACTGGCAGCTGGGCGCCGACAGCGCTTGTTCGGCCACGGACGCGCTCGAACGCCTGGCCAACGCCGCGCACGCCAGGCAGCCCTACGACGTCGCCATCATCGACATGGACCTGCAGCGCACCAGCGGCTTGTCGCTGGCGGCCGCCATCAAGCGCGCTCCGGCCACCAGCGCCACCCGCATCCTGCTGATCAGCGACAACCGCCTGGCGGCCGACCCGGTGCAGCGGCGCGAAGCGGGCGTGGCCTACCAGCTGATCAAGCCGGCCCGCACCGGCGACCTGTTCGAATGCATCATGACGCGCCCGCGCGGCAAGGGCGCGCTGTCGACCGACCTGCCGGCGCAGACCGCCGCGCCGGTCGCGCCGGCCGCGCCGGCCGCCGCGCCAGGGGTCAGGCCGGCGCGCGTGCGGCGCGTGCTGCTGGCCGAAGACAATCCGGTCAATGTCGAAGTGGCGATCGCCATGCTCGACAGCCTGGGCCTGGTGGTCCAGTGCGCGCGCAACGGCGAGCAGGCGCTGCAGGCGGTGCGCGAGGGCCTGTTCGACATCGTGCTGATGGACTGCCAGATGCCGGTGATGGACGGCTTCGCGGCCACCGCCGAAATCCGCCGCCACGAACAGGCCGGCGGGCGCGGACGCACGCTGCCGATCATCGCCATCACCGCCAACGCGCTGCAGGGCGACCGCGAAGCCTGCTTGGCGGCCGGCATGGACGATTACCTGAGCAAGCCATTCACGCAGCAGCAGCTGGGCGCGGTGATCGGGCGCTGGATCGGCATGCCGATCGCCGCCGTGGTCCACCACGACGACGAGCCGCCGGTGCTGCCGCCCGAAACGCGCGAAGTGATCCAGCGCGTCGCCATCAACCGCCACGCGCTCGAGAACATCCGCGCGCTCAGCCGCGACCGCGGCGACGCGCTGGTGCACAAGGTGATCGCCGCCTACGTCGACGACACGCCCGGCCACCTGCTCACGCTGCGCCACGCGATCGCCGGGCTCGATCCGGGCAAGCTGCGCAAGGTCGCACACAGCCTCAAATCGAGCAGCGCCAATGTAGGCGCTGAAGCATTGGCGCAGCTGTGCAAGGATATGGAAACACTGGGGCGGACCGACACAACCGAAGGCGCGGCCGTCATCCTCACCGACATGGAGCAGGAATTCCAGGCAGTGCGGCATTCGCTCAGCGCCATCCTAGAGAAGGAAAATTGACATGCCAGCTATCTCCAACAAACGCGGCGTCGTGCTGGTCGCCGACGATGACCCGGTGATGCGCCTCTTGATGCTCGAAATGCTCGGCCAGGTCGGCCTGGACGGCATCGAAGCCGAAGATGGCCAGCAGGCGCTGGAACGCTTCCAGAGCATGGCGCCCGACCTGATCCTGATGGATGTCGAGATGCCGAACATGGACGGCTTTACCGCCTGCCGCGAAATCCGCCGCATCGAAACCGGCAGCGCCGTGCCGATCATCATGGTCACCGGCGGCGACGACATCGAAGCGGTCACCAACGCCTATGAAGTGGGCGCCACCGATTTCGTGTCGAAGCCGATCAACTGGCCGATCCTGGGCCACCGCGTGCTGTACGTGCTGCGCGCCAGCGACGCCATCGTGCGCCTGCGCATCGCCGACGCGCAGAACCGCGCGGTGCTGGCGGCCATCCCCGACACCTTTTTCCGCCTCAGCAAGGACGGCTACTACCTCGACTACGAACAGGGCCACGACGCCAGCGTCACCGGTCCGACCGACCATTGCGTGGGCAAGCATATCGGCGAGGTGCTGCCGCGCGACACCGCCGAGCGCATCCTCGAACAGATGCAGGTGGTGCTCGCGACGCACGACATCGGCTCGGTCGACTACGAGCTGGTACGCGCCGGCGCGGTGCATCACTTCGAAGCGCGCCTGGTGGCGACCGGCGCGAGCGAGGTGCTGGGACTGGTGCGCGACATCAGTGAGCGCAAACGCACCGAGGAGCAGATCCGCCGGCTGGCCTATTGCGACAGCCTGACCGGCATCCCGAACCGCCAGGCCTTCCTCGAAACGCTGGAGCGCGAACTGAATCGCTCCAAGGTCGGCAACAAGAAATTCGCCGTGCTGTTCATGGACCTGGACGCGTTCAAGCGCATCAACGACACGCTCGGCCACAACGTCGGCGACCACCTGCTGAAAATCGTCTCGGAGCGCCTGCGCGAAACCATCCGCCCGAGCGACCTGGTCTCGCGCGGCGACCAGTCGCACAACCTGGCGCGCCTGGGCGGCGACGAGTTCACGATCCTGATCCCGGACCTGGACCGGGTCGAGAACGCGCTCAACGTCGCGCACCGGGTCAAGGATGCGATGCGCCGGCCCTTCCTGATCGACGGCCACGAGATCTTCGTCACCGCCAGCATCGGCATCTCGCTGTTCCCCGAGGACGGCGACGATTGCGACTCGCTGCTCAAGTACGCCGACACCGCCATGTACCACGCCAAGAACTGCGGCAAGAACAACGCCAAGCTGTATAGCTCGTCGCTGACGATGCAGATCATGAGCCACGTGAAGCTCGAAGTCGGCCTGCGCAAGGCGCTCAAGAACGAGGAACTGTACCTTTTGTACCAGCCGCAGATCGAAGTGCGCACCGGCGAGATCGTCGGCGTCGAAGCGCTGGTGCGCTGGCGCCATCCGGAACGCGGCATCATCTCGCCCACCGAATTCATCCCGCTGGCCGAAGAGACGGGCCTGATCGTGCCGATCGGCGAATGGGTGCTGCGCACCGCCTGCATCCAGGCCAGGCAATGGCAGAAATCGACCCAGCGTTCGCTGCGCATGGCGGTCAACCTGTCGGCCAAGCAGTTCAAGGACGAGAACCTGACCCAGATCGTGGTGTCGGCGCTGGCCGACACCGGGCTCGACCCGCGCCTGCTGGAACTGGAGCTGACCGAAGGCACCTTGATGGACGACGCGCGCGCCACCATGGCCACGCTGGAGCAGCTGCGCGCGATCGGCGTGTACCTGTCGATCGACGACTTCGGCACCGGCTATTCGTCGATGAACTACCTCAAGCGCTTCGACGTGCGCGCGCTCAAGATCGACAAGAGCTTCATCTGCGGGCTGCCGCAGGATTCGGAGAACGCCGCGATCACGCGCGCCATCATCGCGATGGCGCACGGACTGAAGATGATCGTCGTGGCCGAGGGGGTCGAGACCGACGAGCAGCTGGTGATGCTGGAGGAATACGGCTGCGACCTGGTGCAGGGTTTCTACCTGGGCCACCCGTCGCCGCAGGAAGCGATCATGCAGATGCTGCAAAAGGCCAGCGCTTTGACGCTATTGATGAAATAGCGCACTTCAGAAATCGTGGAGCTCGCGATTTCAAATACGCCAACCGACATCAGATATTCAAGTCTCGATTTGCGTTTTCCATGAGCGCCCCATGGCCAAATATCACAGTGCGCGAACACGGGGCCAGCCAGCTCACTTCACAAACGTCAGCGTATGCTCCGCCGGCCCCGGCAGCAACGGCGTCGGCGTGCCCGCCACCCATGCCGCGTGCCCCTTCAGGAAATACGGCGACAAGGGTGGCCGCTCTGCCCTCCCGGCATGTTGAACACGCCCTGCTCCTCCTTCCCCGGCGACACCGTCAAGCGTTCCGACTGGCCGAATTTCGGCCCCGCCACGCGCGGCATGTGGGCGTCGCCCGGCAGCTGGTCCAGCGGCGCCGACAGCCAGCGCGCCAGGAATGGCACCGCGCCGCTGATCGGATGCGCGATCGCGGCCGTGTTGCGCTTGCCCCAGGTCGCGCCGGCCAGCGTCGTGCCGTCCCTGGTCAGCTCGCCGATGGCGCGGTCCACCGCCGCCACCTGCACCGCGCGCCAGTTGGTGTAGCCGGATGGCAGCCAGCCTGCCGGCTGCTCGTCAAGCAGGCGCGCGATCACCAGCGGCCAGCGCGAATTGACCATGCCGATGGTCGCCTTGTCGTCCAGCGCCGCCAGCTCGCCATTGGCCCGGTCGTAAAACATGTCCTGCATCGACCACATGAACTGGCGCGCCAGCCGGTAGCCGGTCGACTCCACGCTGGCGTGCCCGCTCCAGCCCTTTTCCAGCTGCGCCAGAAATTCGGCGCGCAACGGATGGTCCTTGAGCGCTTCGGCGTCGAGCGCCTTGATGGCCCGCTCGCGCCACGCCGCGATGAACAGCGCGCGGTCATCGAGCGCCACGCCGTACACGTCATGCAGCTCGGCCTTCGCACCGAGCGCCATCAGGTCGTCGTGCACCTGCTTGTTGCGCGCCCCCAGGTCGAAGCCGCCGTCGCCGATCAATAGTGCGCCCTCGCCCATCAGCTGGCGGCTGTTGGCGCTCGACAGCTGGCCCTTGGCCGGATTGATCACGCGCGGATAGTCGGCCGGCGCCAGAACGCCGTCGAACGAGGCCACCGACCCGTCGGCCGGCAGCGGAAAGCTGATGCCGATGCCGGCCTGGCCGCGATGCGGCAGCGGCCCGGCGATGGTCCAGCCGATATTGCCCTGGTCGTCGCCGGCCACAAAATTTTGCGCCGGGATGCCCAGCGTGGCCGCCACGTCCAGCGCCGCGGCCAGCGTATCGGCGGTCTCGAGCTTCTTCGGATTGGCGTTCAGCGCGCCGGGCGCGTGCGCGAGCCAGTGCAAGGCATAGACCTTGGCGCCGACCTCGATCAGCGGACCGCTGGAGGTTTCCCTGACCACGAATTTCTCGTCCGCCGCGCCTTTCACCAAAATGGTTTCGACCAGCGACACCGGGGTCTCCCAGCCGGCCGGCGTGAGCAGCTGTCCCGGCTTGGCGGGGTCGCGCCCCAGCGTGACCAGGTCGAGGAAATCGCCGTAGCTGTTGGTGTAGCCCCATGCCACGTGGCCGTTGCTGCCCACCACGACGGTCGGCAGCGCACCGGGCAGGGTCACGCCGACCACGCGGCGCGGCTTGCCCTGCGCGTCCGGGAACTGCAGGGCCAGCCGGTACCAGATGTTCGGCAGCGAAAGCCCCAGGTGCATGTCGTCGGACACGATCGCCGCGCCGTCCTTGCTGCGCGAGCCGGCCACGGCCCAGTTGTTGCTGCCCACCGCGTCGACGAATTCGGACGAGGCCAGCTTGACCGTGCCGTTCTCCTTTTTCGGCTGGCCCCACCAGGCTGGCGCCGTGGCCGGGATTGGCGCGGACGGCGCGGCGCCGTCGGCGTCGATGCCCACATCCCACTGCGACGCATCGGGCAGCAGGAAGGCGCGCTGCGCCTCGTCGCTGTGCTCGAGCAGCCAGCCGCGCGCCAGTTCGCGCGGCAGCTGGTTGCCCTGCAAATCGAAGTACATCGCGCACACCACCAGCAGCGAATCGGCGGCCGTCCAGGGACGCGGCTTGACGCCGACCAGCGCGTATTCGAACGGCCTGGCGCCGAGCGCATCGAGGCCGTCGTTGATGCCGGCCACGTAGCGATCGAGGAAGCGCCGCTCGTCGGCCGGCATGGCCGCCAGCGCCAGCTCGGCGCGGGCGCGGAAGCGATGCAGGCGGTGCGCCTTGTCGAGCGCCAGCGCGCGCGTGCCGAACAGCTCGGCCAGTTCGCCGGCGCCGACCCGGCGCAGCAGGTCCATCTGGAAAAACCGTTCCTGGGCGTGCACATAGCCGGTCGCGTAGGCCAGGTCGCCGCGTTCGCCGCTGATCAGCGGCACGCCCTGCGCGTCGCGCGCGACCGTCACCGGGCCGCTCAGGCCGGCCGCCTTGATGCTGCCGTCCATGCTGCCCAGACTGGCGCGCAGGAATAGCCAGGCCGCCAGGCACGCCGCCAGCAACAACACCAGCAGGCCGATCAACAGCCGGACCGACCACACTTTCAGTGCACGCTTTTGCATCGCTTTCCCCAGGGTTGGACTGGAAGGCAGTGTGCCAGAAAACGTGTGGCGTGAGAAACAAAATCGACGGCGCCGCGAGTTCCCCGATTGGGTTTGACGCAGCTCAGGCCTCGCGAGCGTCGGCCTTTTAAGCTAAACGGGCTACAACTGAATCGGGAGGCAGCGGTGCGATACTTGATTACGCTCTGCATGGCGGCGCTTGGGCTGGCCGGCTGCACCACGCCCGAGCAAAGGGCCGCCAACATGCAAGCCGAAATGAACACCATGATGACGGTCTACGGCCCGGCCTGCGCCAAATTGGGCTACCCGGCCAATTCCGATCCGTGGCGCAGCTGCGTGCTGCAGCTCAGCGCGAAGGAGGATGCCGTGCGTTATGCCTATCCTCAGTACTATGCCGGTTTCGGCCGCCATTACTGGGGTGCTGGGGGTATGTGGGGTCCGTACTGACAAGCCGGCCGGCTTGCCTGCGTGCGAACTCATCTTTGGTTAGCGCCTCGCGCGTGGCAAGCAGGCGCTCGACCAGCCTTTGCGCATGCCGCACCAGCGCCGGATAATGCGCGTCGCGCGGATGCAGCGCCAGCCGCACCAGCGGCGCGCGGCCCGACACGGCCGCCATCAGGGCCGCGTAGCGCGGCGACAGATAGCGCCCGATCCGGTTGCGGGCCGTGAACACCAGCGCCGGCGCCAGCGTCGACGCGGCCGGTTGCAGCAAATGAAAGCGCGCGTACGTCGTCGTGTAGATGAAGGGATAGTCGGCCAGCAGCGGCCACACGCGCCGGTCCAGCAGCCAGGCCGGCGCGACGAAGCCGCTGACCGGCCAGCCGCGCTCGGCGAACCAGGCCAGGCCCAGCTCGATGCGGCGGCGCGCCTCGCCCGCGCCGAGCGCGGCAAATTCACCCTCGCGCTGGCAATACACGGTGCGCAGCAAGCTCCCGCGCAGCGAGCGGTCCGAACGCGCCGTATCCATGTGGGTGTAACCGTGCAGCACCAGCTCGTGTCCTTCGCCCAGCAGGCGCTCCAGCGCCGCCTCGCAGGCCAGCGAACGCAGCGCACTGCCGTGATAGCGCGGCACCACCAGCCAGCTCAGCGGAATATCGGCCACGGCCCTGATCGCATGCAGCAAGTGCAGGCATTCGGACCAGGTGGCCGGCGCCACGTCATGGATCGCGACACACAGTGCCGGACGTTCAGTCGGGGACACAGAGCCGCTCCGCGTCAAGGTCGCCCTGCTCGGCGCTGGCCAGCAGCGCGGCATAGCGGCGCATCAGCTGGGGCAGGATGGTATTCCAGTCGTACAGCGCGCGCGCCCTGCAGCGCGCCGCCAGCGCCAGCGCGGCGCGGTCGCGCTCGAACAGCGCCACGATCCCGGCCGCCAGGCTGGCCGCGCAGTTGGGCGCGACCAGGATGCCGGTGCTGTTGTCGACCAGCTCGGCCAGCGCGCCGCCGCCGGTGGCCACCACCGGCAAGCCGCACGCCATCGCTTCGAGCACGATCAGGCCGAAGGTCTCGCTGTCGCCCGGATGGACCAGCGCATCGCAACTGGCCAGCAGGCGCGCCAACTGGCGCTGGTCGTGCACGAACGGCAGCACGCGCGCGTGGGTCGAGCGCGGCAGCGCGGGGCCGGCGCCGACCAGCAGCAAGTGATACGGCCGCCCCAGCCTGGCCACGGCGGCGATCAGCACCGCCAGCTTTTTTTCGGGCGTGAAGCGGCCCGCGTACACCAGCAGGCGCGCGTCCGGCGGCAACTGCAGCAATCGGCGCAGCGCGGCGCTGCCCGCTTGCGGCGCAAACACGCCGCTGTCGATGCCGAGCGGCTGGTAGACGGCGCCGGCCACGCCCATGCCCGCCAGCTCCTGCGCCATCAGCCGGCTGGGCGCGAGCACCAGGTCGAATTGACGGTACAGCTGGCACAGATAGCGGCGCGTGGCGTGCATGGCGGCGCCGCCCAGCCGCGTCTGCACCCGGCGCGCCAGGTCGGAGTGGTAGTAGGCAACCGCCGGAATGCCCAGCCTGCGCTTGGCCTGCAATGCCGACCAGGCCGCCGGGCCGGCGTCGCCGGCCTCGATCAGGTCGGGCTGCAAGCGCTGCAGGATGCGGGCCGTGGCGCCGACCGCCAGCGGCAGCCGGAAACCCTGCAGTCCCGGCAATGCGAGACCTGGCACACGAACCAGCGCGCCGGCATCGCTGGCGATATTGGGGCTGAGGATGCTGTGCCGCACGCGGCTGTGCTGGCGCAGCCAGGCCGCCTTGGCGTTCAGGTAGGTGGAAACGCCGCCGCCCTGGGCGGCATAGAACATGGTAATGTCGACGAAATGCATGCCCGTGTGCCCATTCTGTCAGCCCACGATAGCAGCGGACCTGGCACAGCGCTTGAGCGCACGCAAACGGTGCAGGGGCACTAAAGTACGCGCGCTGCGCGCAACCCGGCGATCATTGTCCCGTCGTAACCGAGCTCGCGCAGCACCTCGTCGGTGTGCTGGCCCAGCGTCGGACCGAGCCAGCGCGTGGCGCCCGGCGTGGCCGACAGCTTGGGCGTGATGGCCGGCATCTTGACCGGCGTGCCGTCGGCAAACTGATGCTGCTCGAACATGTCGCGCGCCAGGAATTGCGGGTCCGTCATCATGTCGCGCACCGAATAGATTTTGCCGGCCGGGACATCGGCCGCCTGCAGCGTCGCCAGCGCGGCGGCGATGGTCTGGGTCGCGCACCAGGCCTGGATCGCCTCGTCGATCTCGGCGCTGCGCGGCACGCGGCCGTCGTTGCGCGCCAGTTGCGGGTCGCCCGCCATGTCGATCCGGCCCATGGCCAGCATCAATCGCTTGAAGATCGCGTCGCCATTGCCGGCGATGACGATGTTCTCGCCGTCGCCGGTAGTATAGGTATTCGACGGCACGATGCCGGGCAGCGCGCCGCCGGTGCGTTCGCGCACCACCCCGGCGTGATCGAACTCGGGCACCAGCGACTCCATCAGGTTGAACACCGATTCGTACAGCGCGACGTCGACCATCTGGCCCTGCCCTGCCGCGCGCCCGCCGGTGGCGTCGCGGTGGCGCAGCGCCACCATCGCGCCAATCACGCCGTGCAGCGCCGCCACCGAGTCGCCGATCGACACGCCGACCCGCACCGGCGGGCGGTCCGGATGGCCCGACACATAGCGCAGCCCGCCCATCGATTCGCCGATCGCGCCGAAGCCCGGCTGGTCCTTCATCGGCCCGGTCTGGCCGAAGCCGGACAGGCGCACCATGATCACGGCCGGGTTCTCGGCCTTCAGCTGCTCGTAGCCGATGCCCCATTTTTCCAGCACGCCGGGACGGTAGTTCTCGATGATGATGTCCGCTTCGAGCGCCAGCTGTTTGGCGATCGCGCGCCCGCGTTCATCCTTCAGGTTGAGCGTGATGCTTTTCTTGTTGCGCGACTGGACCGACCACCACAGCGAGGTGCCGTCCTTGAGGATGCGCCACTGCCGGATCGGATCGCCGCCGTCGGGCGCTTCGACCTTGATCACGTCGGCGCCGAATTCGCCCAGCATGCGCGCGCAGAACGGGCCGGCGATCAGCGTGCCCAGTTCGAGCACCTTGATGCCTTCCAGCGCGCCCTTGGCGATCATGTGGCGCGCCGGTCCAGCATGGCGCGCGCGATGGTGCCGGCATCCACGTATTCGAGCTCGCCGCCGACCGGCACGCCGCGCGCCAGGCGGCTGACCTTCAGGCCGCGCGCCTTGAGCATCTCGCTGATGTAGTGCGCGGTCGCCTCGCCTTCATTGGTGAAGTTGGTCGCCAGGACCACTTCGGCGACCACGCCGTCGGCGGCGCGCCCGACCAGTTTGTCGAGATGGATATCCTTGGGGCCGATCCCGTCCAGCGGCGACAAACGCCCCATCAGCACGAAGTACAGGCCCTTGTAGGTCAGGGTCTGCTCGATCATCATCTGGTCGGCCGGGGTCTCGACGACGCACAGCATGGCCGTATCGCGCGCCGTGTCCTGGCACAGGTCGCACACCTCGGTATCGGCGAAGGTATTGCACATCGCGCAGTGGTGCACCGCGTCGACCGCCTGGTACAGCGCGCGCGACAGCATGGCCGCACCTTCACGGTCGTGCTGCAGCAAGTGGAATGCCATGCGCTGCGCCGACTTCGGGCCGACGCCGGGCAACCGGCGCAATGCCTCGGTCAGGAAGTCGAGCGACTTGGACATGGAATCCTTAGAATGGCATCTTCATGCCGGGCGGCAGCTGCATGCCGGCGGTCAGGCCGCTCATTTTTTCGGCGGACGTCGCCTCAGCCTTGCGCACGGCGTCGTTGAAGGCGGCAGCGACCAGGTCTTCCAGCATGTCCTTGTCGTCGGCCAGCAGCGACGGATCGATGGTGACGCGCTTGACGTCGTTCTTGCACGTCATGACGACCTTGACGAGGCCGGCGCCCGACTGGCCTTCGACTTCCACCAGCGCCAGCGCGTCCTGCGCCTTTTTCATATTGTCCTGCATGGCTTGCGCCTGTTTCATCAAACCTGCGAGCTGGTTCTTCATCATGATCATTCTCCGACATTCAAAAAGTAAATAATAGGGGGACTGCAGTAGTCCGTGTTCAGGCTGCCGCTTGGACCGGCTTGACCGAGCCGGGCACGATAAAGGCGCCCAGGTCGCGCATCACATCCTTGACGAAGGCGTCGTTCATGACCGTGTCCTCCGCTTCGCGCTGGCAGGCGTCGCGGTAGGCGATCGCCTCCACGCTGGCGGTATACCAGACCTGGCCGATGTCGATCTCGACATGGATCTTGGTGTCGGCGAAGCGCTCCTGCAGCGCCGCCATCAGCTTGTCGGTGTTGCCGCTGGCGCGCAGCGTATCGATCGGCACGCGCAGGCGAAAGGTGGCGACGTTGCCGTCCGGCGTGCACGACACCAGCTCGGTCTGAAACGCCAGCTGCTGGGCCACGCCGCGCAAAGGCAGTTGGGCCGCCAGCGCCGGCCAGTTGCCGTCCCAGTCCAGTTCGGGCACCGGGGTGATCACATAAACGGGCTTGGGCATGGCCGGCGCGCGCGCGGCGACCGGCGCGACGACGACGGCCGGGGCATCCTGGGCGACGGCGGTATCGTCCGAAAATTCGGTGGCCCACGATGGCGGCTCTTCGTCGGTGTCGCTGTCCTGATATTGCGCCTCGGGCGCGGGCGCTGTTTGCGCTGCCTGGACCGGCGCGGCGGCAGCGGCTTGCGGCTGCTCCCACGGTGGCGCGGCCTTCGGTGCGGACGGCGGCGCTTCGGGCGCAGGCGCTGCGACGGCCGGCGGCGCAGCGGCGGCATCGGCCTGGTTCGACATCGCGGTCGGACGGCGCGGCGCGGCCTGGCGCCCGCCGCTGGCGGCACGCGCCGCTTCGAGCGCGGCGTTGATCGCGGCGCGCGCCGCATTCGCCGGCGCGGCCGCGGGCGCTGCCTGTTGTTGTTGAACTGGCGGCGCGGCCTGCTGCACTGGCCGCGGCGCCGGCGGCGGCGCCACCGCCGCATGGCTGGCGACGGCCGCCGAAGCGGCGCGTGCCGGCGGCGCCGCTGCCGGACGCGGACCCGGCGCGGCCGGACGCACCGATGCCGGACCTGCCGGCGCCGCGCCTTCGGCACCGCCGTTACCCGGGCGGAAAGCGAGCATGCGCAGCAAGGTCATGGTGAAGCCGGCGTATTCGTCCGGCGCCAGGCCGATTTCGTTACGGCCGTGCACAGCAATCTGGTAATACAACTGGACTTCCTGGGCGTCGAAGGCGGCGGCCAGGCGATGGATATCAGCCAGCTCGGGCAAGTCTTCGGGCACCGCCGTCGGCACGCTTTGTGCCAGCGCGATCCGGTGCAGCAGCGTGCCCAGGTCTTGCAGCGCGCCGTTGTACGACAGGCTGCGGCTGGCCATTTCATCGGCTACCGCCATCAGGTCGGCGCCGTCCTGGCTGACCAGCGCGTCGAGCAGGCGGATCAGATAGGACTGGTCAAGCGCGCCGAGCATGCCCTGCACCGCTTCGAGCGTGACCTGTCCGGCCGCATACGCGATCGCCTGGTCGGTCAGCGACAGCGCGTCGCGCATCGACCCGTGCGCGCCCTGGGCCAGCAGGCGCAAGGCCGGCTGTTCGAAGGTGATGCCTTCCTGGCCGAGGATGTTGTCGAGGTGGCTGATGATGTGCCCGGGCGGCATCTGCTTCAGGTTGAACTGGAGGCAGCGCGACAGCACCGTCACGGGAATTTTTTGCGGGTCGGTGGTGGCCAGGATGAACTTGACGTGCTCGGGTGGCTCTTCCAGCGTCTTCAGCATCGAGTTGAAGGCGTGGTTGGTCAGCATGTGCACCTCATCGATCATGTAGACCTTGAAGCGCGCATTCGACGGTGCGTACACGGCCTGCTCGAGCAGCTGCGCCATTTCATCGACGCCGCGGTTCGACGCCGCGTCCATCTCGATATAGTCGACGAAGCGGCCCGCGTCGATCGCGGTGCACGCCTCGCACACGCCGCACGGGGTGGCGGTGATGCCGCCGTTGCCGTCCGGGCCGATGCAATTGAGCGACTTGGCAAGGATGCGCGACAGCGTCGTCTTGCCGACGCCGCGCGTGCCGGTGAACAAATACGCGTGGTGGAGGCGGCCCGTTTGCAGCGCGTGCGACAGTGCGCGCACCACGTGCTCCTGGCCGACGAGCGTTTCGAAGTTTTTAGGACGGTATTTGCGGGCGAGGACTTGATAGGACATGCTGGGATTTTACCGTATATAGCGCCGAAAGAAGCCATTGTAACAAGCTATGGCGAAGCGGCAAACTTACGGAAAAACAGGGGGATGGGGTAACGCGAAAAACGACAATGAAAGGAGGCGAGCCTGATCTGCGGCACTTATGGTTTATAGCCGTGGCTGCTTCGTTCCCGACCTGACCAGGTTAGCCATTCCACAATGCGCAGGGGCCCGCCAGCGGCAATTATAACCGACCGTGGCGGTTTGTGTGGGCGCTGTGTGTTCTCCGTCACGCAGCCGCAGCATGGATCCCCGTGCGCGCACCGGTGTCCGGAATAAATATGTTGACGCAATACGTTCGGTGAGCATGCGGCCACGCAGAATTTGCGGCCGTTGTTCGACCCACAGCAGTGAACCAATCTTGTATTTCAAGTCTCTCTTACTCGATTTCTGTAGCTGTTCAACGCCCAATTGGCATACGCCCCATGTCAAGAATTTTATTCCGGACACCAGTGCGTGCGCGCGAGGATGACGGCGGCAGGGCCGTCGGCTTTGACTGCGTTAGATCCCCAGCTCCTGCCACATCGCATCGACCCTCGCCTTCACTTCCGGCGTCATGGCGATCGTCGTGCCCCACTCCCGGTTCGTTTCGCCCGGCCACTTGTTGGTCGCGTCGATGCCCATCTTGCTGCCCAGCCCGCTGACCGGCGAGGCGAAGTCGAGGTAATCGATCGGCGTGTTATCGACCAGCAGCGTGTCGCGCATCGGATCGACGCGGGTGGTGATGGCCCAGATGACCTCCTTCCAGTCGCGGATGTTGACGTCCTCGTCGACCACGACGATGAACTTGGTATACATGAACTGGCGCAAAAAGCTCCACACGCCGAACATGACGCGCTTGGCGTGGCCCGCGTACTGCTTCTTCATCTGCACCACGGCCATGCGGTAGCTGCAGCCTTCGGGGGGCAGGTAGAAGTCGGTGATCTCGCTGAACTGCTTTTGCAGCAGCGGAATGAACACCTCGTTCAAGGCCACGCCCAGTACTGCCGGCTCGTCGGGCGGCTTGCCGGTATAGGTGGAGTGATAGATCGGGTCGCGCCGCATCGTGATGCGGTCGATCGTAAACACCGGAAAGCTGTCCTGCTCATTGTAGTAGCCGGTATGGTCGCCGAACGGGCCTTCGAGCGCGTGCTCGTAGCCGGTCGGGTGGTTCGGATCGGCGTAGATATGCCCTTCGAGCACGATCTCGGCCGAGGCCGGCACCCGCAGCTCGCTGCCGATGGCCTTGGTCAGCACCGTGCGGCTGCCGCGGAGCAGGCCGGCGAACTGGTATTCGGACAGGCTGTCGGGCACCGGCGTGACCGCGCCCAGGATGGTGGCCGGGTCCGCGCCCAAGGCCACCGCCACCGGATACGGCTTGCCGCCGGTGGCGATGCCGTGTTCGCGGAAGTCGAGCGCGCCGCCGCGGTGCGCCAGCCAGCGCATGATGACCTTGTTCGGCCCCAGCACCTGCTGGCGGTAGATGCCCAGGTTCTGGCGCTTCTTGTGCGGCCCCTTGGTGATCACCAGGCCCCAGGTGATCAGCGGCGCCACGTCGCCCGGCCAGCAATGCTGGATCGGCAGGCGCGCCAGGTCGACGTCGGCGCCTTCCCAGACGATCTCCTGGCACGGCGCGCCGCGCACTTCCTTGGGCGACATGTCCCACACCGCCTTGACCAGCGAGCCGAGGCCCAGCAAGTCCTTGAAGTCCTTGGGCGGCTCGGGCTCCTTCAGGCGCGCCAGCACATGGCCGATCTTGCGCAGCTCGCCGATATCGCTCGCGCCCATGCCCAGGGCGACCCTGTGCGGGGTACCGAACAGATTGCCCAGCACCGGCATGCTGTGGCCGGTCGGGTGTTCGAACAAAAGTGCCGGTCCGGCCGCGCGCAAGGTGCGGTCGCAGACCTCCGTCATCTCCAAATATGGTGAAACTGGCAAGGAAATACGCTTCAATTCGCCAATTTCTTGCAATTGGGAAACGAAATCCCGTAAATCTGAATATTTCATCGGTTTATCTTGGTTTTTTTCTTCACGACAGGGTTGTTGAAATAGCTACCCCAAGTGATTGATTTAACAGGGTTTTGCTGCGTTGCAGTATAAAAAGCTAGATCCAAAAGTAATAACGATCAACAGTGTTAGTATTGACTTGATATAAACGAGCTTCTACAATTCGGCTTAGTTGATGAGGCGGCGGTGTCCAAGGACCCAATTCTAGCTGTTCTCAACCATTCACGGGGTCGGGGCCCCAACGACATTTTTAAGGAGTGTTTTCAATAGGCGTCTGCCTAGCCCCCGAAAACAGTTGTATTGCCACTGGTCCAATACCACAGGGAACGACCAGCTGAAGCAAGCAATGACGGCGTTAATCGTGCGCAAGAGCGGCGATAGACGATATTTCTGATGCACGGCACCAGTGAGCCCGCTGCGCGAAAACGCGGCGTTGGGATCGCTTTTGTCGCGACAAAGGGGAATTCGATGATAAATCGTTTCAACGGGGTAGCCAAGCTAGCCCACACTATGGCTGCCCAGCCAGTGACATGGTCTTCCGTCACGAAAACGGCACGTGGTCTTTTGACCACTGCGCAACACACTTTGACCGTTGTCGGTCTGTCCGCCCTGGCGGTGATGGCCGTACTGTATACACGTCCCGATGTCGCAACGCAGCTGTCGCATTTCCTGGCGCCTGCGCCGGAAGTCGCGGCCCAGGCGGCCGAGATGGACGTGGAAGAGGTAGTCCGGGCGCCGTTGGCGGCCAAGGCCGTGGTCGTGGCCGAAGCAGCACCGGCCCCGCTCACCGCCGAAGAAAAGGCGACTCTGGGTAATAAGAAGCAGCAGCAATTCGTCACCACCTGGCTGTCCAAGCGTTACCGCGTCGCTGGCGACGCCGCCAACATGCTGGTCTCGACCGCCTACACGACGGCGCGCGACATCAAGCTCGATCCGCTCTTGATCCTGGCGGTGATGGCGATCGAGTCGGGGCTGAATCCGTTCGCCGAAAGCCCGGTCGGCGCCCAGGGCCTGATGCAAGTCATGTCCAAGATCCACCACGCCAAGTTCGAACAGATGGGCGGTACCAAGGCTGCGCTCAATCCGGCTGCCAACATCCGTGTCGGCGCCGAGATCCTGAAGGAATACGTCAACCGCGGCGGTTCGGTCGAAGCCGGCCTGAAAACCTACGTCGGTGCTGCCGCCTTCGAAAACGATGCCGGCTACGGCTCCAGGGTCATGGCCGAATACAGCCGCCTCAAGCAGGTCGCCAAAGGCAAGCAGGTCCCGACCTTCACGGCACCGACAGTCGCGGCGCCTGCCGCGATCATCGCCGACAAGACACCAAAGCCCGCTGCGGTCGCGGTGGTGGGCGAACAGCTGGCCGTGCTGCAATAAGCGTCGCCATGAAAGAACGAAGCCACCTCGCGGTGGCTTTTTTTTTGGTTCGGCAACTGACGATCACGCCCCCGTCATTGGCTATACGATTCCTTGCCCAGGCTTACCCGTGACAGACGCTCCAGCAGAATGCCAGTCTGGGCTTCCGGGAGCGCCATGCTGCGAATCAGCGCCTCCAGGCCGGCCTGGCGCCGCACCGACATGGGCCGTTGCATGCGCTGCTCGATGGCGGGCAGCAGGGCCCGGTTTTTCTGCGCAAGCACGGCGAGGCTGGCGACCTGAAAGTCCGTCATTTCCATGCCGGGTGTATTCAAGGCCACCGCAAATGCAGCCAGCACGTCCGCCTCGCCGTCCGCCACTACCAGCAGTACCTTGACAGCGTTATATCGAGCGCCGCCGTCTCTATTCATCATCGAAATCAGGAGTGCTGTACTCGACCGGGCAGCACGGCCATGGCGGCCCAACGCATCGAATACCACGTCGCTGCGGGCGCGCGCCGCCTCGACCAGCAAGCCGATCGCCTTTTCCTCATGGACCTTGCCGGCCACCGCATCATAATCCAGCGTAGCCGCTTCGCGCATCAGCGGGTCGCCCGCCTGACGCAGCAAGATCTCATGCAGGGCTGGATTGTCGGGAATAATCTTGGTCAAGGCATGTGCCGCGTGTCGCGCATTGCCTGCTTGCGTACCGGCCAGCGCCAGCAACTCGGGCACGAGCGGTGTTGCCCATTTCCCGAAAGAGGCGATCTGTTCGCCCGCCTGCTGCGATTGCGCAGCCGAGCCGCCATGCAGCGTCTGGAGCAGCGTACGCAGCAGCGGCTGCAACAGCGCTTGCGTGCTCGGCGTAGACTCCAATGGGCGCCCGGGCGCATCGGTCAGACCGCGCAACAATTCATCGAGCGTCGACTTGGCCTGGTACGCGAGGTCCGACCGGGGTGACAAAAAGTCCGTTGCCAGCAGCTCGCCGTACGCTTCCAGGTAGCCGGCACGCTGTGCGGGCAGCGCGATGAACAATTGGCCGATCACCTTTTTGGCGCAGAATCTGCCTCCCTCGCTGCCTGACGTCGCCAGCGACATCAATGCCGCCATCGATGGCACTTCATCGGGCGTCGGCCCTCGCGCCATCCTGGCGGCGCAGGCGGTCTCCTCGATGCTGCTGGCGTCGCCGCTCGCCATGGCTTGCTTGAGCATCCCGAAGGCGGTACATGATCCGGTTGCACTCGCGAACTCGACCTGGGCGATCGCAGTCGGGCGCAGCCGGTCTTCGACCTCCAGCAACCCGGCCCAGCCACGGATGCCGGCGCGCCATTCCCCGGCCTGGCAAGACGCCGCGATGAATTCTGCGCCATTGCCGCGCGCGGTCGTGCCGTAGCCCGGGACAGCGCAACTGTGCGGGCGATATTCCAGGCTTTCGAAGCCCCCTGCGCCATTCGGTTTTTCAGCTTCGGTGCGGAATTCGGAAAAATACGCCATCGCGCCCGCGTAGCGCTGCTGGCCAGCGGGCAGGACATAATGAAAATCCTGCACCGTCGCCAGCTGCATAAAGCTGCATGTGCTCCCGCCGCTCCCGTCAGGGAGCGGACGGCGCCGCGGCGCGCCGTCCAGCGCCAGCCCATACTGTGCGTCGCCAATTTGCAACGGCATCCGGTCTATCGTGTGCACCACCTCCGCCGGGTACGACCAATCCTCGTGCGGTCCCGTGTAGGTGATCGTATAGCGCGCCCCCGGCTTGAAGCCGCCGACCGGCCCAATCCGGGCCAGCCGCTGCGACGCCACGACGGCCGCGGTGACGTCAACCAGCGTGCCCGCCTTGAGCATGGCTTGCCAATCAATCGGGGAATGGTTCTTCAGGTACCGGGCTTCGTCCTCGGCATGGGCAAACCGCACGGAGCGCTGGGTTGGCGCCATGCCGGCCGGCCCCTGCAGATCCAAACGGACAATCTGCACTGGCAGGCTTTCGTCGTCATCGTCGCCATCCAATGTGATCACGAAATCGGAGGCGGACAACACAGGTGGCGTGCCGCTAAAAATGGCAAAGTCATCGTTCGATTCGATGGCGTGCAAGCTACCCCATGGCGCCAGGAACAAGGCACCGCGCGCGTTCGAAGGCAGGCGTTCGACTCCCGCATGGATAAAACCGGCTGGCTCACGGTATGAGCACGAACATCCAAACGCCGCGCTCCACAAAGCCATCCCTGCCAGGAACACTGCCAGGTTTCTTGCATATTTTGACATCGTTTGATCCATTCGCGCCGCAAGAAATAGCAATCTTACTTCACGCGGCACAAGGGCCCGGCCTGATATTTTGACTTGCCATTGAAGTCAGCCCGCGCTTTTTCGAGGAACTGCCCCCACAAGGCCGGCAAGGCCAGACCATAGGCGCCGCCGATCGCCTTGCCCACGGTCTGCTTGCGCGCCACGCCTTCCAGCATGGCCTTGAACGCGGCCGAATTACGCTGTTCAAGGTAGGCAATGAACATCGCGCCCTGGCGATACAGCATATCGATCCGATTGACCTGCGGGACGTGGCGGTTGATGGACAGGCGCGAGCCTTGCGCCGCCGGCGTCATGCATTTGCCTTCTTCCATCGCAAACACCGCGCCGGTTTCATTGACCATCTCGGCGCCCGCGCCGCCCGACAGATGCGTCGCCAGTCCTTCGGAAAACCAGGTCGGCAGGCCGCCGAAGGCCCAGGTGCCCAGTTCCAGGTTGAGCTGGAGGTGGGACATTTCATGGACCAGCGTCGGCGCCAGCCCGCCGTTGGCGCGCAGCGACACAGGCGACACGTGCATCGCACCGTTGAACACGGCGGCGCGCGGCTCGGACATGCCGGTGTATTCGGCAAAACTGGCGTGCGAGGCGTAGGTATAGATGTTGACCGGAAGCGCGATGCGGCCGAACTGGGTGCGCTCGATGGTCGCGATGGCCGTGTCGAGATGGCGCGCCACCTCGGCGGCGAGCGCGTCCGAGCCCGGTTCGCACCAGATACGCGGGTCGCCGGTGCAGTGCGTGAACGCCTGCTTCGACTTCAGATTGGCCTTGATGATCCGGTATGGCCAGGTGGTGCTGAACCAGAACGCGGCTGAGAGCAGTGTCAATGCCAGCATGCCGATGAGGATGGGTTTGCGGCGCGGGTGCACGGTTCTTGGGGGTTCCATGGAGGCCAGCATAGCAAATGTAGATAATTTTGTCTAAATTTGACCAACGTCGTCCTCGCGCACGGGAAATGCAAGCACTTCCCGTTCGCGAAGACGACGGTGTTGAAGCGCGGCGCGCGCCAATTCGGGGGCGCCATAACAAAAAAAGCCGCTCACATTTGCATGGAGCGGCTTTTCAAAGTGACTACGGCTTAGCGGCGCGTATCGGCCGCCACTTCGTCAGCGCGCAGCTTCGGCGCCAGCTTGTCGAGCACACCGTTCACATACTTGTGGCCATCGATGCCGCCGAACGACTTGGTCAGCTCGACCGCTTCGTTGATGACGACGCGGTACGGGATGTCCAGGCTGTTTTTCAGCTCGTAGGCGCCGATCAGCAGCACCGCGTGCTCGATCGGCGACAGCTCGGCCACGCCGCGGTCGATCAGCGGCGCAAACGCTTCGCGCAGCGCCACCGAATCCTTGATCGCACCGTACAGCAGGGCCGCAAAGTGGTCGGCGTCGGCCTTTTCAAAGCCATGCGCGGCGCGGATGTGGTTCACGACCGTGGCCGCATCCTCGTTATTGAGCAGCCACTGATACAGCCCTTGCAAGGCGAACTCGCGCGAGCGGTGACGCGGCGTGCGGTTCTTGCTTGGGTTGGCGTGCAAATTTTTTTCAACTGTCATGATTCTTGCCTGTTCTTCTGTAGTGCGTAGGAGCTTAGTCTTCGTCGGCTTGCAATTCTTCGAGCGCGATCAGCAGGTTGGCCATTTCAACGGCCACGCGCGCCGCATCGGCGCCCTTCTCTGCCATGCGCGCTTCGGCCTGCTCGTCGTTTTCAGTGGTCAGCACCGCGTTGGCGATCGTGATGCCGTAGTCGAGGCCGACCCGGGTGATGCCCGCGCCCGACTCGTTCGACACCAGCTCGAAGTGGTAGGTCTCGCCGCGGATCACCGCGCCCAGCGCGACCAGCGCGTCGAACTGCTGGGTCTCGGCCATCTTCTGCAGCGCCAGCGGGATTTCGAGCGCGCCCGGCACGGTCACGTGCAGCACGTCTTCGTCCGACACGCCCAGGTGCTTGAGCTCTGCCAGGCAGGACGACAGCAGTCCGTGGCCGACGTCGGCGTTAAAGCGCGCCTGGACGATGCCAATGCGCAGTCCTGCGCCGGTCAGATTGCTTTCATAGGTTCCTACGGTCATGGCGTGCCCTCTTCTGTGTGGTTATATATAGCGCTAGTGTACTTCAGGCGGCGGGCTTGGGCAGGTATCCGGTCACTTCCAGGTCGAACCCGGTCATCGACGGCATCTTGCGCGGGCTGGCCAGCAGCTGCATCTTGCCCACGCCCAGATCCTTGAGGATTTGCGCGCCGATGCCGTAGCTGCGCAGGTCCATGCTGGCCGCGCGCGCCTGGGGCCGCGTTTCCGGCGTGTCCAGCGCGCTGAACTGGGCGAACAGCTGGTCGGCCGACTCGCCGCAATTGAGCAGCACGATCACGCCGCGCTCGGATTCCTTGATCGCCTGCATGGCCGACGTCATGGTCCACGAGTGCGTGGTGGCGCGCGTTTCGAGCAGGTCCAGGATCGACACCGGCTGGTGCACGCGCACCAGCGATTCGAGGTTGGGGGCCAGCTCGCCGTGCACCATGGCCAGGTGGGCCGCGCCGCTCGGCTTGTCGCGGAACGCGATCAGGCGGAACTCGCCGTAGGCCGTGTTCATCGGCCGCTCGGCGATGCGCTCGACCAGGCATTCGTTGGCGCTGCGGTAGTGGATCAGGTCGGCGATGGTGCCGATCTTCAGATTATGTTCCTTGGCGAAGTCGAGCAGGTCGGGCAGGCGCGCCATGCTGCCGTCATCCTTCATGATTTCGCAGATCACCGAGGCCGGCGACAGGCCGGCCATCTCGGTCAGGTCGCAGCCTGCCTCGGTGTGGCCGGCGCGCATCAGCACGCCGCCGCGCACCGCCTTCAGCGGGAAAATATGGCCCGGCTGGACGATATCGCTGGCGCTGGCGTTCTTGGCCACTGCCACCTGGATGGTCTTGGCGCGGTCAGCCGCCGAAATGCCGGTCGTGACGCCTTCGGCGGCTTCGATCGAGACCGTGAAATTGGTGCCGAAGGAGGTGCCGTTACTGGTCGTCATCATCGGCAGGTTCAGCAGCTTGCAGCGCTCCTCGGTCAGGGTCAGGCAGACCAGGCCGCGCGCGTGCTTGACCATGAAGTTGATCGCTTCGGGCGTGACAAAGTCGGCCGCGAGCACCAGGTCGCCTTCGTTTTCGCGGTCTTCTTCATCGACCAGAATAACCATGCGTCCTGCGCGCAATTCGGCAACAATTTCCTGGGTACTAGATATAGACATGCGAATTCCTTCAATACGGGTGCTTGGCGCAATCCGCTATTTTAAAGGATTTACCCGACTTCAACTTAGCTAACATGCCGGGGCCCGCCCCAGACATGCCGGCAAGGTGCTCTGTTCAATAACAATCGTTGCAACTTGGCAACGAACGGTGTGACAATGGTGAAAAATACGACGATTCTGGATTTAACAGAGAGTAATTCACGCCGAGTGCCTTATGATCGTTTTACCTTATCTTTACGCCCGCCTGCGGGCCGTTGCCAAAGCGTCTATGTGCCCAGTCTTGTTCCTGTTTTGCTGTCCAGCCTCCCGGCGCCGGGAGGTTCGCTGATGTCCGAGGCCGCGGACCCCAGTCCGCTCAGCCGCGCGCTGGCGGCGGCCGGCCGGGACCTGAACGCGCTGCTGGCGCAGCACGCCGCAGCCAGCCCTGATCTCGCCGCCGCGCTGGCGGCGATGCTGGGCGAACGCCTGGCCAATCTGCACGCGATCGCCGCGCGCGCGGAGCACGAGCGCAACCTGGCCGACGCCGCGCTGCGCGACAGCGAGCACAGGCAGCGCCTGTCGGCCCGGATCTTCGACAGTACCCAGGACAGCATCATGATGACCGATGCCAAGGGCGACATCATCGGCGTCAACGCCGCCTTTGAACAGGCCACCGGCTACACCGAACAGGAGGTGCTGGGCCGCAATCCGCGCCTGCTGGCCTCGGGGCGCCACGACAGCGCGTTTTACGGCGCCATCTGGACCTGCCTGGAAACCAGCGGCCAGTGGCGCGGCGAGATCTGGAACCGCCGCAAGAACGGCCAGGTCTATCCCGAGCGCTACGCCATCGACGCGGTCTACGGCGCCGACGGCGCCATCAGCGCCTTCGTGTCGGTCTCGAGCGACGTCAGCGCGCTGCGCGCGGCGCACCACCAGGTCGACTTCCTGAGCAACCACGATCCCCTGACGCTGCTGCCGAACCGCGCAGTGCTGGCCGAGCGCACCCGCCAGGCGATCGCCGCGGCGCGCCACGGCGAACGCCAGATCGCGCTGCTGCTGTTTAACCTGGACCGGCTGCAGCGCATCAACGACAGCCTGGGCCACGAAACGGGCGACGCCATGCTGCAGGAGATGGCGCGCCGTGCCGGCCTGCTGGCCGGGCCGGACGACATCCTGGCCCACATGGGCGGCGACGAATTCGTGCTGCTGCTGACCGACTGCCTCGATTCGGACGCCGTCATCGGCGCGGCCAAACGCCTGATCGACGACATCTCGCGCCCGGTGCAGGTGGGCGGGCATGACCTGATCCTCACCGCCAGCGTGGGCATCAGCATCTATCCGCGCGACGGCGCCAATCCGAGCGAACTGCTCAAGGCGGCCGACGTCGCGCTGTCGCACATGAAGGACACGGGGCGCAACGGCTTCCGCTTCTTCAAGGGCGAAATGAACGCCCATGCGCTGCGCTGGATGTCGCTCGAAACCCATTTGCGGCGCGCCATCGAGCGCGGCGAGCTGTCGCTCAACTACCAGCCGCAGATTTCGATCTCGGACGGGCGCATCTGCAGCATGGAAGCGCTGCTGCGCTGGCGCAGCCCGGAACTGGGGCAAGTCGCGCCGGGCGACTTCATCGCGCTGGCCGAAGACACCGGCATGATCCTGCCGATCGGGAACTGGGTGATCCGCCAGGCCTGCCTGCAGAACAAGGCCTGGCAGGACGCCGGCCTGACGCCGCTGCGGGTCGCCGTCAACGTCTCGGCCCACCAGTTCATGGCCGGCACGGTGCCGGCGGTGGTGGCCGACGCCTTGCTCGAAAGCGGCCTCGAAGCGCGCTACCTCGAGATCGAACTGACCGAGAGCGTCATGATGCACGACAGCGAATCGACCGCCGCCCAATTGGCCGAGCTGACCGAGATGGGCGTGTCGATTTCGCTCGACGACTTCGGCACCGGCTACTCCTCGCTCGGCTACCTGTCGCGTTTCATGCTCGACAAGCTCAAGATCGACCAGAGCTTCGTGCGCAACATCACCACCGAACCGCGCAGCGCCGCGATCGCCCAGGCCACCATCGCGCTGGCGCACGGCCTGTCGCTGGTGGTCATCGCCGAGGGCGTCGAGACCGAAGGCCAGCTGGCCTTCCTGCGCGCGATCGGCTGCGACGAAGTCCAGGGCTACCTGTTCAGCCGCGCGGTGCCGCCGGACGAAATGGCGCGCCTGATCAGCGGGGCCTCACAATTGCTGCGCCTTGAGCCCGCCACGGAGTAGAATTCGAGCTTGATTTTTTCTTTCTGAAAAGCCCATGCTCAAGCATCTCGTCCGTTCCGCTGCCGCCGCCCTCGTTCTGTGCGCCTTCGCCTGTAGCGCGCACGGCGCCATCGATCCGGCCGCGCCGCTGCCCATCTCGCCGCTGGTCAAGATCGGCAAGCTGCCCAATGGCCTGACCTACTACCTGCAAAAGAACGGCAAGCCCGAGAAAAAGCTCGAACTGCGCCTGGTCGTCAAGGCCGGCTCCATCCTCGAGGACGACGACCAGCAAGGCATGGCCCACCTGGTCGAGCACATGGCGTTCAACGGCTCGACCCATTTCAAGAAATCGCAACTGGTGTCATACCTGCAATCGATCGGCGTGCAGTTCGGCGCCGACCTGAATGCCTATACCAGCTTCGACGAGACGGTCTACATCCTGCCGATTCCGACCACCAGGCGCGCCAACGTCGACAAGGGCTTCCAGGTGCTGCGCGACTGGGCCGGCGGGCTGACCATGAACAGCCGCGACATCGAACAGGAGCGCCCGGTGGTGCTGGAAGAAGCGCGCCTGGGCAAAGGCGCGCGCGACCGCATGGACAAGATCCTGCTGCCGAAGATCTTCAACGGCTCGCGTTACGCGCAGCGCCTGCCGATCGGCCAGGAAGCGGTCATCCGCAACGGATCGGCCGATGCGCTGCGCCGCTTCTACAAGGACTGGTACCGTCCCGACCTGATGGCGGTCATCGTGGTCGGCGACTTCGACCAGCGCGAGGCCGAGCGCCTGGTGAAGCTGCACTTTTCCGACCTGAAGAATCCGGCCAGGGAGCGCCCGCGATTCGAAACGCCGATTTCGCCGCGCAGCGAAACCGAAGCGCTGGCCATCACCGACAAGGAAGCGAACGGCAATGCGCTGCTGATCCGCTATCCGGTGCGTCCGGTCAAGGAAAGCATCACCTACGGCGGCTACCGCGCCGACCTGGTGGCTGCATTGTTTACGTCCATGCTCAACCAGCGCCTGCAGGAACTGGCGCAGCAGGCCAATCCGCCGTTCATGGCCGCCGGCAGTTCGGTAGCGAAACTGACCGCGCGCTACGAATCGTATAGCGCCTCGGCCTCGCTGGGTAAAGGCGGCGCCGGGCCGGCGATCGACGCGCTGGTCCAGGAGAACGCGCGCGCCAGCAAATTCGGCTTTGGCGCCGGCGAACTGGAACGGGCCAAGAAGAACATGCAGCGCGAATACGAACGCTCCTACATCGAACGCGACAAGACCAATTCGGCCAACCAGGTGGGCGAATTCATCCGCAATTTCCTGGAACAGGAAAGCATCCCCGGCATCGAGAACGAATACAACTACACGCGCGCAATGCTGCCCGGGATAACGCTGGACGAAGTGAACCGCTATGCGCGCGAGACCATCCCCCTCGATTCGCCCAAGCTGGTCGTGTACATGGGCGCGAGCAATTCGGAACTGCCGACGCCGACCAGCGCCGAACTGCTGGCCGCGTTCAGCAGCGCCGAGAAAATCGCCATCACCGCGCGCGAAGAGAAGACCTTCGCCGCCAGCGTGATGGCCAAACCGCCAGTGGCCGGCAGCATCGTCGGCGAAAGCGTCGACAAGCGCCTCGGCCTGACCACGCTGACGCTGTCGAACGGCATCAAGGTGGTGCTCAAGCCGACCGATTTCAAGAACGACCAGGTGCTGCTGCTGGCCACGCGCTTCGGCGGCGAATCGCTGTTTGACGAAGCCGACATGTTCAACGCGCGCTATGCCAGCGCGACCGTCGCATCGATGGGCGCGGGCGAGCAGTCGCCCACCGACCTGCACAAGATCCTGGCCGGGAAAAGCGCCAGCGTCAGCGTCCACATGAGCGCCTACACCGAATCGGTGGGCGCCAGCAGCGGCAGCAACGATGTCGAAACCATGCTGCAGCTGCTGTACCTGATGCTGACCGGCGTGCGGCGCGACCAGGACCTGTATCAGTCGTTTGTCGGCAAGCAGCTCGAGGCCAGCCGCAACGCGCTGTCGCAGCCGGAGGCGGTGTTCCACGACGCGCTCGTTGCCACGCTCTACAACAACCATCCGCGCGTGGCGCGCGTGGTGCGTCCGGGCGATTTCGCCAAACTCGACCTTGACCGGATGATCGCGATCTACAAGGAGCGTTTCGGCAGCGCGCGCGGCATGACCTTCGTCATGGTGGGCAGCTTCGACATGGACAAGGTCAAGCCGCTGATTGCGAGCTACCTGGCCAGTTTGCCGACGCCGGAAATCAAGGTCGGCTACCGCGATGTGGGCATCAAGCCGGTGACCGGTGTCGTCAAGAAGGACGTGCACAGCGGCTCCGAGGCCAAGAGCACGGTCTCGCTCCACTTTACCGGCGAGGCCGTGTATTCGGAGGCCGAGCAGCTGCGCATGAGCGCCATGATCCAGGTGATGAATTTGCGGATCATCGAGATCCTGCGCGAAAAACTGTCCCTGATCTACGGCGGCGGCATGAACGGCAGCATCTCCAAGGTGCCCTCGCCGCGCTACGCGATCACCGCCACGCTGCCGACCGGGCCGGCCAACGTCGACAAGGTGATCGCGGCGACCTTTGCCGAAATCGAGCGCATGAAAACCCAGGGACCGTCGCAGGCGGACCTGAACAAGGTCAAGCAAAACTGGCTGGAAAACCACCGCAAGGCGCTGCGCGAGAACGGCTACTGGCTCAGTTCCCTGGAAAATTCGTTATTGCTGGGGACCGATCCGGCCGAGATGCTCGAGTACGACAAACGTGTCAATGCGCTGACCACCGATGAACTGAAAGAGACGGCGCGCCGCTATTTCGACATGAAGAACTACGTGCAGCTGGTGCTGTACCCGGAAGCGAAGTGACCCGAAACGCGCGCATATGGAAATCGCGGAGTATGCGACTTCGATACATCAACCAACGCCGTCCTCGCGAACGCGGGGATCCATACTGAATGTGCTCAGTAAGGGTCCCCGCGAGGACGATGTTGGCTTCCTACACCATGCGTGTCGTCGCCGACAGCATCCGCTCCACATAGCGCGCGATCAGGTCGATCTCAAGATTGACCTTGCTGCCCGCCGACAGGTGCTTGAGCGTGGTCACCGAAATCGTATGCGGGATCAGGTTGATCGAAAACCGGCACACGCCCGCCAGGTCTTCGACCCGGTTCACCGTCAGTGACACGCCGTTGATCACCACCGAACCCTTGAAGGCCAGGAATTTGCCCAGCTCTTGCGGCGCGTCGATCACCAGCTCCCACGATTCGCCGATCGCTTCGAAGCGATGCACCTGCCCCAGGCCATCCACATGGCCGGACACCAGGTGCCCGCCCAGGCGCTCGGCCAGGGTCAAGGCCTTTTCCAGGTTGACTTCGCCCGGCGCATCGAGCCCCACCGTACAGTTCAGGCTCTCGCGCGAGACGTCGACGCTGAACGCGCGCTCCGTCTTGGCGACCACGGTCATGCAGGCGCCATTGATGGCGATCGAGTCGCCCAGGCCGACATCGGCCAGCGGCAGGCCGCCCGCATCGATCTCCAGGCGTACGCCCGCGTCCACGCCGTCCTCAAGCGGATGGACGGTGCTGATTTTGCCGACAGCGGCGACGATTCCAGTAAACATGCTGCTTATTCCTCAGGTGAGATAAATCGGGCCAGGACGCGGATGTCCTCGCCCATGTGTGTCATTTCGTGAAAACGCAGGCGCACTTTCTGGTCCAGCTGCTGCAGCGCAGGCAGCGCGAACATGCCCTGTCCATCGCCGATCAGGCACGGCGCCAGGTACACCAGCAGCTCGTCGACGCAGCCTTCGCAGATCAGCGAGCCATTCAGTTTCGAGCCGGCTTCCACATGCAGTTCGTTGATCTCGCGCCGGCCCAGCTCCAGCATCAGCGCCGCCAGGTCGACCTTGCCGGCGGCGTTGGGCAGCATGATCACGTCATGCCCCGCCGCGCGCAGCGCCGCCTCCTTGGCGGCGTCCGGCTTGGCGGCCACGATCCAGCTGGCGCCGCCCTGCAGCACGCGCGCTTCCAGATCGATCTCCAGCTTGCTGTCGACGATGATGCGGCGCGGCTGGCGCGGCGTGTCGACTGCGCGCACATTCAATTGCGGATTGTCGGCCTTGACGGTGCCGATCCCGGTCAGGATCGCGCAGGCGCGGGCGCGCCACGCGTGGCCGTCGGCGCGGGCCTGCTCGCCGGTGATCCACTGGCTCTGGCCGTTGTGCAGCGCTGTCACGCCATCCAGGCTGGCCGCGGTCTTCATGCGCACCCACGGGCGCGCGCGCTGCATGCGCGAGAAAAAACCGATGTTCATTTCGTGGGCCTGCGCCGCCAGCACGCCGGATGCGACTTCGATACCGGCCGCCTGCAGCTTGGCCAGTCCCTGCCCCGCCACCAGCGGATTGGGATCGGTCATGGCCGCGACCACCCGCCCCAGGCCGGCGGCAACCAGCGCGTCCGAGCATGGCGGCGTGCGGCCATGGTGGTTGCACGGCTCCAGCGTGACATAGGCAGTGGCGCCGTGCACGTCGTGGCCGTTGGCTGCGGCGTCGCGCAGGGCCATGATTTCGGCGTGCGCCTGCCCGGCCGGCTGCGTGTGCCCGGCGCCGAGGACCACGCCATCACGCACGATCACGCAGCCGACGCGCGGATTGGGCGCTGTCGTGTACATGCCGCGCGCGGCCCACGCCAGGGCGAGCTGCATGCCTTCGGTATCGTTTTGTATGTGCACAGGGTTCCAAACAGTGGTGGCTGACCTGAATTTTACGCCAAGACCGTGGATCCAGCATGATGCGGCCTCGCAGAATTCACGGCATCGCTTCTAGTCGCACAACGAACCAACGTCGTCCGCGCCAACGCGGGGATCCATACTGAGCAAGGTCAGCATGGATTCCGGCGTTCGCGAGGACGACGTTGATTCTTGTATTTCAAGTCTCAATTTCACGAATTCTGCAGCAGTTCAGTCCTTAGATAGCGGCGCGCCCTATTCTGGTCCGGAGCAGGTCTCGGGCTCGCGCGCCGGGTTGCAGACACGCGCCCGCCCGAGCATATTGATCCGGATGCGCCGGATCTGCCCGTCCTGATGCAGCGACAGCGTGCCCCAGCGCGCCGCCAGGCCGCTGGTGTCGCTGCAGCTGCGCCCGGCCCCGTTGTAGGCGATATAGTTGGGCGGCGCATTGCTGGTGAAATTGAAGGTGACGGCGATCCCCTCGGCCAGCGGCCCATGGCTGGCGATGACCTCCTCGTCCGGGCCGGGCCGGCGGTCGCCGTTGGCGTCGATGAACACCACCCAGCCCAGGCGCCAATTGATGCCGGCCGGCTCCAGCGGCACCAGTTGCACCCGGCTGCCGCGCGCAATGGCCTGCGAGCGCGCCAGGTCGATTGCGCCGAACAGGTCACTGGTGGCGGCATCGAGCCGGTGCCGGTTGATGATGTCGCGCATTTCGGGCGAGGCCAGCCCGATCAGCAGCGCCGCAATCGCCAGCACGATCATCAGCTCGACCAGCGAAAACGCCAGCGCCGCGCGCTTCATGGCCAGCACCCCGCGCCATCGCCGCTGGCGCTGTGCAGCCCCCCGCTGTCGAGCGTCAGCGTGCCGCACTGCGGATCGTGAAAGCTGGCGTTGACCCTGGCCGTGCCGGGCTCGGCGCGCAACTGGATGCACGCCTGCAGCGACTGCTGGCCGCAGGCGCGTCCGCTCAGCTCATAGGCGCTGCGCGGCGCGCTGCTGCCCAGCCACCAGCGAAAATTGCGTTCATCGACACCGCTCGACGCTGCAGAAAACGCCAGGTAGGTATTGTGCTGGGAGTAGTAGCGCTCCTGCTCCTGCATCGCTTCGAGCAGCGCGACCTGGGCCTCGACCCGGCGCGTCCTGATCACGTAGCCCTCGTAATTGGGATACGCCAGCGCCGACAGGATCATCACCATCGCCACGACCACCAGCATTTCAACCAGCGTATATGCCTCGCTGCGTTCCATTGCGCTCTCCCGGTCTCAGTCAGTTGGACTTCTTGTTCGCCGCCTCATGCAACTCCTGCCAGTTGGCGACCTCGCGCCAGCCCATGCGCCTGGCGGGAAAGCTCAGCGTGATCGTCGTGGCCGTGTTTGCCGCCGGCGCCTCGCCTGCGGCCCGGGGGCGGATCACGGCCAGCGTGCGGCTCGCCCGTGCGGCGCCAGTGGCGTCGCGCACCCCGGCGCTGGCGCTGATTTCAATGAGCAGCGCCGGCTGCAAGGCCGCCGATGCCGTCCGCTCGCCCGTGACCGCGTCCGGCTGCACTGCGCCGTTCGCGTCCAGCGCCAGGCCACTGAGCGCATCGAGCACATACAGGCGGCTGGCCGCTGCCGTGCACGGAGCGGCGCCGGGTACCAGCGTGTCGAAGATGACGCTGCCGCCGGTCACCGACGGACTGGCGGCGACGCGTTCGCCGTCATTGCTGGCGTTGGCGAAGTCGGCATACCAGCCGCGTTTGGCATTCGGCGCAAAATAGTCGATGCGCTCGCCCGTGACGGTGAGCTTGTCGCTGCCGGCCAGCGTGCGCTGGGCCAGCTGCGCGCGCGAGCGGACCGCCTCGGTTGGTTCCTCCTTGAGGTCATGCACCGCGTACAGCGATTGCGGCGCAAACGACGGCGCCAGCAAGTCGCCCTGTTCGATCAGCTTGCCGGTGCCGAACAGGACCAGGTAGCCGCCGTCCGGCGCGAACACCGCCTTCGGTGCGTACGCGATCGGCTGCGCGCGCCCCGCCTCGTCGCGCGCCGTGAACAGGCGCTGTGCGGTCTTGGCGCCCAGGTCGAAGCGCCACAGCCGGCCTTGCAGGTCGCCGGCATAGGCCAGCACGGCGCTACCGTCGGCTGCGCTGACCAGGGTCGGCGCCGACAGTGCATTTGGCAGCGCGGCATTGGCGCCGCTGGTGGAGATGCGGTAGTAGTTGACGCCGGCCCGCCACGGTTGCGAGGCCTGCTTGTCGAGCGCGAGCAGGAACAGGGCGCCGTTGCCGTCCACAGCGCCGCTGTTGATGCCGCTCGATACGACAACGAAATAGCGGTACACGGGATCCTGGCCGGGCGCGCCGATATTGAGTGCGGCGATCTGCGGCGGCGCGTGCACGTAGCCGATCGCAGGGTCGTCCTTGTCGGTGAACTCCCACAGCGCGCCCATGCCCTGCGCGAACGCCGCCGGGTTGCTGATATCGAGCGCGAACACGCCGCGCGCGCCCATCCCCATGCCGGACGCCAGCACCGTGTGCCAGCTCCCGCCCAGCATGGCGTCGCCCTGCCCCGCGCTGGCGTCCACGTAGGTGCGCGCGGGGGCGTCGGGATCGCCGAGCGCCGCCAGCGCCGCGACCAGGGCGGACGGCACATAGGCGAACAGCTCGGCGCCATCGGACGCGGCAAACGCATGCAGCATGCCGTCGTTGGCGCCCACGTACACGGCCAGGGTGCGCGCCTTGGCCTGCTCGCGAAACGTGGCATGTCCGTCGCCGGTGCCCGATGGCGCCGGCGCGCCGACGATCAGCGGCACGCTGCGCACGATGTCGCCAAGGACCGACTCGCGCTGGCGGAAGATGCCGTCCGGCTGGCCGAGTTCGCGCCCCCGCTCGCCGCGCAGGTAGGCTACGCGCGCCTCGCCCTGGCCATCGGCGTTCAGCAAGGTCCGCATCGGCGCCGGCAGCGCGGCCCAGGTAAATGCCAGCGTGGTGGCCGATCCGCGCGCCAGGCTGGCGGTGTAGATTTTCCTGGCCTCGGGCGCCAGCGCCGGCGGGACCGGGGGCGTCGCCAGCGGCTGGCCGGTCAGCAGCGCCGCCGCGTCCCATGCGGCGGCGCTGTCGTCCAGCGCGCGGCGCTGCACACTTGCAGGATTCGCACTGGCCTGTATCACGAAGGCCTGGTCCTGGTCGCGCCAGAGCGCAGCCGGGCCGGGGCCATCGATGCAGAGCTGGCCATACGGCACCTGCAGCGCTGGCGGGCCGGCTTGCGCGAACGCCGCCGCAGCGCCCAACAGGAGCAGGCGCAGCGCGCGCGCCGCCCTCACGGCGCCTCCCAGGCCGGCGCGGCTTCCAGGTAATACGCCTGCAGCACCACGCGCGTCGCATCGTTGGCGCCAAAGCCGATCGCGGTGATGCGGTAGAAATTGCCGGTACGCTGGCCGGCATCCTCGCCCGGCCGCGCGTACGGCACCAGCTCGATCACGTAGCGCGGCGGCCGCGACGGCAGCGTGCCCTGTCCGGTCGGCAGCGCGGCGCCGGTGAAGTGCCCGTATTCGATCGTGCGCGTGGCGTCGCGCTCGGCCAGCCCGGCGCGCTGCCACGCGGGCGCCGCGGACGCCACCGCGCGCCGGCACAGGCCCAGGTTGGCCGCACCGTCACCGCAACCGGCGACAAAGCCGGCGTCGCTGCCGCGCGCGAACAGTTTTGCGCGCGCCGATGAAGGCGCGGTGCCGCCTTCGATATCGTGTTCGGCATCGGCCAGCGCCGCTTCGGCAGCCTGCATGGCAACCTGGCGGTCGCGGTCGCCGCGCGCCGACTTCTCGGCGTTGAGCGCACTGCGCGCGGCCGATACCCCCAGCATCAGCAAGATCAGCATCACGCACAGCGCCACCAGCAACGCCGCGCCGCGCTGGGATTGCAAGGTCGATTGTTGAGTACTCATGGATTCTTTACCGGGTTGCGCAGCGCGATGGTGGCCGAGAACATGCGACGTTCGCGCTGCTGCAGCGCCGGCGGCATGGCGGAGCGCGCCACGCGCGTGCCGCTGTCGGCGCTATCGCTGTAGGAGGAACCGAACAGCGTGTACAGCGGCGGCCCGCCGACCTGGCGTGACTGCCGGGCGCCATGCACCAGCAAGGCCACCTTGATGCTGGCCACGCGTTTCCAGCAGCTGCGGCGCTGGCGTTCGCGCTGGCGCTCCTGGGCGTTGGCGCCCACGACAATGAGCGCCTCGTCGAGCGCGTTGATTTCGGTGGCGCTCAGGTAGCGGTTGGGCGTGCCGTCGGGCGCGGCGTCGGTATCGAGTCCGTACAGGACCTGGAACGAGTCGACCCCGCCGACCACCGCCTCCGCGCTCCAGTTGTTCGCACCGCGGAATTTGCAGCGTAGTTCCGGATCCCCGCCGGGGCCGATGCCGACATAAAAGATGCTCCATCCGTCCTGCCCGGCGCCCACCGAAAAACCGGCGCAGGTGGTGGCGCTGCCATCGCCCTGGCCGGGGCCCGAGCCTGAAAAGCGCAGCGCCAGCACGTCGCTGCCATTGACCGCGGGCGGGCGCGGATTGTCGATCCCGGCCGAGTCGGACGACAGCGAGGCCGCGTCGAGGCCGCGCACCGCCGGCGGCGCGGCCGGGTCGACGCCCACCGCCGCGCTCTCGTGCTCCCAATCGACAAAGGCGGTCTGGCGCGCGGCACGTTCGATGATGGCCAGCGCAAAGCGGCCGGCATCGTCCACGCTGGCCGCTTCGGCCTGCGCCACGAAACCCGCGTTCGACACCACCAGCAGCGATGTCGCCACCAGCACCAGCAGCATGCCGAGCGTGAGCGCGATCATCAGCTCGACGACGGTCACGCCGCGCTGGCGCCGCCCGCTCATGGCGCCGTTCCGGCCACGACCAGCGCCACCGACGGCACGATCCCGGCATCGGGCTGGGCGCGCCGGTCGCGCCAGCCGATCTTGATCACGATCGGGGCGCCGGGCGCGCCGGCGCACTGCCAGGCCAGCGCGCGCGCCGTGCCGGACCACACGGCAGCATCGCGGCACACGGCCACGCGCGCACCGGGAAAATCGGCATACAAGGCCTGCTTGATTTCGTACAGGTCGAATGCGGCCAGCTCGGCGCTGCTGCAGCCGGTGGCGCCGAAGCACGAGGTTGCCGGCACCGGCGCGCCCGCAGCCGTGTCGTAGTCGAGCTGCAAATAGGGATTGGCGCCGTCGGCGGCCTGCGCCTCGATGGTGTTGGCGCGCATGCGCTCGGCCAGCGCGCCGGCCAGCTGCACCGCGCCCGACATCAGTCCGGTCAGGTGGCGCGTGCGCAGCGCCGCGAGCTGCACGCCGGCCGCGCCGACGATGCCGATGGCCAGCACCAGCACCGCCACCAGCACTTCGATGAGCGTAAAGCCGTGAACCAATCGCGTTCGCACCGGAACCTCCGCTGGTTGAATGCGCGGCCCGGCGGCATGCGGCTGCTAATAGCCGAGTTCGCTAGTCTGATATTGATCTGGATCGCGTTCACGCCAAGTTATCAGGGCGTGACAAAGTCACCGCTGCGGTAGCTCAACAGTGCGTGGGGACTTATTTGCGGGGTTTGCGCTCTTGGCCGACTTCGGCGATAGCGTCCTGGAATTCGGCCAGGTCCTCGAAATTCTTGTACACCGATGCAAAGCGGATGTAGGCAATCTTGTCGAGCCGTTTCAGCTCGCCCATCACCAGTTCGCCGACGTAGCCGGTGTCGACTTCGCGCTGGCCGCTGGTGAGCAGCTTCTCTTCGATCGACGCGATGGCCGTATCGATCGCCTCGGCCGACACCGGCCGCTTGCGCAGCGCCAGCATCAGCGAACCGCGCAGCTTGGCCGAAGCGTACTCGGTGCGGCTGCCGTTCTTCTTGACGATGATCGGCATCGACAGCTCGATCCGCTCCTTGGTGGTGAAGCGCTTGTCGCACTTGGCGCAGCGGCGCCGGCGCCGGATCGAATCGCCCTCCTCGGATACGCGGGTATCGAGGACCTGTGTGTCTTCATGCTGACAGAAAGGACATTTCATGTGGGCGCCGTGTGCTCGTGCTTAACCTTCTATTACTTCGCGTAGACCGGATACTTGTCGGTCAATTTCTTGACTTCCGCCTTGACCCGTTCGACCACTGCGGCGTCGCCCGGATTGTCGAGGATGTCGGCGATCAGGTTGCCGACCATGGTCGCATCGGCTTCCAGGAAACCGCGCGTGGTGAACGCCGGGCTGCCCAGGCGGATGCCGGACGTGACGAACGGCTTTTGCGGGTCGTTCGGAATGCCGTTCTTATTGCACGTCATGTGCGCGGCGCCCAGCAGTGCTTCAGCTTCCTTGCCGGTCAGATTCTTGGCGCGCAGGTCGACCAGCATCACGTGCGACTCGGTGCGGCCGGACACGATGCGCAGGCCGCGCGCGATCAGCGCCTTGGCCAGTGCGTCGGCGTTCTTGACGACCTGCTGCTGATAGGCCTTGAAGCCAGGCTCCAGCGCTTCCTTGAACGCGACTGCCTTGCCGGCGATGACGTGCATCAGCGGGCCGCCCTGGATGCCGGGGAAGATCGCCGAGTTGATGGCCTTCTCGAATTCGGCCTTCATCAGGATGATGCCGCCGCGCGGGCCGCGCAGCGATTTGTGCGTGGTCGAGGTGACGAAGTCGGCATGCGGCACCGGGTTCGGGTATTCGCCGGCGGCGATCAGGCCCGCGTAGTGGGCCATGTCGACCATGAAGTAGGCGCCGACGGCCTTGGCGACCTTGGCGAAGCGCTCGAAATCGATCCTCAGCGAAAAGGCCGACGCGCCCGCGATGATCATCTTCGGCTTGTGCTCGTGCGCCAGGCGCTCCATGGCGTCGTAGTCGATGTCTTCCTGCTCGGTCAGGCCGTACGAGACGACGTTGAACCACTTGCCCGACATGTTCAGCGCCATGCCGTGGGTCAGGTGGCCGCCTTCGGCCAGCGACATGCCCATGATGGTGTCGCCCGGCTTGAGCATGGCGAAGAACACGCCCTGGTTGGCCTGCGAGCCGGAGTTCGGCTGCACGTTGGCTGCTTCGGCGCCAAACAGCTGCTTGACGCGGTCGATCGCCAGCTGCTCGGCGATGTCGACGAATTCGCAGCCGCCGTAGTAGCGCTTGCCCGGATAGCCTTCGGCGTATTTGTTGGTCAGCTGCGAGCCCTGCGCCTGCATGACGGCCGGCGAGGTGTAGTTTTCAGAAGCGATCAGCTCGATGTGATCTTGCTGGCGGGTGTTTTCGTGCTGGATGGCCGCCCACAATTCAGGGTCAACATTGGCGAGCGTGTGATCTTTTGCAAACATGGAAAAACTCCAATCGAATAAGAGGCGAGGCAGCTGTAAGAATCGAATGAGGGGAGCCGTCGAACCAACAGGACGGGCAGCCTCAACGTGCGCTTCCATCGGTGGCTGCCCAGGCGAACGGCTGATGAAATCTCACGTTCCCCGGTGGATGCCCACCTTTCGCCGACTGGCAAGGACCTCGCCGCGGCTTTTCGCCAGTTACGTGAGACGTAATGGAGCCCAAATTGTAAGTTAAACCCCCGGTTTGGGCAAGGAAGGGGCTTGCAATATTGGCAGCGCGGCGTCCCAAAGGCGATTCGGCTACAATTTGCCGGTTACGCTACCCTACTGGAATAGAATTCATGATCGTCTTTATTACGGGCGCCTCGTCCGGCTTCGGCGCCGAAATGGCGCGCACCTTCGTCCGCCACGGCCACCAGGTCATCCTCAGCGGACGGCGCAAGGAGCGCCTCGACGCGCTGGCCGCCGAACTGGGCGACCTGGCGCTGCCACTGCTGATGGACGTCACCTGCAAGGCATCGATCGACGACGCGCTGGCCATGCTGCCGCAATCGTGGCGCTCGGCCGACGTCCTGATCAACAATGCCGGCCTGGCGCTGGGCACCCAGCCCGCCCACGAAGCCCCGCTGGCCGACTGGGAAACCATGATCGCCACCAATTGCACCGGCCTGGTCACGATGACGCGCGCGCTGCTGCCGGCCATGGTCGAGCGCGGCAGCGGCCTGATCATCAACCTGGGCTCGGTCGCCGGCCATTATCCTTACCCTGGCGGCAATGTTTACGGCGCCACCAAGGCCTTCGTCGACCAGTTCACGCTGAACCTGCGGGCCGACCTGGCCGGCACCGGCGTGCGCGCGACCAATCTGGCGCCCGGCCTGTGCGGCGGGACCGAGTTTTCCAACGTGCGCTTCAAGGGCGACGACGCGGCCGCGGCCAAGGTCTACGAAGGCACGGTGCCGCTGACGGCGCAGGACATCGCCGAAACGGCGTACTGGGTCGCGACGCTGCCCCCGCATATCAACATCAACACGATCGAAATGATGCCCACCTGCCAGGGTTTCTCGCCGTTCGCCATCAAGCGCACGTGAAGGCGCAGCTAAGCCTGGCCTAACTAAGCCCATCTATGATGGTGGGGTTTTTTAGTACGCTGGCGAACATAAACCGATGCCAAATCGATTAAAATGTGCCCACATTGACCTATGGCAACTGATATGCCCCAAGTATTTACCTGGCCGGTGCGGATCTATTACGAAGATACCGACGCCGGCGGCATCGTGTTTTACGCCAATTACCTGAAGTTTTTCGAGCGCGCGCGCACCGAGTGGCTGCGCGCGCTCGGCGTCGACCAGCACCTGCTGGCGCAGCAGGACGGCGCCATTTTCGTCGTCAAGCACGCGGCCATCGACTATCAAGCGCCAGCGCGGCTCGATGATGTACTAAACTTGACCCTCAGCATAGAAAAGCTGGGGCGCGCCTCGGTCCACTTCGTGCAGCAAGCCTGGTGCGGCGAACTTCTGCTGGCGAGCGCCCAGGTGAAGGTGGGCTGCATCGACGCCGTCACCCTGCGCCCGCGTGCCCTGCCCCCGGCCACCGCTGCTAAAATGCAGGCCGCCTGACCCATTACCTGGATAGAACCCGACCCCGATGAATGCTCCTCAAGACCTTTCCTTTCTCGCGCTGATCGCCAATGCCCACGTGATCGTGCAGCTGATCATGGCGCTGCTGCTGGTGGTATCGCTGATGAGCTGGACTTATATTTTCCGCAAGAGCTTCGCGATCCGCGCGGCGCGCATCCAGACCGAAAAATTCGAACGCAGCTTCTGGGCCGGCGGCAACCTGCACACGCTGCACGAAAGCGCCATCAAGAGCCGCGAGCAAAGCGGCGCGCTGTCGCGCATTTTCGATGCCGGCATGGGCGAATTCATCAAGGGCAAGCAGGCCTCCGACAAGCACGAGGCGCTCGACATGGGCGCGGTGCTCGACGGCGCTCGGCGTGCCATGCGCGCAGCCTTCCAGCGCGAACTCGATGCGCTTGACTCGCACCTGAACTTCCTCGCATCGGTCGGTTCGGTGTCGCCCTATGTGGGCCTGCTGGGCACCGTGTGGGGCATCATGAACGCCTTCCGCGGCCTGGCCAACGTGCAGCAAGCCACCTTGGCGGCGGTCGCCCCCGGGATTGCCGAAGCGCTGATCGCGACCGCCATCGGCCTGTTCGCGGCGATTCCGGCGGTGGTGGCGTACAACCGCTACACGCACGATATCGACCGCCTGGCGATCCGCTTCGAGAGCTTCGTCGAAGAATTCTCGAACATCTTGCAGCGCCAGTCGCGCTAAGCGGGAGCGGCCATGGCCTTCTCATCGAGCAGTCTGCGCGCCGGACGCAAACGCAAGTTCAAGTCCGAGATCAACGTCGTGCCCTACATCGACGTGATGCTGGTCTTGCTGATCATTTTCATGGTGGTGCCGCCGGCGAACAGCCCGAGCGTGATCAACCTGCCGAGCGCGCAAAAATCGGCGCTGCCGCCGGACGACTATATCCAGGTCGTGCTGAAGAAGGACACCACGCTGTCGATCGGCGTCAACGGCAAGGCCACGCTGGCGCCCGAGAGCATGCGCGACCGCCCCGCCCTGCTGCGCCGCCTGCGCGCGCTGCATGGCGACCATCCCGATTATCCGGTGATGATCGCGGGCGACCGCGAGAGCAAATACGACGACGTCATCCAGCTCATTTCGGAAGCGAAGAAAATGGGCATTTCCCGGGTCGGCCTGGCCACCAAGTGACGAGCCCATGGCAACCTTGAACCCAGCCGCCGCCGGCGTCCCCTACCGCGTACCGCCGGAGCCGAGCCGCGTGCCCTCGTTCGTGATGGCGGCGGTGGTGCATGCCGGGCTGCTGCTGTTCCTGTGGGCCGGGATCAAGTGGCAGAACACGGCGCCGGTCTCGGTCGAGGCCGAGGTATGGGACATGAAGACGCAGCAGGCAGCGCCGGCACCGCCGCCGGAGCCGGTGCGTCCGCCCGAACCGGTGCCGGTGCCGAAGGTCATTGAGCCGGAAGTGGAACGCCCGGTCGCGCCCAAGCCGCCCGACATCGCGCTGGAACGGATCAAGGAAAAGAAGCAGAAGCTGCTGGAGAAAAAACTCGCCGAGGAAAAGCTGCTGAAGGAAAAGCAGAAGGAACTGGCTGACGAAAAGGCCCAGGAGCTGGCCGACAAGAAGGCCAAGGACAAGTCCGACAAATTGGCCAAGGCAGCTGCCGAAGCGGCGGAAAAGAAAAAGCGCGACAAGGATTTCGACGCGACCCTGAAGCGGCTGGCCGGCCAGGCTGGCGGCGGCAAAAGCCCGCAAGCGACGTCGCCACGCATTGACAAGAGTTATTTTGCCAAAATCAGCGCCAAAGTTTATGGCAATCTGAACTATGCGGGAAGTACCGACGTTCCTGGCGATCCCGAGGCTGTTTTCGAAATCCGTCAGTTGCCCACTGGTGAGGTACTATCGGCGAAATTGGTAAGAAGCAGTGGTATTCCGCTGTACGACGAAGCAGCCCGTAAGGCGATTGAAAAATCGACACCACTGCCAAAGAAGGACAATGGTACGGTGGACCCTGTTGTGCCCATTGCATTCAGACTAAAGGTCAACTCAAACTGATATGAATAAATTCAAAATAATTCTCTTGACCAGCGCGCTGATGGCCCATGTTGCGGCCTTCGCCCAAATGCGCGTTGAAGTCATCGGCGTCGGCAGCAACCAGATCCCGATCGCGGTCGCCGCGTTCGCCAATGAGAACGTGGCTGCGGCCGACGTGTCCGACATCATCAAGGCCGACCTGGAACGCAGCGGCGTGTTCAAGGTCATCGATGCCGGCGCCGTGCTGTCCGAGACCGACACTGTCAACTACGGCCAATGGAAAGGCCGCGGCGCCGACGCGCTGGTGGTCGGCAGCGTGCAGAAGCTGGCCGATGGCCGCTTCGAAGTGCGCTACAAGCTGCACGACACCGTCAAGACCACGCAGCTGTCGGCGCTGACCCGCACGCCGCAGGCGCGCTACGTGCGTACCGCCGCGCACGAGATCGCCGACGACATCTATGAAAAACTGACCGGCTCGCGCGGCGTGTTCGCCACCCGCATCGCCTACGTCAAGGAAAACCGCGGCGCGCGCAAGTACGTGCTCGAAATCGCCGACGCCGACGGCGAAGGCATGATCCCGGCGATCACGTCGAACGAACCGATCATCTCGCCATCGTGGTCGCCGGACGGCAGCAAGGTCGCCTACGTCTCGTTCCAGCTGCGCAAACCGGTCATCTACGTGCAGGACCTGGTCACCGGCACCCAGAAAGTGGTCGTCAACGAAAAAGGCAGCAACTCGGCGCCGTCATGGTCGCCCGACGGCAGCAAGCTGGCCGTGGCCTTGTCCAAGGACGGCCATACCCAGGTCTACAGCGTGAACGTCGACGGCAGCGGCCTGCGCCGCCTGTCCGACAGCAACGGCATCGACACCGAGCCGCAATTTTCGGCCGACGGCCAGGCTATCTATTTCACCAGCGACCGCAGCGGCGGACCGCAGGTCTACAAGATGAGCGCCTCCGGCGGCGCGGCCCAGCGCGTGACCTTTACCGGCAACTACAACATCAGCCCGCGTGTATCATCCGATGGCAAGACGCTGGCCTGGATTTCACAGCGCGACGGCGGCTACAGCCTGTACGCGATGAACCTGGCCACCAGCCAGGAACTGCGGCTGGCCGAAGGCGCCTCCGAACCGAGTTTTTCGCCTAACGGCAAATACGTCATGTACGCTACCAAGTCCGGTGGACGGACCTCGCTGGCCGTGGTCTCGGTCGACGGCCGCGTCAAGACACGCCTGTCCACACAGGCAGGAAACATTCGGGAGCCCAATTGGGGTCCCTTCATGAAGTAACAATAAGCACTATCAACCATGTCCAGGAGAAAAAACATGCGCAATATTAAAAGCCTCGCCGCCATCATCGCCGCCGCCGCCGTCCTGTCGGCTTGCAGCACCCCAGTCAAGCTCAACGATGTGCCAGTCGTGGAGCACCAGGCCGAAGTCGCCAAGGGCGCTGTCGCCGACACGCGTGATGTGCGTCCGATCGAGACCGGTTCGGTCGATCCGCTGAACGATCCGCAAGGCGTGCTGGCCAAGCGCAGCGTGTACTTCGACTATGACAGCTATGTCGTGCGCGACGACGGCAAGCAAGTGGTCGAAAGCCACGCCGGCTACCTGAACAAGAACAAGGGCCGCAAGATCCTGATCCAGGGTAATACCGATGAGCGCGGCGGCACCGAGTACAACCTGGCGCTGGGCCAGAAACGCGCTGAAGCCGTGCGCAAGGCGATGGCCACGCTGGGCGTTGCCGAAAGCCAGATGGAAGCTGTCTCGCTGGGCGAAGAAAAGCCAAAAGCGATGGGCAGCGGCGAAGCGGCATGGGCGGAAAACCGTCGTGCTGACATCGTTTATTGATTGATTACCGTAACCGCGGTATGACAAACGGGGAGGCGCGGCCATGAGTGCCGCCCTCCCCGTTTGCACATCCCGCAACAGGTTTTTGAAAGGTACGAACATGATCAAATTATCCAAGCCACATTTCGCGGCCGCGTTCCTCGCGCTGGCCGCGTGGATGCCACTGCAGTCGCACGCAGGCATCCTCGACGACAATGAAGCGCGCAAGGCGATCCTCGACCTGCGCACCAAGCTCGATACCCTGTCGCGCGACCTGAACGCACGCATCGACCCGAAGGCCGACAAGAGCGCGCTGCTGGAGATCGTCAACCAGAACGAACAGACCATGGCCGAAATCGCCAAGCTGCGCGGCCAGCTGGAAGTACTGAGCAATGAGATCGTCACGGCCCAGAAGCGCCAGAAGGATTTCTACGCCGACCTCGACGCGCGCATCCGCAAGCTCGAGCCGCGCCAGGTGACGATCGACGGCCAGGAAGCGGCCGTGGCGCCCGACGAACAAGCGATTTACGAAGCGGCGATGGCGGCCTTCAACAGCGGCGACTACAAGATGGCGGCGACCCAGCTGGGCGAGTTCGTGCGGCGCTTTCCGCTGTCGAGCTATGCGGCCAATGCGCAGTACTGGCTGGGCAGCTCCTATCTGGCCCAGCGCGACTGCAAGAAAGCCATCCCGGCGCTGCAAGTGGTCGGCACGACCTACCCGGACAGCGCCAAGGCGCCGGACGCGCTGCTCAACATCGGCACCTGCCACGTTGACATGAAGGACAAGAAAGCCGCGGTCAAGGTGTTCAAGGAATTGATCGCCAAATATCCGGCCTCGACGGCGGCGAAGGCAGCCAAGGACCAGCTGCCCGGGCTCAAGTAAGCGATTTTCCCGAAAATAGTGGGTTTGGGCATTTGACAGAATCGTGCCCACCCCCTATAATCTTGCTTCTTTCGGGTCGTTAGCTCAGCTGGTAGAGCAGCGGACTTTTAATCCGTTGGTCGCAGGTTCGAATCCCGCACGGCCTACCACGAATTTAGCAGTACAGAACAGGGTTTCCCGCTTCGGCGCGAAACCCTTTTTTGCGCCCCTATATGAAAAATATTCCCCAATTGGGGAATATTTTCTCTTCACCGTGACAGCTGACACCCCTTGTTGGTAAACTGCGCCACAACAATGTGGCCGGGGGATTCACGCCTGGGCCAGAAGCGCACCTGCGACACGACACCTAACATCATGAATGCCGCTTCCATATGAGCAAGAACGAGCGCAAGACAGAAAATATAGTACGAGATGAGCTGAGGAGATGCGGATTCTACGACGCCGCATCGGACGTGCAGGTTGAAGAACAAAAGAGCAACATAGAGGCTGTAAAGCGGCTCATGAAGACCGCCAGCAAGTCAGGTGGAGGCGGCGGTGGAGCGCCAGAGTTCATCGTCAGTTCGCCCAGTTCGGCCGATTTTTTGCTGATCGTCGAATGCAAGGCTGATGTTAAAGACCACTGTAGCCCAGCCGTTGATAGTCTTCTTGGTGGACAAACGTTTGAAGAAGACGAATCTAGCAAATCTAAGCGAACCCAAAAATACGCAATTGATGGTGCACTCCACTATGCACGGCCATTGTCACGCGAGTTCAATGTAATTGCAATCGGGGTTAGTGGTGAAACCAAAAAATCCGCATTAGTTTCTACCTATCTCTGGCCGAAAGGTGGAGGTAAGCCAAAGGAACTATTTGCAAAAGATGGTGCAGTATTGAATAGTTTTATCCCATGGGAAGACTATGTCGAACACGCAACATTTGACCCGACTGTCCAGAAGCTTAGGTTCGATGAACTGATGAGCTTTGCGGCGGATCTGCACGACTTCATGCGCGATCATGCAAAACTCACAGAGAGCGAAAAACCATTATTGGTTAGCGGCACTCTGATTGCACTGCGAAATAAGGCGTTTGTTGCATCATATGACGTTCAGACACCAGCACAATTGCAGAAGGATTGGATGCGGGTTATACAGGAAGAAATTCAGGCGGCGGACATACCACAAGCCAAGAAAGATAACCTTACTCAACCATACTCAAGCATCGGCGTTCACCCGGAATTAGGCAAATCAACAAAGGCGTTTCTGAAAGGCCCATTGCATGAGCTTATCGACCAACTTAACCGAAAGGTTTGGCCGTTCATTAGCGTATATCATGACTTTGATGTTGTTGGACAATTTTACGGTGAATTTCTAAAATACACTGGCGGTGACAAGAAGGCACTTGGTATTGTTCTGACACCCAGACACGTAACGGAGCTGTTTGCTTTACTTGCCAATGTGAACAAGAGCAGTAAAGTTTTGGATATATGTGCTGGGACGGGTGGGTTTCTTATCTCTGCCATGCACCGCATGTTCAAGAGTGCGACTACTGATGCCGAAAGAAAC
>JANYGW010000165.1 GCA_025359245.1 Massilia sp.
GTATCTGTTCTACTTTAAGTTTTTCGCCAGCGACAACTTTATACTGTTTGCCACCGGTTTTTATGACCGCGTACATGATATGAAACCTCATCAAATGTTGAAAGATTTCCCTGGCCGGAGCCGGGGGAACCGCAGATTATACATGGATTGTTTTTTTTCGTCAAAAGGTAAGCACAACTTGCCTGGTTCGTGGTATGTCGGCAACTTGACCCTCACAGGCCGCCATAGGCACGGCTGATCGCATCCATCGTGCCGCGCTGCCGCAGGCGCAGGATGGCGGCGTCGATCCGGTGCACGTCGGCCTCGCTGACGGTGGCCTTGCTGAACATCAGGTGCACCGGCGCCTGGACCAGCCAGAACGGCAGCGGGCGCACCTGGACGCCCAGGCGCGCGGCCGCATGCGCGATCCCGGCGGCGTCGCCCAGCAGGAAACGGCCGCGGTGCGCCGCCAGCATGCGCACGCCTTGCTCGACTTCGCCGAACTGCGACAGGCGCTGGGCATTCTTGAAGCCCTGGACCTGGTCGTCATAGGCGGCGCCGTACCAGCCGGCGCGCGGCGCCAGCAGCGACAAAGGCTGCGCCACGAAGTCGGCGAAGCTGGCAATGCCCGCATATTGTTCAAAGCCGTGCGCCAGGGCGAACAGGCCGACCGTTTCGTCGCGGTAGCCGATGCTGAAGTGGGCCCGCTTGCGGCGCTCGGCGGTGATCGAGGCGCCCGCCAGCAGGTCGACTTGCCCTTTTTCGAACAGCAGCAGGTTGCGGCTGGCCGGCATCAGCGGCAATTCCACCAGCGCGCAATCGGCTTCCTTGAAGATCGCGCGCACCATCTCGGCGTCAAGCCCGACGTAGCGCTGGCCGGCATCGTAATAGCCATAGGGCGCCAGCATGCCGGTTCCCAGCCGGATCGGGGTGCTGCAGGCGCTGGCCGCGCCGCCGGCAAACAGCGCCAGCAATAGACAAACCCAGTGTACGCGCCACACCGGGCGCTGCATCGAAGGCGAATTCATGTTGTACTCCAAACCATAGACGATCGCCAATGCGACACAGTGACACAGCGTCCATACAGGCGCCGTCCCGGACGACTCTTGGTTTGTTTGCGCAGGCTGGCTAGCTGCCGCCGTAGGCGTGGCGGATCTGTTCGAACACGCCGCGCTTTTGCAGGCGGACGATGGCGGCGTCGATGCGGCGCACGTCGGCCTGGCGGACGGTGGCCCGGTTGAACATCAGGTGCACCTGCGACTCGACCAGCCAGAACGGCAGCGGCTGCACCTTGATGCCCTGGCGCGCAGCGGCGTGCTCGATGCCGGCCGCGTCGCCGAGGATCAGTTCGGCGCGTCCGGCGGCCAGCATGCTGATGCCATGGGCATAGTCGACAAATTGCGACAATCGCCCGCTGTTCCTGAGCCCGGCCAGGTGCTGGTCGTAGGCGGCGCCGTACCAGCCCGCGCGCGGCGACAGCAGCGCCAGCGTCCCGCCCAGGAAATCGTCGAAGCTGTGGATCGCCTGGTAGTGCGCGGCGTTGTCGGCCAGACCGAAGATGCCGACCGTCTCATCCCGGTACGGCAGGCTGAACCAGGCCAGCTTGCGCCGCGCCGGCGTTATCGATGCGCCGGTCATCAGGTCGATCTCGCCCTTTTCGAACAGCGTCAGGTTGCGCGGTGCGGGCATGCTGGGCAGCTCGACCAGCGTGCAGCCGGCCTCCTTGAAGATGGCGCGCGTCATGTCGGCGTCGATGCCGACAAAGCGCCGCTGCGCATCATAATAGGCGTACGGCTCCCAGTGGCCGGTGCCCATCGTGATCGCCTTGCTGCACGCTTGCGCCCGCGCCGGCGCGCTCGCCAGCAGCGTCAGCGCCAGCCAAACGACGGCGGCGCACGCGGCCGGTCCTGTCGGGGGCGGATTCATCGAGGTTCTCCGGCAATCGGTACTGATAGTGTTGCCACAGCGAGCGACAATGTCAAGGAGTCAAGGCTTGTTGCCACATTCAGCATTTTTGAAATGCAACGCTTTATGCGGCATGGGGGAACCAAACCGGGCAGCAGGAGCGGCCATGTCGTATAATCCCCGCACCCAACGTCCATTGCAGGTTCGCCTTGTCCGCCGCCACCTTACACGCACCACAAAATAACATCGCCCATACGATCGCCACCGACATGGCGGCGGTCAATACGGTGATACGCGAGCGCCTGCATTCCGAGGTCAGCCTCGTGAACCAGATCGCCGAGTACATCATCAGTGCCGGTGGCAAGCGCATCCGCCCTGTGCTGGTGCTGCTGGTGGCCAATGCCTATGGCTACCGCGGCACGGCCCATCACGAACTGGCTGCCGTGGTCGAATTCATCCATACCGCGACCCTGCTGCACGACGACGTGGTTGACGAATCGTCGATGCGGCGCGGGCGCCAGACCGCCAATGCGCTGTTCGGCAACGCCGCGTCGGTGCTGGTGGGCGACTTCCTGTATTCGCGCGCCTTCCAGATGATGGTCGGGCTGAACAATATGCGCGTCATGCAAATCCTGTCGGACGCCACCAATGTGATCGCCGAGGGCGAGGTGCTGCAGTTGTTAAATATGCACGATCCGGACGTCAGTCAGGAAAGTTATCTGAAGGTGATCCGCTCCAAGACCGCCAAGCTGTTTGAAGCGGCGGCCGAACTGGGCGCGCTCATTTCAGGCGCCAGCGATGCCGAGGTCGACGCCGCAGGCGAATACGGCCGCTCGCTCGGTACCGCCTTCCAATTGATCGACGATGTGCTCGACTACGCGGGCGACGCCACCGCTATCGGCAAGAACGTGGGCGACGACCTGCGCGAAGGCAAGCCGACGCTGCCGCTGATCTACCTGATGGAAAACGGCACGCCGGAACAGCGCGAACTGGTGCGCAACTGCATCGAGCAAGGCGACGAACAGCATTTCGACGCCATCCTGGCGGCCATCACGAGCAGCGGCGCGCTTGAATTCACGCGCCGCGAGGCGGAAATCGCCGCCCAGCGCGCGGCGGCGGCCATCGCCGGCCTGCCCGACAGCCAATACAAGCAAAGCCTGCTGCAACTGTGCACGTTCGCAGTTGACCGCAACCACTAAGCCGGCCATGCACATCGCCCCGCTCGGCGCCGGCGAGCGCGCCGGCTGGGAGCGCCTGGCGCGCGGCTACAAGCACTTCTACGGCACCCCCACCACCGACGCCGAGTTCGACCTGGCCTGGCAGCGCCTGCTCGCGCAGGACGGCATATGCGGCCTGGGCGCGCGCATCGACGGCGAACTGGTCGGCATAGCCCACTACCTGTTCCATACCGGCACCTGGACCCCGTCGATCTGCTACCTGCAAGACTTGTTTACCGCGCCGTCCGCGCGCGGCAAGGGCGTGGCGCGCGCGCTGATCGAGGCCGTGGCGCAGGCGGCGCAGCAGGCCGGCGCCTCACGCTTTTACTGGCTCACGCAAGAACAGAACGCCGCTGCGCGCATCCTGTACGACAAGATCGCGAGCAACCGCGGCTTCGTGCGCTACGATTACCCGCTGCCGCCGGCGCGCTAGAACTTCGCCGCCAGGCTCATGCCGACGCTGCGCGGCGCCACCCGATATCCCTGCACGATCGACGCCACCTGCGGATGCTGGATCACGGTATCGGTGTCGAACGCGTTCTTGACGAACACGCTCAGGTTGTAGCGCTCGAACGCGATGCCGGCACTGAAATCGGCCGTGTGATAGGCCGGCCTTTCATGGTCGGTCTGCTCCGGGTCCAGCGAACCCTTGCTGGCGCCGACCCACTGCACGCCGCCCATCACGAACGCCGCCTTGTCGCCCAGCACGGCGAAACGGTACTGCGCGTTGACGGCGGCATTGTATTTCGGGACGCCCTGGATCTGCGCCCCGGCGACCGCGCCGACAATGCCGTTCTGCAGGCCCTTGTCGTTCGACAGTTCGGCCTTCACGTAGCCGCCCGAGGCGCCCAGCGTCAGCCCCGCCATCGGCTTGGCCTTGATTTCGAACTCGACGCCGCGGCTGGTGGCGTCGCCCGCATTGGCGTTGTAGGTGTAGGCGCAGGTCGGCAGGTAGACGCCCTGCTGGATGTTCTTCCACTTCACGTAAAACAGGTCGGCATTGATCGTCAGGCGATTATTCAACAGGCGCGATTTGCTGCCGACCTCATAGCTCCACAGGCTGTCCGGCGCGTAGGTGGCCGGTCCGGCCGTGATGCCGTTCGCTTCCAGGTCCGGACCGCACGTGGTCGGCGGCACAAACACGTTCGAGCCACCCAGGCGGAAGCCCTTGGCCACGCTGCTGTAGACCGTGTTGGCCGGATCGACTTCCCAGGTCAGCGCATACTTGGGCGTGAATGCCGTGGATGACAGGCTGGTGCTGCTGTTGTTGCCCGCGCCGGCCAGGTACAGGCCGTTCTTTTGGGCCAGCGTGGAGTCGCCCTTCAGGTAGCGTGCGCCGACGGTGGCGTGCAGTGCCGGCATGAAGTAGTAGTTCGCTTCGCCAAACACCGAGCTTTGTTTTTCGCGGTAGTGGAAGGCGCCCGAGAACGAATTATCGCCCGGGAAGTCGTTCGGAAAAGCGCCCGGCAAGATGGCCGGATCAGCGCTGCTGAAACCATACTGCGCGAAGGTGTCGTTGACGCCGAAGATGGGATCGTTCTCGGTCAGGTTGGTGTGCTGGTTCGAAAAATACACGCCACCCAGCCAGGTCCACGCCGAGCGCGCCGCGTCGTAGGGCTTGGAGGCGAGCCGCACTTCCTGCGATATCTGGCGCACCTGGTTGTTCAGGTAGACCGCCGACGGCAGGCCGGCAATCGCATCGATCAGCGCCGGCGGCGCGTTGCCGCCATCGGCGGTCGAAGTCAGGAAAGTCGACAGGGAATAGCTGTTGTAGGCCGAGCCGTTCTGGGTGCGGTCGAACTTGCGCTGGAAGTAGCTGGTGCTGGCGGTCAGGTCGGCGCCGCCCAGGTCCCAGTTGACGGTCACGCTGGGCGTGAGCAGCGTGTCGGTGGACGGCTCGCGCACCTGCTTCTGCGCCCGGTAGTTGGGCAGCGCCAGGTTGAAGGCCGAGATGTCCCTGGCGTTGACGCGCTGGTAGAACAGCGACGGCGTGATGGTCAGCGCGCGCAGCGGCTTCCATTTGAGTGCCACGCGCAGCTCCTGGTCGTCGACCTTGTTGATGTTGCTGGCCACGAGCGCGCCGGCGCCGTCGACCTGGTTGATGAAGCCGCCCGTGTGCTGCGCCTGCACGCCAATGCGCAGCGCCAGTTCATCGGCGATCAGGGGGAAGTTGCCGACCACGTTGGCCGCATAATTGGCGCTGCCGCCCTTGGTCGTCGAGGCCTCGGTGTAGGCATTCAATTCGCGCTCCTTCAGGTCCGGCTCGGCGGGTACGAACTTGATCGTGCCGCCCATCGAACTGGCGCCGTACAGCGTCGCCTGCGGGCCGCGCAGCACCTCGACCCGGTCGATGTCGAAGAACTTCGGCTCCACCGTGCCCATGGTGTAGACATTGCCCACGGTGAGCGACACTTCGCCCAGGTAGATGCCGACGGTGGCGGCGCCGGCGGCCGAACTGATGCCGCGCACTTCGATGTTGGAGGTGCCGGGACCTGCGCCGCCGTTGCCGCTGGCGGCGGTGAACGAAATATTCGGCACGATGCGCGTCAGGTCGGCGAAGTCGTTGACGTGTTCGGCCTGCAGCTGCGCGCCGCTGACGGCCGAAATGCTCATCGCCACCTTGTTCGGGTCTTCCTTGCGCTTTTGCGCGGTGACCCTGACCACTTCGATCTGGTCCGACAGTGCGGCCGGCCTGGCCTTGGCGGCGGCATCGTCGCCTGCGGCTTGCGCGCCGGCCGGCGGGGCGAAGGCTGCGCTTGCCGCCGCCAGGGAATAAGCGAACGCTACTGTAGGGCGGATGTTCATGCGCGGTGAGTCCTCGGTCGATGGGGTTGGGGAAAGCGATAGCCATTTTACCATCTTGCTTTTTGTGCAAAGTAAAAAAGATGCCTTTCCGCAGCATCGAGAAAACACACAAGGGATGCGCGCCACGGTTGAAGAGCGCGCCAAATTCTGCTGTAATTATTGAACAGTCGGGGTGTGGCTCAGCCTGGTAGAGCGCTGCGTTCGGGACGCAGAGGCCGGAGGTTCGAATCCTCTCACCCCGACCATGCCGATCAATTCCCTTCCCACGCAGGGCCATGCTGCGCGCCGCGCGCCGCCTGCCGCCCCCACACGCCTGAAACATTTCATTCAGTGAAACATTTTCACATTTGCACCATAATTGAACGATTACTGACATCCGAGGGGCCGCTTCAGTCCGTGCAGTGAAACTCAGAATTCGACGGAAGACGAAGGGGACGAAATGTCAGGTGAAATTATTCGATTGGGCGATTCCACCAGCCACGGCGGCACCGTGCTGGAAGGATCGCAAATGGACATTTGCATGGGCAAGCCAATTGCCTTCATTGGGCACAAGACGCACTGTCCAAAATGACGGGGAGATTTTGCGGTTGTCGAAGGGGTATTGACGACGACGTTTTACGGAAAAGGCGTGGCCGTCGCGGGGATGAAGACCGCCTGTGGCGCAGTACTGATCGCGTCCCAATTCACCGACATCGTGGAGTGGAGCTCAGGCGCCAGCGGCAACCCGCGCTACAAGAAGCTGACCAAGGCGACGGAAGCGGCAATTTCAAAAGATCCTGGCATGGCGGCGGCACTCGCTGCGGCCAAGAACGCCTTGGCCGGCGGGAAGGATCTGTCGAACGGTGCGTATTTCTGGGATGGCGCGGACATCAAATCGAACTACAAGAACCACTTCAAGGTCAAGCACGGCATTAAGTTCATGGACCCGTCGCACAATATCTATGACATCAAGGAATCGACTGACCTGGTAATCGTCAACAAGACAATCGTCAAGAAGAAGAAAGGCGTAGTGATCAGCACAACGACAGTCGAAGTCGGAGGATACGATCATATTTATGAATCGACAGCCGCCTATGGCAGTACGATTTTTTGGAAACAAAACGCGGAGTACATGGAAGTAACCCATGCAAAGGAATACAAATGAAAGCACGCATTGCCGGCGTAATTTTTTGCTCATTGAGTGTGGCCGGGTATGCCGCCCCCAGCCCGCGCATTGTCAATGCATGCTTGAGCACGCAGAGCACGTCGAAAGCGGTGACCTACACCGAGATCGCCCATGGCGGGTTCAACGTCGAAGAGGATGAGGAAGCAAAGAAAATCTCAATTACCGTGGTCCACGGAAAAGACACGGCTGGCATTTGGAAAGTCGCAGTGCCAAAAGCCTTTGGACTGGTCTACAACGGCAAACAGATCAACCTGAAACAAGTCGTACGGCTTGACAAGCGCAACGCACCTGCCGAGTTCGACATTTACAAGGCAATCTGGGGCGAGGCGCGCGAAGGCGGCAAGGCCTACTTATGCATCACCTTTAATTTCGACGGCCTTGGGCAGAGCGGCTCTTTCCAAAATGTGCGCGGCGCCTATCTGATTGAAAAGCAAGCACGCGCCTTCAAACCGTTCTATGCCGCCGGCGACATTCGGCACGCCGAAAAATAGCGATCTGGCGTGCGTTTTCCTTCCTTGCGGGCGCTCCCGCCACACCAGTACAACCATCTCATATTTTTCGCCGCACGGCCTAGGCCATGGCGCGGATGTCCGCGCGCGAGAACGGGCACATTCCCGCATCACACTGCCATCTCTGCCGCTTCCCCTTCGAAAAACACGAAGATGTCACGCTTCAGCATCCATCCAGACTAACTAAAAGACAGAATCGGGCGTTCCTGTTGTTAATAGCCCCTAGGCTTTTTTACAGCCCACAAAATCTTTTGACAGCGTCTTCCAAAGCCCCCTAGTATCGAATTCGCTGCATCGAACATACGCCAACTTCGCCCTACTTTACTGGAAGTGGTCGTAAATACGCGCAGTGAGCACTGCCGCTTGAAATCTCAGCCCACCCTCGCCGCCACGCTTGTCGGCATTTAGAAAAAGAGAAAAACAACATGAAAAAAGTAATCATTTTTGCATTGCTGGCTCTTGCTGGAATCACCCAGGCCTACGCGGTCGACAGGGACCTGCCCAACCCCACCTACACGCCAGGCGCCATCAGCCCGGCTGTGACGCAAGCCAATATTCAACAGACGATCTGCGTGTCCGGCTACACGGCCACGGTGCGCCCGTCATCGTCGTACACGACGGCGCTCAAAAACCGTCAGCTGGCAACGTATTACGCTGGCAATTGCACGGCGACCACCGGCTGCGAGGAAGACCATCTGATCGCCCTTGAGTTGGGCGGCGCGCCCAAGGATGAAACGAATCTGTGGCCTGAACCAAACGCCCAGGCCAAGGACACCTGCGAAAACCGCTTGAAAAAACAAGTGTGCGCCGGTACCTTGACCTTGAAGGCTGCCCAGGTTGGCATCGCCGGAAACTGGAAGACGTTCTGTGCCGCACACTAAGCAAACGGCTGGGCGACACGCGGAGATCTGATCGATTGGCCACAACACGCAAAAAAGTCGGTTTGATCTGTGCGCTGCTTGCCCTCGCGCTCTGCGCTGTCTATTTCAGCGCAGAGCCGGTCCGGCCAACAGCGAAGACGATGAACACGTCGCTCCCGCCGGCGCAGGCCGCGCGCGCCTATTTCGATACCGTGGCTGTGGCGCGCCCCGCACCCCAGGTCCATGCAAACCTGCCCCGCAGCTTCGACGCGGAACGCGACCTCCACCAATTTTATCTTGCCGCCAAACAGTCGAACGATGTCGCCGTGGTGTATCAAGCGTATCGTGCCTATGTCCAGTGCCAGGCGCTGGTGTCGAACGCCGATAATGTGCGGGTCGCCTTCTCGGGCGGCGACCATGCCCGGATCGAGGGCGACATGACGGCCGAACGGGCCATGGCGGCCGACGAAGTGTTCAGGCGTTGCCATGGATTCGAGCGCATGAGTGCGCGCGATCTGGTCGACGCCGGCGCCCAATTGCGCGAACGATTGAAAAGCCTCGGTTCCGTCGAGGCGGCCCTCGATGGCGGCGACGAGCCGCGCGACATCACGCCCGCCACGATGGCGGCATTGACCAGGATGCGCACGTCCAGCGCTTTCGACCGTGCCGAGCCCGCGTTGAGCAAGTATTTCTCGCAAACGATGAACGCCGAACCGGGTTCGGCACAGGCACGCGACATCGAACTGGCCGTCATGCTGGCCGGCTGCGACCTTGGCAAGGATTGCACCGCCAATGCCTTTGCGGCATTGCTGAACTGCGCGTATTACGACAGCTGCGGCAAGCCGATGGGATACGACTGGCGCGAAGGCCTCAGCGAGGCCGATATCGCCCGTATCCTGGCCCTCAAGAATCGCCTCGTCGAACGCATCACGGCGGGTGACTTCACTGGTTCAACGCGCTAGAGCTGGCGCCTATAAAACGCACACCCGTCCCGCATGACCAGTGAGCGGTGCGGCGACGCCCCTTGCATAAGCCGGTCCAAACCGGCCGGACATTAGCTTGTCCCGGCCACGCTTTGGCGCAAAGCAGCAGCGCCTGTCGCATTCGGACAAGACGCTATACATATGCTCCATTAAATTGGCTGTTCGCCAACGCAAGGAGCGCACCATGTCGAAACGCAGCAGCACGGAACGGCGCCAGTTCATGGCGGCCATGGGTGGCCTGGTTGCCGGCGCCGCGCTGCCGGCCGGCACGGCACGCGCAGCCGCCCTGCCCGCCCGCGCACCGCTGGGCCGCCCCGTCAGTGAGCTGGCCGGCCCCTACGACGTGGTGGTGATCGGCTCCGGCTATGGCGGCGCCGTCATGGCGGCACGCCTGGCGCCGGGCCGCAGGCTGTGCGTGCTCGAACGCGGCAAGGAATGGACGCCAACCGATTTCGCCAGCGGCCTGGTCGACACGCTGGCCCAGTTCCGTTCATCGGCCACACCGCTTGGGCTGTTCGACTACCGCATCGGCAGCAGCGTCGACGTCTTGAGCGGCAACGGCGTTGGCGGCACCTCGCTGATCAACGCCAGCGTGGTGCTGGCGCCCGAGCGCGACATCTTCGCGCGCTGGCCGCAGGCCATCCAGGGCGCCTACGCCAGCGGCGCCATGGATGTCTATGAACAGCGCGTGCGCGACATGCTCGGCGTCGACGCCGTGCTCGAAAACGACGCGCTGCGCAAGAACTGGTTCCACCTGTCGAGCGCGAAGGCGCGCCAGCGCCAGGGCGCCTTGGTTACGCCGCGTGCCGCGCCGATCGCCGTCAACCTGCGCCGCTACGCCAACGCGCCCAACGCGCAAGGCGTGTGGCAGGCTGCCTGCACCGGCTGCGGCGACTGCGTGGCCGGCTGCAAGGTCGGCGCGAAGAACAGCCTGGACGTCAACTACCTGCCGCTGGCACGCAGCGCGGGCGCCCAGATCTTCGCGCGCATCGAAGTGGACTGGCTTGAGCGCCTGGCCGACGGGCGCTGGAACGTGCACTACCTGTACCGTCCCGACAGCGGCCCCGCGGTGGCCGGCCAGCTGGTCGCCGCCAGCGTCATCATCGCCGCCGGCTCGCTCGGCAGCACCCAGATCCTGCTGCGTTCGCGCGGCCACGGCTTGCCGTTGTCGGCGGCCCTCGGCACGCGCTTTTCCACCAATGGCGACTTGCTCGGCCTGGCCTACAACACCAGCGTGCAGACCAACATCATGGGCTTTGGGACGGGCACGCCGCCGTTCGGCGAACAGCGCGCCGGCCCCACCATCACCGCCGTGGCCGACTACCGCAGCGCCGCTGTCGCCGTCGACAAGCGCTACCTGATCGAGGATGCGGCCATCCCGGGCGCGCTGGTCGACGCGCTGCGCATCGCCATGCCGCTGGCGGCCGGCGCCACGTTCGACTTCGCGGCGCTGCAGCGCATCGCGCGCGATGCGACATCGCGCCGCAGCGACGGCGCACTCAATCACAGCATGGTCTACCTCGGCATCGGGCACGACAGCGCTTCCGGCAAGATTGAGCTGGACAGCGGCGGCAATGCGCGCGTGGCCTGGCCCGGCCTGATGCAGGAACCGTTCGTGGCGCGCGTGCGGGCCGAGATGACGGCGCATGCCCAGGCCTTCGGCGGCAAGTTCGCCGACAGTCCGCGCACCAGCCCGATTTTCGGCGGCGCCATGACCACAGTTCACCCGCTGGGCGGCTGCCCGATGGCCGACCGGATCGAGGACGGCGTCGTCAACGCCGACGGCCAGGTCTTCAATCCAGGCGGCGGCGTCTACACCGGCCTGCGCGTGATGGACGGCGCGATCGCGCCGGCGTCGATCGGCGCCAATCCCCTGCTCACCATCGCTGCGCTGGCTGAACGCGCCGCCGAACGCTATCGTCTCTGAGGCCCGCCATGAAAAAGCTACTGCTGTTGATCCTGCTGCTGCCCTGCCTCGCATGGGCCAAGGGCATCTCGTTCACCGAGGAGATGCACGGCTACGCCTACTACCAGGGCGAATACCGCAACGTCAGCGTCTACTTCAAGGTGGTCATCAACGACATCGATGCCTGGCGCGCCAACCAGAACTACGCGGCCAGCGTCAGCGGCCAGTTGCAGCTCGACCGCCTGCCCTCGTCGAACGTCATCGGCACGCTGCAGATCCTGGCGCCGGCGCCCAACGATGCCGGGCGCTTGCTGACCTACCGCTTCAACGGCGGCGGCATCCAGTTCGTCGGCATCAAGCATGTCTACAATAATCCCGGCCTCGACCTGCTGGACGACATGACCACGCTGCACGGCCTGTTCCAGCCGCAGGGCCAGGCGCAGCCGAGCGTGCAGGAGCTGTTGTACGGCCATGACTGGACTTCGGAACTGCACTTCGAATGGTGGAAGCCGGCCACGCTGTGGGATTTTTCATGGTCGTTCGCCACCATCGCCACGCCCTGGTACGACGACCTGGCGGTCAAGATCCTGTTCCTGAAAACGATCTTCGGCGACCTGGCCAAGGTGCTGTTCCCGTGGGCCATCTGAACATGCAGCGCACGCGCCACCACGCCAGCTCGCCCAGCGTATCGACGCTGTATTCGGACGCCCTGGGTGCCTTCCTGGCCGAACGCGGCCTGCCGCGCGCCGACCAGGCGCAGCGCATCCTGGCGAGCGATCCGCACGGTCGGCGCCTGTGCGGCAATTCGTATTCAGCGCTGATGGCCGGCGCGGCGCGCGAGCTGGACGACAACGGCGTGGGCCTGCGCTTCGGCGCGCGCGTCGGCGGCGCCGGTTTCGGCATGCTCGGCATCGCCGCCGCGACCGCCCCCAGCCTGCGTGAGGCTATCCGCCACCTGACCCAGCTCGAATCGATCACCAGCACGCTGGGCCACGCCAGCGTGCGGCGCCACGCCGGCAAAGTCCACCTGAGCTGGCAGCCGGCGCAGGCGCTGCCGCCGGCGGTGGTCGAAGGCATCCTGGCCGGCTGGGTGTCTTTCGGGCGCTACCTGCTGGGCGAACGGGTCGACGTGGCGCAGGTGTCGCTGCGCCACAGCCGCATCGCCGCCGTGGAAGTGTACGACGGCGTGTTCGAGTGTCCGGTGCGCTTCGACACCTGCTGCTACGGCGTGACGATCGGCGCCGACCTGCTCGATGCACGCCCGCGCTTTGCGGACGACCTGCTCAACGACGCCATCGGCGACTGGCTCGGGCACTGCGCCAGCGCCGCCGCGCGCGAAGGCAAGTCGCTCACGCGTTCGGTCAGCGCACTGTTCGGCGCCGCGCTGCCGCTGGCCGACGCCGACGAACCCACGGTGGCCGTCATGCTGGGCCTGGACCGGCGCAGCCTGCAGCGCGCGCTTCGGCAGGAGGGCACGTCGTTCCGCCAGATCATCAATGCGGCGCGCGCCCAGCACGCCGTGCTGGCGCTGATGCGCGGCAATGTATCGCTGCCCGACCTGAGCGCCGACATCGGCTTCGACGAACAATCGTCGCTGTGCCGCGCGTTCCGCAAATGGACCGGCTACGCGCCGCTGGCATTCAGGCAGCGCGTCTCGGACGTATTCCAGCCGCTGCGCAGTTGATGACGCCCTTAGCCGCAAACCGCTGCCGCTTCCGGCCCGGCGCCGACCAAGGCCACTACGAAAGCTATTTCCTGCGCGCCAACCATCCGCAGCGCGCGCTGGCCTTCTGGATCCGCTACACTTTTTTCAGCCCGCAGGGACGGCCGCAGGAGGCGGTCGGCGAACTGTGGGCGCTGTGCTTTGACGGCGAGCGCAAGTCGATCGCGGCCGTCAAGCAATGCTACGCGCTGGACACCTGCAACATCGGCCGCGATGGCCTTGCGCTGGAAATCGGCGCCGCCCGCCTCGACAGCGCCAGCATGAGCGGCGCGGCCGCCAGTGGTGGGCACGCGCTCGCGTGGGACATGCAGTACAGTGCGCCGCACCCGCCCTTGCTGCTGTTGCCGGCGCCGCTGTACGAGTCGGGCCTGCCGCGCGCCAAGGCGCTGGTGACGGCGCCCGGCGCGGATTTTTCCGGCACGCTGCGGGTCGATGGCGAGGCTATCGATATTCACGCCTGGCGCGGCAGCCAGAACCACAACTGGGGCAGCCGCCACACCGACGCCTACGCCTGGGGCCAGGTGGCCGGCTTCGACGGCGCACCCGACGTGTTCCTCGAGTGCGCCAGCGCGCGCCTGAAAATCGGGCCGTTCCGGACTCCGTCGATGACGCTGGTGGTGCTGCGCATCGGCACGCAGGAGTTCGCGCTCAACAGCCTGGCGCAGTCGGTGCGAACGCGCGCCACGACCGGCTTCTTCCACCTCGAGATCGACGCCCGCGCGCGCGGCGTGCGCATCACGCTGCGCATGCGCGCCGCACGCGCGGACTTTGCCGGCCTGGCCTACGCCAATCCGCCTGGCGGCGTCAAAACCTGCCTGAACACCAAGCTGGCCGCCTGCGACCTGACGATCGAACAAGGCGGCCAGCCGGCGCGCAGCTACAGCACCCGCAACCGCGCCGCATTCGAAATCCTCACCGACCGCCAGGACCATGGCGTGCCGATGCTTGCATGAGCTTTCCCACCTTGCCAAGAAAGAGTGCCATGAAAAATCGACTGACCGCTGCCGCCCTCGTCCTCGCCGCCTTCGCTTGCGCACCCGCGCAGGCCTGGCACGCCGAAACCCATCGCCGCATCGTGCTCGACGCCGTCGACTACATGCGCACCCATCCGGGCAGCACCAACTATGCGCAACTGGAGACAGGCGTCACCAGGGCCGGCTACACGATGGCCGAATTTACCAAGGTGCTGGCGCAATCGGCGATCGATCCCGACGACTTTGCCGACACCTTCATCTGCGGCGCCACCACCGGCAATTGCCAGGGAGCGCCGATTTGGGGAACGCTGACCAGCGCCGCCTATACCTCGTATTGGCACTTCCAGAACCATACCGCCGGCGCCGACGTCCACGGCAACCCCTTCGGCGGCTACAACTATGCAAAGAATGCCGTACATGGCGATGTCGATAATCTCGCCGCCGCCTGGCTGGTCAACGACTACCTCGACGACGGTCCGGGCGGCCTGGATGGTTGGTTCGGCGACGCCAGCAAGTACAACACGTATGGCAAGACCGAAGCGCATTACCGCCTGGCCGGCTATTCGACGGCATCCATGTTCGCCGATTTCCAGACCATGCCGTTCCAGCCGATCGACAACCTGGCCCAATACTATTTCCAGCGCTTCCTGGCCGCGCCGGCGGTGCAGACGCTCGGATTCGCCTTGCACAGCACCGACCTGCTGCAGCCCCATCATAGCTGGAGCACGTCCGGCTCCAACCATACCGGCTGGGAGGAATGGGCCGAGAACTACTATTACAGCGAGGGCCTGAACAATCCGGCGCTGGTCACCACGGCACTGGCGACCTTCATGCCGATGACGGCCACAGGACAGGACCTGCGCCCGCTGCTGCGCCAGGGCGGCAGCTATTCGTATGCCAACGGCGGCGCGGTGCTGTCCTCGACCGACCACGCGGTGCGCGCCACGGCCGGACGCAAGATGATCCCGCATGCGATCGCCATGGTCGTGCACATCCTCAACCGCGCCGCATTGCGCCTGTAAGGGAGCGCCCATGTTCCCGCTCCGATGGATAGCCGTCCTGCTGGCGTGCGCACTGGCGTGCCAGGCGCACGCGCAGGCGGTGGCCGCGCGCATCGACAGCGCGCCGCTGTACCGCTTCACGCTCGATGCGATGGTGCGCGGCGCCCCGCCGCAGCAGAATAGCCCGGCCGCGGTGCTCGACACGCTGGTGGCCGAGCGCCTGCTGGCCGCTTCGCTGCGCAAGCGCTACAGCGCCGCGCAGCTGTATCCCGGCGCGGGGGTCGGCTTTGCGCCCGACGTGGCGCTCGACGACAGGCTGGCCGGCGCGCTGCGCGACATGTACGCGAAGGAGCTCGACGCCGCGCTGCGCGCGCTGCCGGGCGCCATCCTCGACACCTATCCGGTCGACGCGGCGCAGCTGGAGCGGCTGTTCGGCGCACCAGGCAAACTGCGCCTGGACTACACGCTCGATGCGGCGCAAACGGCGCTGGCCGGGCAAGTGCCGCTGATGCGCTATGTGCTTGGCCAGGCAGCCCCGGTCACGCTCAGCATGCACGACGTGCTGCGGCGCCAGAACGTCCAGGGCCGCATGGAGTTCTTCAGCCGCAACCTGGACTTCATGCGGCAGCAGGCGCGCGCCGTGGTGGCCGGCCGCTTCGTGCTGGACTGGGCCAGACGGCGCTTCGGCGCCGGGCCGCTGGCCGACCTGCGCCAGGCGCTGGCGGACCAGGACGACGTACGCGCGGCCATGGCCTTGTATGGCATCGGCGGCAGCGCTGAAGCGGAAAGCCCGGTCCAGGCCGCGCTGGTGCGCGAGGTTACCGAGGCCGAAATCAAGGCATGGTACGCGGCGCACAAGGAGCAGTTCAGGACCGTCGAGCGGGTCCGCGCGCGGCATATCCGCGTGCCCGACGAAGCGACCGCCAGCCAGGTGCTGGCGGCGGCCGCCAAGGGCGAGGACTTCAGCCAGCTGGCACGCCGCTATTCGCGCGCCGCCGATGCCGGGGGCGGCGGCAACCTCGGCTGGGTGGTCCAGACGACCGACCCCGACTGGCTGTCCGCGCTGGCGCTGATGCAGCCCGAGGGCAAGGTCTCAAGTCCATTTCGCGAGGCCGTCGGCGCGGGCGAAACAGCAAGCTGGGAAATCCTGCTGGTCGACCGGCGCATCGAGGGCTACCACCGCGCCGGATCGGAAACGGTGCGCTACCTGGCGCGCAAGGCGATCGCCCAGGCCAGGGCCCGCAGCCAGTTTGCCGCGACCCGCAAGCAGGCGCTGGACGCGGCCGTCATTGAACTGGGAGCGGCGCCGTGACGCCCGGCGCCAGGGGCGGCGCGCTGGCGGCCGCCCTAGCGCTGGCCGCATGGCTGGCGTGGCCGGGCGACGCCGGCCATGCGGCCAGCCAGGTGGCGCTGGCCGGCACGCGCGGCGCGCCATCCACGCCGGCGCCGGCGCAAGGCGCATCGATGGCGTTCTTCAGCGCGCCCGAGAGCGCGCCTGTCGTGCCGGCAGCGCTCAGCATGGCCAGCACGCGCCTGCATGGCGACCCGGAGGCGCCGCCGATTGCGCGCAGCGAGGAAGCACCGGTGCTGCCCACGCCGGCCGAACTGGCCGACCCGAAGGCCTACCAGGCGTTCGAGGCACGCCAAAACGTACGCCTGTACGCCGCCTATGTGCGCGCGGTCGACCAGCAAGTGCCGATCCTGCGCGACGACATTGCGCGCGGCATCGCGGTCGGCATTGCGCCCGACAAGATCGCGAAGGCACAGGACAAGGTGCGCCGCCTGCAGGAAATGCGCGCGCAGCTGGTCAAGGATCACCCCGAACTGGGGCCGTGAGGAAGTCGCAAGTCCATCCGTTTTCCCACCATCAATCGACAAGGAATCCACATGAAAGCAGTCTTCAAGCTGGCGCCGTTGGCATTCGCACTGGCCACCTGCCTCCCGGCCCAGGCCTGGAACACGGCCACGCACAAACGGATCGTGCTCGACGCCGTCCAGTTCATGAAAACCCATCCGAACCAGACCAGCTACGCGAAACTGCTGGCCGGCGTGACCCGGGCCGGCTACACGATGGACCAGTTCGCCGAGGCGATCGGCCAGGGCGCGCATGACGTCGACTACTTCGAGGACACTTATATTTGCGGCGCCACCACCGGCAACTGCCAGAGCGCGCCGCTGTGGGGACTGGGCTCGGACCTGGCCCGCTACACCTCGTTCTGGCACTTCCAGGACCATACGCACGGCGCCGACGTGCACGGCAATGCCTTCGGCGGCTACAACTACGGCAAGCTGGCCAACCGGGGCGACATCGACACGCTGGCCGCGACCTGGCTGGTCAACGATTATCTTGACGATGGCGCCGGCGGCAACGGCGGCTGGTTCGGCGACGCCAGCAAATACAACAGCTACGCGATCACCGAAGCCCACTATCGCCAGGGCGGCTACTCGACGCCGAAAATGTACGAGGACTACCAGGCCTTCCCGTTCCAGCCGGTCGACAACCTGGGCCAGTATTTCTGGAGCCGCTTCATGCTGGCGCCGTCGGCGCAGACGCTCGGCTTCGTGCTGCACACGACCGACCTGCTGCAGCCGCACCATACCTTCGGCACGCTGGCGCACAACCACTCCGGCTGGGAAGGCTGGGTCGGCGACTACTACGACAGCGAGGCGCTGGGCGACCCGGCGCTGGTGCTGGCCGCGCTGGCCGACTTCGCGCCGCTGGCCGCGAGCGCGTCCGACATCCGGCCCTTGCTGGCCCAGGGCGGAAACTATTCGTACAAATACGGCGGCGCGGTGCTCTCATCGACCGACCATGCGGTGCGCAAGGGCGTCGCCACGAAAATGGTGCCGCACTCGATTGCGATGGTGGTGCGCATCCTGGACCGCGCGGCCGAACGCATGGCGCTGTAGGGCCCACGTGAAAACGGCCCCGGAAAACCGGGGCCGTTTGCATTTTGCGATCCGGCCCGGGTGAGCCCGGCCGGATTGCGCTTCGATATTACTCGGCGACGTCGGTGCCGACGTTGATCGCGGCATAAGCGCGCTGCACAGCCGTGGCTTCCTTGCTGCCCACGCCATACAGTTCCTGCGCCGCGGCCAGCACCTTGGTGCGCGCATCGGCGTAGTTGGTCGACGAGGTGAACTTGGTGCTCAGGGCCTTGAACCAGATGCGGTAAGCCTTGTCGCTGCCGATGCCGGTCATGGCCAGCGGCGCCTTGTTCAGGTACGAGCTGTAGTACGGCGACGACGAGGTCGAGTTCGAGCCTTGTGACAGGAAGTAGAACATGCGGTTGTTCGGGCCGCTGCTGTAGTGCACGTCGAGGCGCTTGAGCGAGCTGCTCCATGCATCCTTGCTGGCGCCGTCCAGGCTAGGCTTGTACATCCAGCGCAGCGGGGTGCCGGTCTTCGAGATTTCGGTGCCCATCTTCCAGTCGTTGCCGGTGTTCGGGATCACGGTACCGGTGCCGCCGGCGCGTGCATAGGCTTCGACCATTTCGCCGCCGATGTCCGAGTTCGACTCGTTCAGGCCGCCCGATTCGCCGCGGTAGGCCAGGTTCGACGTCGCAGCGGTCACGCCGTGCGACATTTCATGGCCGATCACATCGATCGAACCGAGGCTCAGGAACGAGCTGCCGTCGCCGATGTACATGCACTTGCAGGTGTCGCTGTAGTAAGCGTTGTCGTAGGCGGTGTTGACGTGCGCGGCGATGTAGGTGGCCGTGTTGTTGCCGTCCAGCGAGCGCCAGCCCAGCACGTTTTTCAACATGTCGTAGGTGTTCATCAGGCCCCACATCGCATTGACTGCGGCGGTCTGGCCATTCGCGTTGGTGGTGCTGCCGCCGGCGATGTACTGCTGGCCGTCGCCCCAGGTGTTGGTGCTGTTGGTGTACAGCGCGCCGGCGGTGGTGCCGTGGTTGGCGTTGGTGATGGCCATCGCGCCGTAGGTGCCGCCGGTGCCGCGCGTGGCGTCGATCATCGAGTAGGTCGCGCCCGACAGCGTGGTGTTGATCGGCACGGCGCCGTTGTACTGGCTGTTGCCGGTGCCGACCACGCTCTGCAGCATGTTCCACTGGTCGATGATGGCGCCGGTGTGGGCGTTGACGACGGTATCGTGGAACACCGGCTGGTTGCCGTTGGCCTTGCGGGTGCTGACCAGGTAGGCCAGTTCATAGTGGTCGACCACGTCTTCCACGTCGGTGGCATTGAGTTCACTCTCGGCCTTGTTGGCGGCCGTGGCGACGCGCACTTCCTTCATCACCGGGTAGAGCATCAGTTCGGCTTTCGGCGGATCGATGTCGACGCCGCGCGCGACGCTGGCGTTGGCGTGGCCGATGGCGTTCGCGGCGGCCAGGGCAGGCGTCACATTGACGGCGCCGCGGCCCAGGGCCGAGCGGCGGTCGGCGATCGACTCGCTGATGATGTCGCCGCGCGAACCGGTGACCACGACCGACTCGGAACCGTACACGCGCACGCCCTTGAAGGTGTGGTGCACGCGCGAGACGGTGGTGCCGTCGACGCCGGCGTGCTGGACCGCCATGGCGAAGCCGTGCTCGTTGCCAAGGCCATTACGGCCGCGCTGTGCCATCAGGGCGCCGATCACGCTGGCGCTCGATTGGGCCGACTTGGCCACCGGTCCGGCCATCATCTGGCCGTTCGCCAGTGCCGGCTCGCACATCAGCAATGGAAGGGCGGCAATGGCAGCGGCCAGCAGGGTCTTTTGCAAGTTCATGTATTCTCCAAGAAGAGTATCTGTCTAAGTATTGCACCTGGATCACAGGTGTTGCGTCGCTATGCGCATCCGAAGAGACTAATCCTGGCGAGCTCATGAGGTCAATCGTTCGCACAAATGAGTCACTTTTGTGCATACATGTTCATTTTTAGACATTTCTTGATGGATATATCCGGCCAGGCAGCGCCCGGCCGTAGCGTGCCGCGCCTTACTCGGCGATGTCGGTTCCGACATTGATCGCCGCGTAGGCGCGCTGCACCGCCTTCGCTTCCATGCTGCCCACGCCATACAGTTCCTGCGCCGCGGCCAACACCTTGGTGCGCGCATCGGCGTAGTTGGTCGACGAGGTGAACTTGGTGCTCAGCGCCTTGAACCAGATGCGGAATGCCTTGTCGCTGCCGATGCCGGTCATCGCCAGCGGCGCCTTGGTCAGGTACTTGCTGTAATACTCGCTGCTCGAGCTGGAATTCGAGCCCTTGGCCAGGAAGTAGAACATGCGGTTGTTCGGGCCACTGCTGTAGTGCACGTCCAGGCGCTTGACCGAGGTGCTCCAGGCGTCGGCGCTGTGACCGTCCTTGCTCGGCTTCCACATCCAGCGCAGTGGCGTGCCGGTCTTCGAGATCTCCTTGCCCATCATCCAGTCGTTGCCGCTGGCAGGGATCACGCTGCCGGTGCCGCCGGCGCGGGCGTAGGCTTCCACCATTTCGCCGCCGATGTCCGAGTTCGATTCGTTCAAGCCGCCCGATTCGGCGCGGTAGGCCAGGTTCGAGGTCGCTGCAGTAATCCCGTGCGACATTTCATGGCCGATCACGTCGATCGAACCAAGGCTGAGGAAGGAACTGCCGTCGCCGATGAACATGCACTTGCAGCTGTCGGTGTAGTAGGCATTGTCGTAGGCGGTGTTGACGTGGGCGGCGATGTAGGTGGCGGTGTTGTGGCCGTCCAGCGACTGCCAGCCCAGCACGTTCTTGTACATGTCGTAGGTGTTCATCAAACCCCACATGGCGTTGACGGCGGCGGTCTGGCCATTGGCGTTGGTGGTGCTGCCCCCGGCGATGTACTGCTTGCCGTCGCCCCAGGTATTGCTGCTGCTGGTGTAGATGGCGCCGGCGGTGGTGCCGTGGTTGGCGTTGGTGATCGCCATCATGCCGTAGGTGCCGCCGCTGCCGCGGCTCGGATCCTTCATGCTGTAGGTGCTGCCCGACAGCGACGTGTTCAGCGGAACCGTGCCGTTGTACTGGCTGTTGCCGGTGCCTGCCACCGTTTGCAGCATGCTCCATTGCTCGATGATGGCGCCGCTGCGGGCGTTGACGACGGTATCGTGGAAGATCGGCTGGTTGCCGTTGGCCTTGCGCGTGTGCACCAGGTAAGCCAGTTCGTAATGGTCGACGACCTCGTCGATGTCGGTCGCGTTCAATTCGCTTTCAGCCTTGCTCAATGCCGAGGCGATCCGCACGTCCTTCATCACCGGATAGAGCAGCAATTCGGCGCTGGGCGCTTCGATATCGACGCCGCGCGCGACGCTGGCCGCGGCATGGCTGATTGCTTGCGACGCGCCCATGCCCGGCGTCACGCCAGGGGCGCCGTGGCCCAGCGCGTAGCGGCGGTCGGCGATCGACTCGCTGATGATTTGGCCGCGCGAACCGGTCACCACGACCGATTCCGAACCGTAGATCCGCAAGCCCTTGAACGTATGGTGGACGCGCGAAACGGTCGTGCCTTCGACGCCGGGATGCTGCACGGCCAGCACGAAACCATGCTCGCTGCCCAGACCGTTACGGCCGCGCTGCGCCATCAATTCGCCGACCACGCTGGCGCCCAGTTGCGGCGAGGCCGCCAGCGGTCCGGACATCAGCTGGGCAGACGCTTGCGCAGGCGCGCCCATCATCAAAGGCAGGGCGGCAATCGCGGCGGCAAGCATGGTCTTTTGCAGGTTCATGTTTTCTCCAGGATGGGGGTGAGGTGGTCGCGCAGTGATGCGCACAACCCGAGGCTAGTCCTTTCGGATGGGGTCGGTCAACCGGTTTACCAAAATGAGTCGGCGCCGCGCCGCGTGTGCATTTCTGGACATTCCGGCGAGAATTAATTCCCAAAAGTTCTCCATGTTTACCGGTGGAAACTATGGCGTCATTGCGCAATGCGGCTGACGCAAAACAGCAAGACCGGGCTTGCGCCGCTGGCTACTCTTGAGCTCGCGTGAGCCTTCCATCACGCCCCTCCCGCCACATTTCGCAGGCGCGTTCTCGCGTCACCCGGCAGCCTCGCAAGTCCGCGCTGCCGCCTGCGCTCAAGCTCATTCAAGCCAGTTCAACATCATTCGAAAAAATATTTTCTAACGCACTTCTGATGGAGACACGAATGAAATTTTGCACCCATTTCACCCCGCTCGCGCTCGGCGTGGCCCTGATGGCCGCCCTGCCCGCCCAGGCCGGCAATACCGGCGTCGCCTTCGTGCACGGCACCGGCAAGCAGACCAACGCCGGCAACGATTACTGGACCTGGGAATTCATCAATTCGGTCAAGCTGGGCTTGCCGAACCAGGCCCTGTCGCTGGTCATCAACTGCGACTTCGACCAGTACATGTGGACCGCCGCCGCGGCCGGCTGCCTGGCCAGCCAGCTGCACCCCTTCATCGTCAACAACAACATCACCGACCTGGTCATCGAGACCCATTCGAACGGCGGCAACGTGATGCGCTGGATCATGTCGAACCCGACCCAGGATGCGCGCTATCCCGTCATCATCAACGCAATCCGCTGGGTCAACGCCATGGCGCCGTCGTCGCTGGGCACGCCGCTGGCCGACGCCACCATCAGCGGCAATGTGTTCGAGTCGGCGGTCGGCTGGCTGCTCGGCTACAAGAGCGACGCGGTGCGCATGCAGCAGACCAGCTGGATGGCCAGCTACAACGCCACCAACCTGTACGGCACGGCAGGCCGGCCGGCCTTGCCCAAGCGCTTCTTCAACGTGGTCGGCTCGGACGTCGATAGCTCGCCCTTCGATGCGGACAGTTATTGCGGCGGCTATACGCTCAATGTGGGACTGGAAGTGACCCAGGCCTGGCTCAACAGCTGCTCGGACGGCTTCCTCAACTGCACCAGCCAGGCCGGGGCCGGCAGCACCTGGTTCGTCGACAAGACCCGCATGGCGGGCGCCGAACCGCTGTCGCACAACCAGAGCCGGCGCAAGTGCTTCGGCCTGGACACCATCCTGCGCAACGACCTGTAACCATCGAGGACAGCCCATCATGCACACCAAGTTCCCGCCCCATATCGTGCGCGCGTTCCTGCTCGCGTCCGCCAGCCTGCTGAGCGCCACCGCCGGCGCCGCGCCGCGCTTCCTGCCCGCCCAGGCCGGCGACCTGATTCCGCAAGCGCTGGTCGCGCCCGAAGCGGCCCTGAAAAGCGCCGGCGCGCCCAACCTCGAACGCGCGCCGGTCAACATGAGCTGGGCCGTCCCCGGCCCGGTCAACACCGCCGTCCAGCCGTTCGTTGGCCAGAGCCGCGAATACTATGCCGAGGTCAGCGCCGACGAACTGAACGCCGGCGTCACCATCCACACCACGGCGCCGCGCGCGCTGGTGCGCCTGCAGCCGCTCGGCAATGGCGGTGGGCCGCGCGAGCAATTGGCGATCCATCCGCAGACGCTGATCCTGTCTGACGGCGCCGGGCGCGCCTATGCGTCCGGCAGCGGCATGGAAATGCTGGTCACGGCCGACAAACTGAACAAGGCCGAGCTGCCGTTCGCCGAAGGCACCTCGGCCTTCCGCATCCATCCGGAGCTGGGCGCGGGCAGCTTCACGCTGCGCGCCGCCGACCTCGCCGGCAGCGAGCGCTACCTGATCAACGTGGTCGAGCCGGCCAGCAGATTCGTGCTGGCGATGCAGACCGATGCGCCCAACTACCTGCACGGCCAGCAGCTGACCGTCCTGCCCGAACTGCAGGAACTGGACGGCGCGCGCGTGCAGCAGCGCCATCCGCTCACACGGTTCGACGGCATCGTCACCTCGCCGGGCGGACGCAGCTTCCCCGTCGCGTTCAAGGTGGACCAGGACGGGCGCCTGCGCGCACACCTGGCGCTCGATGCCGACGAGGCGCCCGCGCCCGGGCTGTGGGAAGTGCAAGCCTGGGGCGATGCGCTGGTCAAGGGGCAGACTGTGCGGCGCTCGCTGCGGGTGGCGTTCGGGGTCGCGCTGCCGGTAGCGCGGCTGGACGGCAAGGCCACGGTCGTCAACGAGCCGGGCAGCGTCGGCGTGCGGCTCGGGGTCGAAGTGGGCGCGGCCGGGCGCTACGAAACGCGGGCGCTGCTGTACGGCACCGTGGGCGGCGTGCTCAAGCCGCTGGCCATGGCGCATGCGGCGCAGTGGCTGGAAGCGGGCAGCCAGAGCCTGGTGCTGCGCTATGACGCCAGCCTGCTGGCCGGCGCCAGCGGACCGTACGAGCTGCGCGACCTGAACCTGCTCGACCAGGGCCGCATGGGCTTGCTGCAGCGCCAGCAGCGCGCCGTCAGCATCGACGAGCGCGACCTGGGGCGCAGCGGCGCGCAGGCGGCCAAGCCGGCGGAACGGGTCAAGCTGCCGCCGGTAAATAGCTAAGCATCCGGAATCGGAGTACCAATTACACCGATAGCGTGTACCGACGTCGTCCTCGCGCAAGCGGGAGTGTCGAGAGCTTCGACGGGGCGAATCTTCACTTCGTCGACAATGCGAACCCCACGCAGCGCGAGAGCCTCCCCCTCGCGCCCGCCTACCACGCCATGGCGAGGGGACTTACGCCTC
>JANYGW010000166.1 GCA_025359245.1 Massilia sp.
CGGACCGCGCGCGCATGCGCGCGCCCCGTCCGCGTCTAAAAAGGCCGGATCAATGGTGCTGCAGATTGGCGGGCGATGCCACCAGGAAGGCGTCGACGCCGTACAGCGTGGCCAGGCTTTGCAGGCTGGCCGGCAGGTTGACGTAGGCCAGCGTGGCGCCGGCGCGCTGCGCCGTGCGCTTCCATTCCAGCAAGACCGCGACGGCGGACGAATCGGCCACCGCGACGCTGCCGAGGTCGAACACCGTCTGGCCGGCCTGGATCGCGGCCACGCCCTGCGCCAGCGCCGCTTTCGCGTTCTGGACGGTCAGCGACGTTATGCTGTCGAGCTTGTTGGTCTGGGACATGAACGGCTTACTTGGCTGGTTTCAGCGGCTTGCTGGCCAGCTTCTTGTTACGCTCGCTCAACTCCTTGATCAGGCCGTCGATGCCGTTCTTGCTGATCTGGGTCGCGAAGCTGCCCTTGTAGGTTTCGACCAGCCACGCGCCGAGCACGTTGATGTCGATGATCTTCCAGCCTGCGCCGGCCTTGACCAGGCGATAGTTGAGCGTGATCGGCTCGCCGCGCGTCACGTTGACGACCGAACGCACTTCGACTTCCTGATCGGCAGGGTCGGCGCGCAGCGGCTTGAATTCGACGGTCTCGTTCTTGATCTGCGACAGCGCGCCCGAATAGGTAAAAATCAGCAGGGTGCGGAATTCGGCGGTCAGCTGCTTTTGCTGTTCCGGCGTGGCATCGCGCCAGTTCTTGCCGGCCGCGGCCGAGGTCATGCGCTGAAAATCAACATAGGGCAAGATCTTGCTCTCGACCAGGTCCATGATCTTCTTTTGATTGCCGGACTGGATATCCTTGTCGGCCTTGGCGGTGTCGATGACGTCGTTGGAGATGCGCTTGACGAGCGCGTCCGGAGCTTCGCCGGCAGGTGCGGCGACAGCGCTGGTGGCCAGGGCCATGGTGGCGATGGCGATGAGTTGTTTGATCAGTTTCATAGTCTCTTTTCTTGAATAGTTGCAATTTAGGAAAGCTGCAACCCGTTCCATGACGGGTCCAGTTCCGCTGTTAACTACTTGGTCGGTGTTTCGGATGACACGGGTGTGGCTGGCGTGGCCGGCGCGGCCGCGGGCGGCGTGGCCGGCTCGGTCTCGTCGGCGGTCGGCTTGACGGAGCGGGTGATCGGAACGACCTCGTCGGCGCGTGCCTCCTTGGCTTCCTTGCGCGACCCTTCGCCGTCGAATACCTTGCTCTTGCGCTGCTGCAGATAACCGTCGCGGATGAATTCGTAGCGGTCGAGCGCGGCTTCTTCCATCAAATTGGTCGCGTCGAGCAAGACGGCGCGCTGGTCGACGACCCGCACCACGGTGCCGATGTTGCGCGCACGCGAAGAAATGCCATAACCCCAGGGATCGGCGGCGATATCGACCGGCAGGCCGGCCGTATCGCGCATGGTCGACGGTCCCAGCAGCGGCAGCATGATGTAGGGGCCGGACGGAACGCCCCAATAGCCGAGGGTCTGGCCGAAGTCTTCATTGTGCTTGGCCAGGCCGGCATCGGAGGCGATATCGATGGTGCCAGCCAGGCCGAAGGTCGAATTGATCAGCACGCGGGTGAAATCGGACAGGCCCCGTTCGCCCTTGCCCTGCATCAGGTTGTTGGCGCTGCTCCATACGTCGGACAGGTTGGAGAAGAAATTGTTGACGCCGGTTTGCACGAACGACGGCAGCACGGTCTTGTAGGCGGTCGCGGCCGGCTTGAGCGCATGGGTGTCGACCGCGTCGTTGAACGCGAACATTTTCCGGTTGAATTTTTCGTACGGGTCCTTCTCGGCCAGCGACGCGCAACCGGTCAGCGACAGCGCGAGCAGCAGCAGGGCACTGGCCTTGATCGTTGTTGTTTTCATTTGCTTTCGTCCTTTTTGCCTTCGGCGGCCTTGCTGTAGATGAACTGATTGATCAGGTCTTCCAGCACGGTGGCCGAGGACGTATGCGTAATCTGGCTGCCATCGGCCAGATTGTCGGCATCGCCGCCCGTTTCGATACCAATGTACTGCTCGCCCAACAGGCCAGCGGTGAGGATTTTCAAAGAGCTATCTTTTGAAAATTTGTAATGGGCTTCCAGCTCCAAGGTTACCAGCGCCTTGTAGCTCTTGTCATCAAACTTGATGTCACCGACGCGTCCGACAACAACACCGGCGCTCTTGACAGGGGCCTGCGGCTTGAGGCCGCCGATATTGTCGAACTTGGCAGTGACGCTGTAGGTCTTGCCGAAGGACAGGGTGCTCATGTTGCCGGCCTTGAGGGCCAGGAACAGCAAGGCGGCCAGGCCCAGCAGGACAAACAGGCCAACCCAGACGTCAACAGATTTACGATGCATTTTTATTTCCTAACGATGGTATCCGGTGCGCACTGCACACCAATTCAAATGTTTGATTACTTGTTAAACATGATGGCGGTCATCACGAAATCGAGACCCCACACCATCAGCGAGGCAATCACCACGGTGCGGGTCGTGGCGCGCGACACGTCTTCGGGGGTCGGCTGCGCATGGTAGCCCTGGAACAGCGCCGTGAACGTCACCGCGATGCCGAACACGAAACTCTTGACCACGCCATTCATCACATCGGCCTGGACATCGACATTGGCTTGCATTTGCGACCAGAACGCGCCCTCGTCGACGCCGATCAGCTTGACGCCGACCAGGTAGCCGCCCAGCACGCCGACGGCGCTGAAGATGGTGGCCAGCACCGGCATGGCAATCACGCCGGCCCAGAAACGGGGCGCCAGCACGCGCTGCACCGGGTTAATGGCCATCATTTCCATGGCCGACAATTGCTCGCCGGCTTTCATCAGGCCGATTTGCGCGGTCAGCGAGGTGCCGGCGCGGCCGGCGAACAGCAGCGCCGTCACGACCGGGCCCAGTTCGCGCACCAGCGCCAGTGCGACCACCTGGCCGAGCTTTTGTTCCGCGCCATACGGCGTGAGCGTGATGTAACCCTGCAGGCCGAGCACCATGCCGACGAACAAGCCCGACACGATGATGATGACGAGCGAGTAATTGCCGATGAAATGGGTCTGCTCGGAGATCAGGCCCGGGCGGCGCATGGCGCCTGGCGAGACGCGCAACAAGTTGAAGAAGAAGCGCGTCGCGAAACCGACGCTGGCGATGCTTTCGCGCAGCGCGCGGCCGATCGCTGCGATCCAGTCCAGTACGCGGTTCATGGCTGCGCTCCCATGCCGAGGTCGTCGGCCAGCGAGGCGCCCGGATAATGGAAGGGCACCGGACCGTCGGGCTCGGCGTTGACGAACTGCTTCACGTACGGATCATCGGAGACGCGCAGGTCGGCCGGCGTGCCCTGGGCGACGATGCGGCCGGCGGACATGAAATACACATAATCGGCGATCGCGAAGCACTCGTGCACATCGTGCGACACCAGGATCGAGGTCGAACCGAGCGCATCGTTGAGGCGCCGGATCAGGTTGGCGGTGACGCCCATCGAGATCGGATCGAGGCCGGCGAACGGTTCGTCGTACATCACCAGTTCCGGGTCGAGCGCGACGGCGCGGGCCACGGCCACGCGGCGCGCCATGCCGCCGGAGATCTCGGCCGGCTTCAACTGGGCCGCGTTGCGCAGGCCGACCGCGTTCAGCTTCATCAGCACCAGGTCGCGGATCAGCGCTTCGGGCAGGTCGGTATGCTCGCGCAGCGGGAAGGCGACGTTCTCGAACACCGACAAATCGGTAAACAGCGCGCCGAACTGGAACAGCATGCCCATCTTGCGGCGCAAGCGGTACAGGCCGTCGGTATCGAGCTGGTGGACCACCTCGCCGGCGACCGTGACCTCGCCCTGTTGCGGGCGGATCTGGCCGCCGATCAGGCGCAGCACGGTGGTCTTGCCGCAGCCGGAACCGCCCATGACCGCGATGACTTTTCCGCGCGGGAAGTCCATGTTCAGGTTCGACAGGATCGAACGGTCACCATAGGCAAAGTGGAGGTTGCGGATTTCGACAAGATTAGGCACGGCGCTGTTCATTTTTGGGAATGCCGTATTGTAGTGCAGAAAGGTCAATCTCTGCTGGGAGCGGCCCATTTGCAGCCCGGGCCAAAGCGCAAGAATACAACACTACTGAACGACGGGTCAGATATTTCCGTGCGTAAGTGCTTGATTATATGTACGTCACCATGCCGGCCGTGCAAAGCGTTTGGGGGCCAGGCCCGACGCGTGTCAGGCCTGGCCCCCAGGGTGTCCGATCCGGGCAGGACGACCCTGCCCGTAGGCGTGCTTAGACTGCTTTGCGGCGGCGCCGGCTCACGGCCAGGCCCGCCAGCGACAGGCCCAGCAGGGCGATCGATGCCGGTTCCGGCACGGCGTTGGTCGTGACCGAGCCCGCGGTGACATAGCGCAGCGTGCCGCAATTGTTGCATTCAAAGGAAGCGTGCGCCAGCGCCAGGGTATCGGTGCCGCCGGCCGCGCTCAGGGCATCGACGAACGACAAGCGAATGAAACGGCCACTCAGGTTCGGCGGGAAAGCGACGAAATCGACCATAAGGGCGCTGTGCTGGCCCATGAAACCGGAGTCGATGAGCGGCTGATATTCATAGGCGGGCATGAAGGTCGCGTTGGCCACCTTGATATCCCAGGCACTGTAGAGGCCCGTGACGCTGTCATAGCCGAAATTGCCGGTGGCCATGGTGCCGTCGTCGAACTGAACGTTTTGCAAGGTCCAGGTCAACACACTGGCGTGCGCGGTAGAAACAGCAAACACGCAGGCGATGGCGCCGGCTTTCAACAGATTTTTCAACATGCCCACAAAATTCTCCTAAATTGATGATGCCATGAATAAGTAAATAACATGAAGCAAAATTCATGCCGGAAACATTATCTGCATGCAAGCATCCTATGAGGCATCGAATTTGTTGCCTGCGCCGTGCGTGCTGCCGCATGCCAGGTGTAAAGTTTTCCGACAGGCAAACATAAATTGTTACAACTCGCTTAGACCCGTGTGCCGCCCATCCTCGTTTCAATGGCATCGGCCCGCTTTGCGGCCGCCCACCGGAGAATTGCCATGAAACTGTTGCGTGCACATGCCCCAGGCGTCGTCCTGATCCTCGCCGGCCTGGCCGCCCTGCCGGCGCTGGCCGCGTCCCCGAACGAACCGGCCCGGCAGCGGCCAGCGGCCGGACAGCAGCAGCCGGCGCCGCGCGCCACGATCGAATTGCTGTTCGTGCTGGACACCACCGGCTCGATGGGCGGCATGCTGGAAGGGGCCAAGGCCAGGATCTGGGGCATCGTCAACGACGTGCTGCAGCAGCAGGGCAACGCCGGCGTCAGCATCCGGGTCGGCCTGGTCGCCTACCGCGACCGCGGCGACACCTATGTGACCAAGATCACGCCGCTCAGCGACAACCTGGACAAGGTCTACGCCGAGCTGATGAGCTTTCGGCCCGAGGGCGGCGGCGACACCCCGGAAGACGTGCGCAGCGCCATGGCCGATGCACTGCGCGCCGGCGGCTGGTCGGCGCCCGGACCGCGCACCTCGCAAGTGATGTTCCTGGTGGGCGACGCGCCGCCGCATGACGACTACCGCAACGTGGCCAGCACCACCGCCAGCGCGCGCGAAGCGAGCCGGCGCGGCATCATCGTCAATGCCATCCAGTGCGGCAACGATGCCGACACGAGCGTGGCCTGGCGCAACGTGGCCCAGTACGGCGGCGGCGAATACTTCGCCATTGCGCAGGATGGCGGCGTGGACGTGGTGGTCACGCCATATGACCAGGAACTGGCGCGCCTGGGCGAGCAGATCGGCGGCACCTATATGGCGTACGGACGCGGCGACGAACGCAAGGCGCGCCAGTCGGCCCAGATGCGGATGGAATCGCAGGTCGCCGCGGCAGCGCCGGCGCCGGCCAAGGCCGATCGCGCACTGAACAAGGCGCTCAACGACAAGGCCTATGATGAAAGCGACCTGGTCCAGAAAGCGGCGGCCGGCAGCGTCGCCTTGCCGTCGATTGCCGAGGCCGAATTACCGGATGCGTTGCGCGCGCTGGCTCCGGCGCAGCGCCAGGCGGCGCTCGACAAGGCGGTCGCGGAGCGCAAAGCCCTGCGCGAGAAAATCGTGGTCCTGTCCAGGCAGCGTGACGCCTACCTGGCCGAACGGCGCAGCAAGAAGGGCGCCAAGACCGGTTTCGATGCGGCGGTGTCGAGCGCGCTGGCGCGCCAGATCAAGTGAGTTCAACTGCCTGGCGGAGAAACTGCGCAGCCAAAACGGGCGTCGGATCTCTCCGCCTGCTGTTAATCCTCGTCTGAATCGATGTAGCGCTGTTACAAGTGCTTTCGTTTGAAACCTTTCTGCTCTATTCAGAACGCCCGCCGCCGAGTACGCTGAGAACTCGCCCAAGTGGCAACAATAGCAATGAGGATCAGATCATGAAACAACTATCACATCGTATCAACAGCCTGCGCAATCGCACCATCCTCAGCATTGCCGCACTTGCCCTGCTGGGCATGGCGCCGCTGGCCGCCGAGGCGCGCCAGCAAGACCATGGCCACGCTGGCAGCCATTGCAACAATTGCGGCACCGTCGTGTCGACCCATACCTACGAGCGCAAAGCAGAGCACGGCAGCGGCGTCGGGGTCGCCACCGGCGCCGTCATCGGTGGCCTGCTGGGTAATCAGGTAGGACGTGGCAATGGCCGTTCGCTGGCCACGGTCGCCGGGGCGGTGGGCGGCGGCTATGCCGGCAACGAAATCGAAAAGCGCACCCACAAGACGATGATGACCGACGTGCGCGTGCGGATGAGCAACGGCACGGTGCGCACGTTCACCGAAGCGGGCGCCGACCGACGCCACCAGGGCCAGCAGGTCCGTGTGGTCGATGGCCACCTGAATTAAGGAATACGTCGGGGGTCAGGCCCCCGACGGGGTTGGAAACAAGGTTGCTTAGCGCGGCAGTACCGACGATCCCATCAGGAATTCGTCGACCGCGCGCGCCGCCTGGCGCCCTTCGCGGATCGCCCACACGACCAGCGACTGGCCGCGCCGCATGTCGCCGGCGACGAACACTTTCGGCACGCTGGTCTGGTAGCAGCCTGCGCCGTCGGTCGTGGCCTTGGCGTTGCCGCGCCCATCCATCTCGACGCCGAACGCTTCGAGCACTTGCTGCACCGGCGACACGAATCCCATCGCCAGCAGCACCAAATCGGCCTTCATTTCGAATTCGGAATTCGGCACTTCGCTCATCTTGCCGTCTTTCCACTCGACGCGGCAGGCGATCAGCTTTTCCACCTTGCCGCCCTTGCCTTCGAAGCGCTTGGTTGCCACCGCCCAGTCGCGGTCGCAGCCTTCTTCGTGCGACGACGAGGTGCGCAGCTTGGTCGGCCAGTACGGCCACACCAGCGGCTTGTTCTCTTGCTCGGGCGGCTGCGGCATCAGTTCGAATTGCGCAACCGATGCGGCGCCATGCCGGTTCGACGTGCCCACGCAGTCCGATCCGGTGTCGCCGCCGCCGATCACGACCACGTTCTTGCCGCCGGCCTTGATCTGGTCCTTGACCTTGTCGCCCGCGTTGACCTTGTTTTGCAGCGGCAGGAAGTCCATCGCGAAATGCACGCCCTTCAGTTCGCGCCCCGGCACCGGCAGGTCGCGCGGCTGCTCGGCGCCGCCGGCCATGACGACGGCGTCGAAATCCTTGGCCAGGTCTTCCGGGAAAATGGTTTCCTTGGCCCAGTTGTTAACGCTGGCCGGGAAGTCTTTGCCGACCAGCACGCTGGTGCGGAACACGACGCCTTCGGCTTCCATTTGTTCGACGCGGCGGTCGATATGGATCTTTTCCATCTTGAAGTCGGGGATGCCGTAGCGCAGCAGGCCGCCGATGCGGTCGCTCTTTTCGAACACCGTCACCGCGTGGCCGACGCGCGCCAGTTGCTGCGCTGCCGCCAGGCCGGCCGGACCGGAGCCGATCACGGCCACTTTCTTGCCCGTCAGCGCGGACGGCGGCTGCGGCACCACCCAGCCATGCTCCCAGCCGGTGTCGATGATCTTGTGCTCGATCGATTTGATGCCGACCGGATCGTTGTTGATGCCCAGCGTGCAGGCCGACTCGCACGGCGCCGGGCAGATGCGGCCGGTGAACTCGGGGAAGTTATTGGTCGAGTGCAGGTTCTCCAGCGCGGCGCGGTAGTTGCCGTGATAAACCAGGTCGTTCCAGTCCGGGATGATGTTGTTGACCGGGCAGCCGCTGTTGCAAAACGGGATACCACAATCCATGCAGCGCGCCGCCTGCACCTTGGCGTTCGGGTCCGACAGGTGCAGCACAAATTCCTTGTAGTTCTTGAGGCGCGCGGCAGGCTCGAGATACTGTTCGTCCTGGCGCTTGAATTCCATGAAGCCGGTGATTTTACCCACGATATTTTCCTTTTGTTCTGTAGTGAGGACTTAAGCGGCGATCTTTTCGGCAGCTTCTTCCATGCTGCTGTTGTGCATTTCTTCCAGCGCCCGCTTGTAGTCGGTCGGGAATACTTTGACAAACTTGGCACGGCTGTGGGCCCAGTCGTCGAGCAGGTTGCGCGCGCGCGTGCTGCCGGTGTGCTTGAAGTGGCGTTCGATCAGCCGCTTCAGGATCACTTCGTCCGCTTCGCGCGCGCTGTCGCGGCTCTGGCTGTGCCATGCGGAAGGATCGGTCTGGTCCTTGCTGCTCTTCACGCTTTCCAGGTTGACCATCGTGGTGTTGCACTTCTTTTCGAAGTCGCCGGCCGGATCGTACACATAGGCGACGCCGCCCGACATGCCCGCGGCAAAGTTGCGGCCCGTTTCGCCCAGCACGACGACGGTGCCGCCGGTCATGTATTCGCAGCCGTGGTCGCCGCAGCCTTCGACGATCGCCGTGGCGCCCGAATTGCGCACCGCGAAGCGTTCGCCGGCCACGCCGTTGAAGAAGGCTTCACCGGAAATCGCGCCGTACAGCACGGTATTGCCGACGATGATGTTGTCCACCGCCCAGCCGCGGAACTCGGTGTTCGGCCGCACGATGATGCGTCCGCCCGACAAGCCCTTGCCGACGTAATCGTTGCCTTCGCCAACCAGGTCGAGCGTGATGCCGGCCGCAAGGAAGGCCGCGGCCGACTGGCCCGCCGTGCCTTGCAACTGGATGTGGATGGTGTCGTCAGGCAGCCCGGCGTGGCCGTAGCGCTTGGCCACTTCGCCCGACAGCATGGTCCCGACCGTGCGGTTGACGTTGCGTACCGGCGAGATGAACGAGACGCGCTCGCCTTTTTCCAGCGCTGCCTTCGCTTGCGCGATCAGCTTGTGGTCGAGTGCTTTTTCCAGGCCGTGGTCCTGCTCTTCGACCTGGCGTACCGGTGTGCCTTCAGCCACTTTCGGCTGGAAGAAGATGGCATCGAAATTGAGGCCCTGGGCTTTCCAGTGGGTGATCGCGTTCGACTTGTCGAGCAGGTCGGCGCGGCCGATCAGTTCGTCGTAAGTGCGGATGCCCAGTTGCGCCATCAGCTGGCGCGCTTCCTCGGCGACGAAGAAGAAATAGTTGACGACGTATTCAGGCTTGCCGGCAAACTTGGCGCGCAGCAGCGGGTCTTGCGTGGCGACGCCGACTGGGCAAGTGTTCAAGTGGCATTTGCGCATCATGATGCAGCCTTCGACCACCAGCGGCGCCGTGGCGAAGCCGATTTCGTCGGCGCCCAGCATGGCGGCGATGACGACGTCGCGTCCGGTCTTCATCTGGCCGTCGGCCTGCACACGGATGCGGCTGCGCAAGCCGTTCAGCACCAGCGTCTGCTGCGTCTCGGCCAGGCCCAGTTCCCACGGCGTACCGGCATGCTTGACCGACGACAGCGGCGACGCGCCCGTGCCGCCGTCATGGCCGGCTACCACCACGTGATCGGCCTTGGCCTTGGTCACGCCGGCCGCGACCGTGCCGATGCCCACTTCCGACACCAGCTTGACCGAGATCGAGGCGCGCGGGTTGGCGTTCTTCAAGTCGTGGATCAGCTGGGCCAGGTCTTCGATCGAATAAATATCGTGGTGCGGCGGCGGCGAAATGAGGCCGACACCAGGCACCGAAAAGCGCAGGCTGGCGATGTATTCCGACACCTTATGGCCGGGCAGCTGCCCGCCTTCACCGGGCTTGGCGCCCTGCGCCATCTTGATCTGGATCTGGTCGGCCGAGTTCAAGTACTCGGCCGTGACGCCGAAGCGTCCTGACGCGACCTGCTTGATGCGCGAACGCAGCGAGTCGCCGTCTTGTAATGGGATGTCGACCACGACGTTCTGTGCGCCGATGACGGACGACATTGTCTCCCCCTGCTTGATCGGAATGCCTTTCAGCTCCATGGCGTAGCGGGCCGGATCTTCGCCGCCCTCGCCGGTATTCGATTTGCCGCCGATGCGGTTCATGGCGATCGCCAAGGTCGCATGCGCTTCGGTGCTGATCGAGCCAAGCGACATGGCGCCGGTGGCGAAGCGCTTGACGATTTCCTTGGCCGGCTCGACTTCATCGAGCGGAATCGCCTTGGTCGGGTCGAGCTTGAATTCGAACAGGCCGCGCAAGGTCAGGTGGCGCTTGCTCTGGTCGTTGATGATCTGCGCGTATTCCTTGTAGCTCGAAAAATTGTTGCTGCGGGTCGAGTGCTGCAGTTTCGCGATCGCGTCCGGGGTCCACATATGTTCTTCGCCGCGCACGCGGAACGCGTACTCGCCGCCGGCGTCGAGCGCGTCGGCCAGGACCGGGTCGTTGCCAAAGGCCAGCGCGTGCAGGCGCAGCGCTTCCTCGGCCACTTCAAACACGCCGATGCCTTCGACGTTCGACGACGTGCCCTTGAAATACTTGTCGACCAGCGACTTGTTCAGGCCGATGACTTCGAAGATCTGCGCGCCGCAGTACGACATATAGGTCGAGATGCCCATCTTCGACATCACCTTCATCAAGCCCTTGCCGATCGCCTTGGTGTAGTTGTACACGGCGGTCTCGGGCGACAGGTCGCCGCTCATGCCTTGCGCCAGTTCGGTCAGCGTTTCCATGGCCAGGTAAGGATGGACCGCTTCGGCGCCGTAGCCGGCCAGCAGCGCGAAGTGGTGGGTCTCGCGCGCCGAACCGGTCTCGACGATCAGGCCGGTGGAAGCGCGCAGGCCGCGGCCGACCAGGTGCTGGTGGATGGTCGAGGTGGCCAGCAGGGCCGGGATCGCGACCTGCTCGGCGCACACATTGCGGTCCGACACGATCAGGATGTTGTGGCCCGAACGCACGGCGTCAACCGCTTCCGCGCACAGCGAGGCGAGCGAGGCTTCGATGCCTTCCTTGCCCCAGGCGACCGGGTAGCAGATGTTCAGTTCGTACGACTTGAACTTGCTGCCGGTGTGGCCGCTGATGTTGCGCAGGCGCGCCATGTCGTCGAAGCCGAGCACCGGCTGCGATACTTCGAGGCGCATCGGCGGGTTAACGTTGTTGGTGTCGAGCAGGTTCGGCTTCGGTCCGATGAAGGACACCAGCGACATCACCATTGCTTCGCGGATCGGGTCGATCGGCGGGTTCGTCACTTGCGCGAACAGCTGCTTGAAGTAGTTGTACAGCGGCTTCAGTTTGTTCGACATGACGGCCAGCGGCGAGTCGTTGCCCATCGAACCGGTTGCTTCTTCGCCCAGCAGCGCCATCGGCGCCATCAGGAATTTCAAGTCTTCCTGCGTGTAGCCGAACGCTTGCTGGCGGTCCAGCACGGACGGCTGCTCTTTTTCGCCCTGGGCCGGCGTATCCTTGGCGCGGTTGTGCGCCAGCTGGCTTTCGGACAGCTTGATTTCGTTGAGCTTGATGCGCACCGAATTGATCCATGCCTTGTAGGGCTTGGCGTTCGAATAGGTGTCTTTGAGCTCTTTATCGTCGATGATGCGGCCCGCTTCAAGGTCGATCAGGAACATCTTGCCCGGCTGCAGACGCCATTTCTGGATGATTTTCGATTCCGGAATCGGCAATACGCCGGACTCGGACGCCATCACCACCAGGTCGTCGTCGGTGACGATATAGCGCGCCGGACGCAGGCCGTTGCGGTCCAGCGTGCCGCCGATGTGGCGCCCGTCGGTGAAGGCCATGGCGGCCGGGCCGTCCCATGGTTCCATCATCGCGGCGTGGTATTCGTAGAAGGCGCGGCGATTGTCGTCCATCATCGTGTGGTTTTCCCACGCTTCCGGGATCATCATCATCATGGCCTGGGCGATCGGGTAGCCGGCCATGATCAGCAATTCGAGCGCATTGTCGAAGCAAGCGGTGTCGGACTGGCCTTCATAGATCAGCGGGAAAAGTTTCTTCAGGTCGTCGCCCAGCACGGCCGACTTCATCACGCCTTCGCGCGCGCGCATCCAGTTGAAGTTGCCTTTAACGGTGTTGATTTCGCCGTTGTGGGCGATCAGGCGGTACGGGTGGGCCAGCGGCCATTCCGGGAACGTGTTGGTCGAGAAACGCTGGTGCACCAGCGCCAGCGCCGAGATGCAGCGCGGATCCTGCAGGTCCTTGTAATAGTCGCCGACCTGGTCGGCCAGCAGCAAGCCTTTATAAACGATGGTGCGGGCCGACATCGATGGCACGAAGAATTCCTTGCCGTGCAGCAGTTTTAGCGCCTGGATCGCGTGGCCGGACGATTTGCGGATCACATACAGTTTGCGCTCGAGCGCGTCGGTGACCATGATGTCCGGGCCGCGGCCGATGAAGATCTGGCGGATCACCGGTTCCTTGTCGCGCACGATGGGCGACATCGGCATGGTGGTGTCGACCGGCACATTGCGCCAGCCGAGTACGACCTGGCCTTCGATGCGCACGGCGCGTTCGATTTCCTGTTCGCAAGCGATACGGGACGCGTTTTCCTTCGGCAGGAACACCATGCCGACCCCGTATTCGCCCGGTGGCGGCAGTTCCACGCCTTGCTTGGTCATTTCATCGCGGAAGTACTGGTCGGGGATCTGGATCAGGATGCCGGCGCCATCGCCCATCAGCTTGTCGGCGCCGACTGCGCCCCGGTGATCCAGGTTCTTCAGGATCAGCAAGCCTTGTTCAATGATCGAATGGCTCTTGTTGCCCTTGATGTGGGCGATGAAACCGACGCCGCAGGCATCGTGTTCATTGGACGGGTCGTACAAACCTTGGGCAATCATGAGTTTTCTCCACAGCTTTTTAAGTCGAGCATCAAGATTAGTGCAATGCAGCAGAACCCGTCAACAAGATTAATTAGGGTCGGAGTCGTATTAAATTCTAATTGAAATTAGACACAATTAATTAGGGACATGGTCAATCGGACTAAACCACCCTGATGGAACTCGGGGAATGCGCGCGCATCTAAGTTCCGAAATGGTTGCTGCGAAAGGAGGACATCATGGAAGGGCTCAAGCGTGGCGCCGCCATCGCGGGCATCTTGCTGCTCGCCGCTTGCGGACACATGGACAGGCAGGATCGCGATACGGCGATCGGCGCTGCGATCGGCGGCGTGGCCGGATCGGCGTTGACTGGTGGCAGCACGGCCGGCACCGTCGGTGGCGCTGTGGTGGGAGGCGTGATCGGCAACAAAGTGATCAAGCACTAGTTCCTGGCTTGATCTTGAACGGCCTGCCCCGTTTGGCGGGCAGTACCTGGCGTTGCGCGCGCTGTTGCAGTTCTGCCTTGAAGGCATCCGAACCGAGCGGCCAGCCTTTGAGTACGGCCGCATCGATGGTCGCCAAGTCCGCCTGGCTGAGCGGCTGGCTCAGGTCGATATATGCCGCCTCGCGCTGGAACGGCGTATTGCCCAGCGCCCAATACAGCGCATGGTCGGTGACGACCGGGTCGGAACGCAGCCCTGCATGATGGGGATAACTCGACCATGGATAGTCGGCCAGCTCGGCGACCAGTTGCGAACGCACGGGATTCGATTCGATATACCGGCTGCACACCATGAAATAGCGCTGGGCATCGATCAGTGAAGTCTTGAAACGCCCCTGGAACAGGCTGCCACTACGGCCATACTTGGCGTTGTACCAAGGCACATAATAGCGGCCGACCCGCTGCATGGTCTGGGCCAGGCCCTCGGCTGTCGACGGCGTGGCCAGCAGATGCACATGGTCGGGCATCAGCACGTAGGCATGGAGGGCGACCTTGAATTCCTTCGCGCTTGCTTTCAGCCATCCCAGGAAACGCTGGTAATCGTCGGTGTCGCGGAAAATCAGCTGGCTGCCGTTGCCGGTCTGGAGGACGTGATGGGGTTGCTGCGGGACGACGAGTCGGGGGAGCCGGGCCATGGGGACGTCAACAAGGGACAGGGAGCGCCGATTCTAACGCGATCGCCGCACTCTGTCCCCGATTATTTCCATCGCGGCGCAAAAAGCCGTCGACTATGTCCCTGATTAACTGAGCGTGAACCCTGCCGACAGGCTGTAGCCTTCGCCATACGCGCTGCGCAGCGGCAAATCCTGGCCCAGCCCGCTGCGCGCCTTCTTGCGCAGGCGGTACACCAGCATGTCGACGCGCCGGCTCGCTTCCGGATCTTCGCCGCCCATGCCGGCCACGATGACCTGGCGCGGCACCGGCCGGGTGTTGATCGTCAGCAGGTGCAGGAAATTGCATTCCTTTTCGGTCAGGTCGATCACCGCCCCCATCAACTCAAGTTGGCGGGCACTTACTTTCAGCGTCCACTTGCTCGGCTGCGGCAGTTGCGGCTCTTGCGGGCGGACGCGCCGGTCCAGCGCTTCGATATGCGCGGCCAGTTCCGGGAACTTGATCGGCTTGGTCAGGTAATGGTCGGCGCCCAGGCGCAGGCCCAGGATGCGGTTGTCGAAGGCCACCCGGCCGGTCAGCACCAGCAATCCGATTTCGGGATACAGCTGGCGCATGCGGGGGATCACATTGAAGCCATCCTCGTCCGGCAAGCCCAGGTCCAGCACCACGACGGCGGCCGGCGTCTTGGTCAGCGCGGCCCACATTTCGCCTGCGGTGGTGGCGATCGTGACTTCATGGTCGAGCTCCGTGAGGAACTCGGCCATGTCGCCAGCGTAATCGCCGTTGTCTTCAACAATCAATATTTGCGTCATGGGTTGGCCATTTATTATTTGCTTCTCGAACCCCAGAGTGAGTTTTGGATAGAAAACTCCGCCGACTACCCCTACAGCTTAACAGGGCGGATTATCACTGTTGATCACTTTTGTTGCAAGACTTTTAATCTGCATCTCTTTTGTCGGTATCCAGATACGGAATTGCGCGCCAATGGGAACACTATTTGTCACGTTGATATTGCCGCCATGAACTTCCACCACCGAGCGCGCCATATACAGGCCCAGCCCCGAACCGAGCCCGACCGCATTGCTGCCGCGGTAGCGCTTGTCGAAAATGCGGCCCAGTTCAGCCTCCGGCACCCCGGCGCCGCCATCGCAGACCAATAGTTCGACGCCGCCGCCGGCGCGCCGGCCCACCAGCGCCACGGTGCGTCCCGGCGGTGAGTATTGGAGAGCATTGTCGATCAGCACTTTGAGCGCCAGGCGCAAGCCGTTCGGCTGGCAACGCAGCTGCGCCGGCAGCGGGCCGAGCTCGACGCTGATGGCGCGTCCGCCCAGGCGCGCCAGCGCAGCCGCCTCTTCCAGCAATTCTGCCGGCGACGCGGTATCGGCCGGACGGCTGGCGCCGGCGGCGGCCATGCGCTCCGGCGACAAATGCTCGTCCATCATGCCGATCAGGCGGTCCACCGCCAGCTGGATCTTGCGGTAGCGCAGCCGGGTCGGCTCGTCGGCGTTGGCGCCGGTCACTTCGAGGCGCTGGATGGCGCCGTCGATGGTCGACAGCGGCGTGCGGAATTCATGGTTGAGCATGCTGGTGAAGCGGCGCTGGCGCTCGGCCAGTTCGCGCCGCTCGCTGATGTCGCGCAGGATGCCGGCCACGAAGGCGGGCGCGCCGTCGGCGCCGTCCAGGATGGTCGACGTCACTTCGACCGGCACGATGCGGCCGTCGCGGTGGCGCTGGTCAAAACAGCGCACCACATGCCGGCGCGACAAATCGCCCGCGGCGTAACGCTGCAAGCGCGCTGGCAGGCCGGCGCACAGCGCAGCCAGGGGACCGTTCGGATTGCCGGCCTGGAACTGGGCCAGGAAATCGGCCATGTCGTATCCCAGCAGCGCCAGCACCGAGGCACTGATATAGGTAGGCAGGCCGCTAGCGCAGTCAATGATCCAGGCGACGTTGCCTTCCAGCTCGGCTATTGCGCGAAATTGCTCGCCCAGGTTCGCCATGGTGACGCTGGTACTACGATCCATCGGCACACCTTTCGCATCACTAAAGAAACATACTGCATGCAGTATATAGCCTGCGTTGTGCGTCTGCCTATATTTACAGTCGAATATACAACTATTCGTCCAGCGGCGCGAAGATCGCCTGCAGGTCTTCCTGCGTCAGCGCCATCTTGTGCGCTTCGCCGTCGGCCAGGATCGATTGCGCCAGGTCCGATTTCTTTTGCTGCAGCAGCTGGATCTTTTCTTCCAGCGTGCCCTTGGCGATCAGCTTGTAGACGAACACCGGCTTGTCCTGGCCGATGCGCCAGGCGCGGTCGGTGGCCTGGTTCTCGGCCGCCGGATTCCACCACGGATCGTAGTGGATCACGGTATCGGCCGCGGTCAGGTTCAGGCCGACCCCGCCCGCTTTCAGGCTGATCAGGAAAATCGGCACGGCGCCCTGCTGGAAGGCGGCCACTTGCGCGGCGCGGTCCTTGGTGTCGCCGGTGAGCAGCGCGAACGGAATGCGGCGCGCATCGAGCTCTTCCTGGATCAGCGCCAGCATGCTGGTGAACTGCGAGAACACGAGGATCTTGCGCCCTTCCTCGAGCAAGTCGTCGACCATCTGCATCAGGTCGATCAGCTTGGCCGAGCCGCTGTCTTTCTTCTTGGCGGGCAGGGCCTTGACCAGGCGCGGGTCGCAGCACACCTGGCGCAGCTTGAGCAGCGCTTCGAGGATGACGATCTGGCTGCGCGCCACGCCCTTCTTGTCGATTTCGTCGCGTACCTTCTTGTCCATGGCCAGGCGCACGGTCTCGTACAGGTCGCGCTGGGCGCCCGACAGTTCGACCTTGCGCACCATTTCTGTCTTCGGCGGCAATTCCTTGGCCACATTGTCCTTGGTCCGGCGCAGCAGGAAAGGACGGATGCGGCGGTTCAGCAGGCCGCGCCGCAGCGGGTCGTCCTGGCGCTCGATCGGGTGGCGGAACTGGCTGTTGAAGGTCTTCTCGTCGCCCAGCAAGCCAGGCAGCAGGAAATGGAATTGCGACCACAGCTCGCCCAGGTGGTTTTCCAGCGGCGTGCCGGTCAGGCACAAGCGGTGCTTGGCTTTCAGCAGCCCGGCGCTCTGGGCCGCCTTCGAGCGGTTGTTCTTGATGTAGTGCGATTCGTCCAGGATCACCAGGTGGTAGCTGTGTTCGCGCAGCTTTTCCTCGTCGCGCGGCAGCAGCGCGTAGGTGGTCAGGATCAGGTCGCATTCGTCGATCTTGTCGAACTGTTCCAGCCGTTCCTTGCCTTGCAACAGCAGCACGCGCAGGTCGGGGGCGAAGCGGGCCGCCTCGTCCTGCCAGTTGGCCATCAGGCTGGTCGGGGCGATCACCAGCGCCGGCGCGGTCAGGCGCCCGGCTTCCTTTTCGACCAGGATGTGGGCCAGGGTTTGCACCGTCTTGCCCAGGCCCATGTCATCGGCCAGGATGCCGGCCAGGTCGTATTCGCGCAGGAACTGCATCCAGGCCAGGCCGTCGGCCTGGTAGTCGCGCAGCGTCGCGCGCAGGCCGGCCGGGGCCGGCACTTTCTGCACCGCGCCGAACAGCGACAGCTTGCGCCCCGTTTCGCGCAGCTGCTCGCCGCCGAACCAGCGCAGCTCGGTGCCGCGCGCCAGCTCCTCGAGGCGGCCGGCGTCGAGCGTCGACAAGCGCACCTTGTTCTTGATTTTCTCGCTGAAATACAGCTCGCCCAGGGTCGACAGGATGGGCTTCAAGCGGCCCCATGGCAGCGCCACGCGCACGCCGTCGGGCAGGGTGGCCAGCATCTGGTCGGCATCGGCGTGGGCGGCCAGCACTTCCGGATTGAAGTCGAGCGGCGCGCTGCGGATCAGCTGCACCAGCACCGGCAGCAGCGGCACGCGCTTTTGCGCCACCACGATGCCCAGCTCCAGCTCGAACCAGGCATTGCCCGCTTCGACCGGCTGGTCGATCTCGGCATACCAGTCTTCGACCGCGACCACGTCGTAGCGGTATTTGTTGGATTTCTGCACATGCCAGCCGGCGTCGCTCAAGCCATCGAGCTCGGCCTCGGCAAAGCGCAGCCAGTGGGCCTGGCTTTCCAGCTGCAGCGCGCCGGCCAGGCCGTTCAGGGGCGGCGTGGCCGGCTTGCGGAAGCCGACCAAGGTCAGTTGTTCCAGCGCGGCCGCTTCGGCGGCGCCGTCGCGGGCGATCACTTCGGTGACATCGCCGACCTGGCGCACCACGCGCTGGGCCGGATCGAACGAGACCCGTTCGCCGTCGTAATCGAAGGAAATGACAGCGTAGTCGTGCCAGCGCTGCAGCGCGCCGTCGGCCAGTTGCACGCTGTCGAGCAGCAAGTGCGGACGCGGCTTGACGTCGTCGCGCATGCGCTGGGTCAGCGGCTGCGGCAGCGGCATCAGCTGCTGCAGGCCGTGCGCCAGCAGCAGCTGGGACACGCGTTTTTTGTCGTTGCCGGTCAGCGCGGGGGCCTGGGCCACCAGCGCCTGCAGGTCGGCCAGCGAGATGTCGACCCCGCCGCGGTTCAGCGACAGCGCGCCGCACGACAGGTTGTCGATGTACCACGGCGGATCGGTCGGCAGCATGTAATCGATCTGGTCGGCCGAACTGTGGGTCGCGCCGGCCGGCGGCTCCACCTGCCAGCCCAGGCGCGCGGTGCGGCCTTCGTCGCGCCACACCAGGTTGGCCTCGCGCACGGCGCCTTGCTTGAGCGGGTAAATCAAGCCATTCGACATGTCGGACCAGGAATTGGCCCACAACAGTTTGTCTTGTTTTAACAACATTTCCAAAAGAATAGCGCCGACCTTGCCCTTCGGTTCGGTCGCGCTGCCGCCCTGGGAAGCGGCGCCGCTGCGCATGGCGATGAAGAAACGCACCAGGTCTTCATCATCGCCTTCGAGGTAGGCGGGCGGCGCCGACAGCAGCGAAAACACTTCGCTGACCGGGCTGGCCGCAGCCACTTCGCCGTTCGGCTTGACGCGCGCCTTGCACAGGCACAGCGCCACATGGCGCCCGCCACTGGTGGGCGCGAGCACATAGACGAACTTGTACTGGGCGATCTTGGGGTCCTTCAGCTCGAGGTCGAGCTTGGGCTGCGGGTGGGCAGCCGCCTCGACCCGTTGCAGCCAGCTGGCGATCGGGGCCGGCAGGGCCGCAGCGGGGGCATGCGGCGCCGATGGCGTAGCCGGTTTGTCTTCGCGGGCGTCGTCGCGCGTTAAATCCATCGTGTGCATTAGTCTTGTCAGGGCAGTATCGAAAACGATAACACTCGATATTATCCGACAAAGCGCAGTTTGTGTTCTGTTCTCTTCCGCACGCAGCGGCCAGCGATGCGGCTTGATGCGTGTCAACACGCAGCGCGCCAAGGCCGATCTATTTCCACATGGATACACCAGGCGCGGCGGTCCTCAGCGCAGCTGCCGGTTGAAGAAGGCGGTGACGCTGGCATTCATCGCGGCATGCATGGCGGCCCGGTCGAAATTGCCCGGATCCTTGCACAGCGCGAGCGGCGGCGCAATCGCCGGGCAGGGGGCCAGGAAGGACAGATGGCCGGCCCCCGGCACCGCATGGAACTCGACCCTGGCGCCCAGCGCGGCGCGCAGCAGGGGGGCGTCGCCGACAGTGCCGTCCTGGCCGCCGCTCCACAGCTGGACCGGCACCTGGACACCGTCCAGGCCATGCGGCATGGTGAAGCCCAGGCCGGGCGCGGCGAGCACCGCGGCCCGGATCCGCGGGTCGGACACGAAAGGCAGTCCGAGGCTGGGCGCAGCGAGGTCCAGCAACGGCGACTTGAAATGCCGCAATACGTCGCAGGCAAATTCCTTCGTCGTCGCGCAATGCGTGGCCAACAGGCGCAGGTCGGGCCGGGCGCCGGCGGCCGTGAGCACGCCAAATCCCCCCATCGACATGCCGAAGGCGCCAATCCGATGCGGGTCGATGCGCGCGCGCTCGGGCCAGGCGGTGAGCATGTAATCGAGCGTCGCGTGCAAGTCCCGGCTGCGCCCGCTCAAAAAATCCACTGAACCGACGCCACTCTGATCGGCGCTATTGTCGCCGTTGTGCATGGGCGTGGCGACGACATAGCCGGCACTGGCCAGCGCCAGCGCCAGGTCCGCGTGGCCCAGCATGCCCCCGCCATTGCCGTGCGAAATGACCACCAGCGGCAGCGTATGGCCGGCAACGGGGGCGTCCTTTGCCAGCGTCAGCAGCATGAAACCGGCCCTGGTCGGCCAGGCCCGCGTGTCGGTCGGATACCACACGCCGATGGCGATCGGCTTGCCATCCTGGCCCTTGGTCTGGGCCAGCGCGAAGCCAACCGGCCGCTCGCTACCGAGCGAAATCGAAAACACCATCGCTGTCAGTGCACAGGCAACGGCAAGCAGTCCCACGACGGTGCGGCGCATCCATTTCATCATTTTCTCCTCAGTTTAGGTACGCTTCATTCTCGCGCCCCGCCCTGAAGGAAACCTAAGGGCTTTCTTAAGGCTTGCCAAAGGGCGCCGCGAAATTGACTGGAAGGGCCGCCCTGGCGGCTGCTACAGTGGGGGCATGAAAATCTGCCTGATCGAAGACGACCTGGAACTTGGCCGCGCACTGCAGTGCGCCTTGCAGGATGCAGGGCAGGACGTGATGTGGCTGCGCCGCGTCGCCGATGCCCGGCACTGGCTCGGCGAAGTCGAATTCGATGCGATCCTGCTCGACCTGGGCCTGCCCGACGGTAACGGCCTGGACCTGCTGCGCCACTTGCGCAGCGAAGGCAAGGTGCTGCCGATCCTGGTCATCACCGCGCGCGACAGCCTGGAAGAGCGCCTGCGCGGCCTCGACCTGGGTGCCGACGACTATCTCGTCAAGCCCTTCGTCACCAGCGAACTGCTGGCGCGCCTGCGCGCCGTGGTGCGCCGCGCCAGCGGCTGGAACGAGGCCGGCGAGGCGCTCTGGAAGGTCAGGGACCTGGTGCTCGACGAGCGCCGCATGACGCTCACGCGCGCCACCATCGAGGTGGCGCTGTCGAAGACCGAATTTGCGCTCCTGCTCGCGCTGATGCGCAATCTGGACCGGGTGCTCACCCGGCGCGAACTGGAAGCGCGCGCGCTGCCGCACAGCGAAGGGCAGGCGCTCGACGTGCATATGTCCAACCTGCGCCGCAAGATCGGCGAAGGCTATATCCACACGGTGCGCGGTGTCGGCTATCGGATAGAAAAATGAACAAGCGCTCCCTGTTCATGCGGCTGCTGTTCGGCTTTGGCGCCGTGATGCTGGCGATCTGGCTGGCGGTGCTGGTCTGGAATGTGTTCGAGGTCAAGGCGGTCGAGCAACGCATCAATGCCGCGCTGCTGAAAAGCGTGGCGCGCCAGATCATGGCGGGGCTCGAGCCGATCGCCGACAAGCCGCTGCAGGTGCACGCCGCGATCACGAAGATCGAACGCTTGCAGAACGATTTCTTTGAGGAGATCGGCCCGTCGGGGGCGCCATTCCAGGTGCAGGTCTGGCATCGCCACGCCATCGTGCATGCATCGACCAATCTGCCCCTGGTCGAGCCGCAAGCGGGCGAACTGTCGCGCCCGGTCACCTTGCACGGCTGGCTAAGCTGGAGCGAGTCCGAGTCAGGCACCACCGTGCGCGTGCTGCAGAAGTCCTTTTACGGGCTGGCGATGACGCGCTCGAACATCGGCTACTACCTGCTGCCGGTGTTGTTCAGCTTTCCGTTCCTGCTGCTGCCGGCATGGTTCGTGATCCGGCGCGGGCTGCGGCCGGTCACGGTGATCGTGTCGGAAATCGAGGCGCGCTCCGCCGCCGACCTGTCGCCGCTGGCAGCGTCGCCCTACAAGGAACTGTCGCCGCTGGTCGCTTCCGTGAACCGCCTGATGGAGCGCCTCAGGGAACGCCTGGAACGCGAGCAGGAATTCCTGCTCGACGCCGCGCATGAACTGAAAACGCCGCTGGCGATCATCCAGATCAACGCCGACTCGCTGGTGGCCACGCGCGACGAGCGGCGCATCGCGCAGGCCGGCGCCGGCCTCGGGCAGGGCGTCGCGCGCGCCACCCATACGGTGCATCAGCTGCTGGCCCTGGCGCGCTCGGGCTCGGAGCGCGACCTGGCCGAACTGCAGCGGCTCGACCTGGCCGAACTGCTGCGCGAGCGCATGGCGCCGGCCGCGCAGCTGGCGCTGCAGGGCGGCGTCGAACTCGAACTGAACGCGCCCGAAGCGTGCCTGCTGGCGCTGCATCGGGAAAGCGTGACGGCGCTGGTGGACAATCTGATCGACAACGCGATCAAATATTCGCCGCGCGGGGGCCAGGTTGCCGTGTCGCTGGTATCGGGCGCGGACGGCACGGTGCTGCGCGTGTGCGACCAGGGGCCCGGCATCGCGCCGCAGGCGCGCCAGAAGGTATTCGAGCGCTTTTTTCGCCTGCCGGGCCAGGATCAGGCCGGCAGCGGGCTCGGCCTGGCCATCGCGCAACGGGCCGCCGCCCGCAACCTGGCGCAGATCGGTCTCGATGGCGGTCCCGATGGACGCGGCCTGCTGGTGAGCGTGACTTTCACGCCGCCCTGAGCAGCGCGTCCGCCCCGCCGCGCCAGGTCACGCCTTGGGTCCTTGCCTGAGCCGGTGCCACATCAATGGCACGCCGATCAGGCCCGTCGCCAGGATGGTGGCGGCCAGGCGCAGCACGATCATGGTGACGTCGATGCCGCCCGTGTGCAGGAAGTCCACCAGCGCAAACGCGAGGTTTGTTGCCAATAACAGTGGCCAAAAGCGCCGAAGCGTCGCCATTACTGCGGTTTTCAACATGAAATATTTCCGGTCTATGAGGTTGGCGCCAGTATAGCCGCGTCCCTGCACACGCCCAATTCCCTGTCAAGACTGGCGCATTCGCCCCGATTGCGTATCATTCCGTGCTTGACTCACAGGATGTCCCCCATGCTCCCTACAATTGAACAACGCCTCGCCATTGAACTTGCCGCCAAACCGGTGCAGGTTGCCGCCGCCATCGCCCTGCTCGACGAAGGCGCCACCGTCCCCTTCATCGCGCGTTACCGCAAGGAGGCCACCGGCGGCCTGGACGACATCCAGCTGCGCCTGTTGGAGGAACGCTTGCGCTACCTGCGCGAGCTGGAAGACCGGCGCGCCGCGATCATCGCCTCGATCACCGAACAGGGCAAGATGACCCCGGTCCTGCTCGACGCCGTCACCCACGCCGAAGACAAGACCCGCCTCGAAGACCTGTATCTGCCGTACAAGCAGAAGCGCCGCACCAAGGCCCAGATCGCGATCGAAGCAGGCCTGGCGCCGCTGGCCGAGGGCTTGCTGGCCGATCCGAGCATCAACCCGGAAGAGGAAGCGGCCAAGTTCCTGCGCGAGGCCTTCACCACCGACGACGGAAACAACCCGGGCGTGGTCGACACCAAGGCGGCGCTGGACGGCGCGCGCCAGATCCTGATGGAGCGCTTCGCCGAAGACGCGACCTTGCTGCAATCGCTGCGCGAATACGTGCAGGAACACGGCATCGTCGAATCGAAAGTCATTGAGGGCAAGCAGGACGAAGGCGAGAAGTTCGCCGACTACTTCGACTACTCCGAAACCATCTCCACGGTGCCGTCGCACCGCGCGCTGGCGCTCTTGCGCGGGCGCCGCGAAGGCATGCTCGACGTGATCCTGCGGCTCGACACCGAAGCCGAAAAGCCGAAGTGGGACGCGCCCCACAACCCGTGCGAAAGCCGCATCTCGGCCCGCTTCGGCATCAAGAGCGCTGGCCGCCCGGCCGACAAATGGCTGTGCGACACGGCGCGCTGGACCTGGCGCGTGAAAAGCTTCATGCACCTCGAGACGGAACTGATGGGCGCCCTGCGCGAACGGGCCGAACTCGATGCGATCAACGTCTTTGCGCTGAACCTGAAAGCGCTGCTGCTGGCCGCGCCGGCCGGCCAGCGCGCCACCATGGGCCTGGACCCTGGCCTGCGCACCGGCGTCAAGGTGGCCGTGGTGGACGCTACCGGCAAGGTGGTCGACACCGCCGTCATCTACCCGCACCAGCCGAGGAACGACTGGGACGGCTCGCTGCACGTGCTGGGCGCGCTGGCGGCCAAGCACAATGTGTCCTTGATCTCGATCGGCAATGGCACCGCCTCGCGCGAGACCGACAAGCTGGCGCAGGATCTGATCAAGCAGCGCGCCGAACTGAAAATGACCAAGATCGTCGTCTCGGAAGCGGGTGCGTCGGTGTATTCGGCGTCCGAATTCGCCTCGAAAGAGCTGCCCGACATGGACGTCTCGCTGCGCGGCGCGGTGTCGATCGCGCGCCGCCTGCAGGATCCGCTGGCCGAACTGGTCAAGATCGATCCGAAGTCGATCGGCGTCGGCCAGTACCAGCACGACGTGAGCCAGAGCCAGCTGGCGCGCTCGCTCGACGCCGTCGTCGAGGATTGCGTCAATGCGGTCGGGGTGGACGTCAATACCGCGTCGGCGCCGCTGCTGGCGCGCGTGTCGGGCCTGTCGTCGTCGGTGGCGCAAAGCATCGTGACCTACCGCGACCTGAAGGGCGCGTTTGCCTCGCGCGCGGCGCTCAAATCGGTGCCGCGCCTGGGCGACAAGACGTTCGAGCAGGCGGCCGGCTTCCTGCGCGTGGTGGGTGGCGACAATCCGCTGGACGCGTCGGCGGTGCACCCGGAATCGTATCCGCTGGTCGAAAAGATCCTGGCCGATATCAAGAAGGACATGAAGACCGTGATCGGCGACGCCGGCCTGCTGAAAACCCTGAGCCCGGCGCGCTATGCGGACGACAAGTTCGGCGTGCCGACCATCACCGACATCCTCAAGGAGCTGGAAAAGCCGGGGCGCGATCCGCGCCCCGAGTTCACCACCGCGACTTTCAAGGAAGGGGTCGAGGAGATCCGCGACCTGCGTCCGGACATGATTTTGGAAGGCGTGGTCACCAACGTGGCGGCGTTCGGCGCCTTCGTCGACATCGGCGTCCACCAGGACGGGCTGGTGCATATTTCGGCGCTGTCGAGTACGTTTGTGAAGGATCCGCATACGGTGGTCAAGGCCGGGCAGGTGGTGCGTGTAAAGGTGCTGGAAGTGGACGAGAAGCGCAAGCGCATCGCCCTGACCATGCGCCTGACCGACAGCGCGCCGCAGCCGGGCGCCAAGCCAGAGCAGCGCGGCGACCGCAATGACCGCAAGAGCCTGGCCCAGCACCAGAACAAGCAAGACCGTGCGCCAGCACCGGCCGGCGGTTCGATGGCGGCGGCGTTCGCCAAGCTGCGCGGCTAAGCGTGCAGATCGCCGCCTGCGATCCGGACAGCGCCGATGGCCGCGTGCTGCTCGAGGAGTTGTCGGCGACGCTGGCGGGGATTACAGGCAGCAGCGGCAAGGCGTCGTTTTCGAACGATGATGCGCGCGTGCCGCGCTCCCTGTTCGCGGTGGCGCGCGCTGCCGATGGCGCCTTGCTCGGCTGCGGCGCCTTGCGCCCGCTCGACGGCGATGTCGGGGAGGTCAAGCGCATGTTCGCGCGGCCCGGCACGCAGGGGGTGGGATCAGCATTGCTGGCCTATCTCGAACGCGAAGCGGCCGGCTTCGGCTATCGCGCGCTGTGGCTGGAAACCCGCCGCGTCAATACGCGCGCTGTCGGGTTCTACCTGAAGCACGGCTACGCCGAGATTCCCAACTACGGCAAATACATCGGCCGCCCCGAAGCCATCTGCCTGGGCAAAACCTTACCCTAACCACCGTCGTCCTCGCGAAAGCGGGGGCCCATACTGAGCGTATTCAGTATGGGCCCCCGCGTTCGCGAGGGCGACGGCGTGGCGCTTTTGCGCTAGCCGCGTCTTTTTCTTATAAAATGACGCCATCTAATCTATTTACCCACAGAGGCAAGCCATGAGCGACGTACAATCCTGGATCAAGGAAACCGTGACCAGCACCCCCGTAGTGCTGTTCATGAAGGGCACCGCCCAGTTTCCGCAATGCGGCTTTTCGGGCCGCGCCATCCAAATCCTGAAAGAATGCGGCGTCGAGAATATCGCCACCGTCAACGTGCTGGAAGATCCTGAAGTCCGCCAGGGCATCAAGGACTACTCGAACTGGCCGACCATCCCCCAGCTCTACATCAAGGGCGAATTCATCGGCGGCTCCGACATCATGAACGAGATGTTCGCGTCGGGCGAGCTCAAAGCCCTGATCGATGCCTGATCGGCCCGCGCGGCGCCTGGTTGTCGCCATCACCGGCGCCACCGGCGCCGTGTATGGCGTACGCCTGCTGCAGCAGCTGTCCGCCACGCCCGGCATCGAAACCCATCTGGTCGTTTCCGATGCCGCGGTCCTGACGCTGCACCAGGAGACCGGCATGCAGCGCCGCGAACTCGAGGCGATCGCCCACGTCGTTCATAAAAACCGCGATATCGGCGCCGCCATCGCCAGCGGCTCTTTCCAGTCCGATGGCATGGTCATCGCCCCCTGTTCGATGAAAACCCTGGCTTCGGTGGCGCTCGGCCTGTCAGACAATCTGATCGCGCGCGCCGCCGACGTCATGCTCAAGGAACGCCGCCGCCTGGTGCTGATGGTGCGCGAAACGCCATTCAACCTGGCGCACCTGCGCAATATGACGCTGGTCACGGAAATGGGGGGGATTGTATTCCCGCCGCTACCGAGCTTTTATCACAAGCCGGCCAGCATCGAGGAGATGGTGGACCACACGGTCGCCCGTGTGATCGATTTGTTCGGCATCGAGCATGCACTCGCGCCGCGCTGGGCCGGCATGAAGTCCGAGCCCAATCCGTAGGGTGGCACTGGCAGCGCCGGCCCGCGCCGGTGCTGCAGCAGCCCACCACCTGATTAACGCTTGTCGTACTGCCAGGTATCGGCTTTCTTCAGTTCCTTCGCTTCTTCCACCATCCTGCGATGGGCTATCCGCTTGCGCATCACTTCGGCGTGCTGGGCCGCGGTCATCGGCGGTACGGTCATCAAGTCCTTGAGCTGCGCGGTGTTGCTGTAGTTACTTTTCATAAGACGGCTAAATCCTCGGCTTTGTTGCGTAACAGATTGACAATGCTGCGGTACTGCTGTGTGATTATGGGCCACTATCCGCTTCTTGTGCTGCACAATATACAAAAATTGCCGTGCAGAACTAACACAAGGGCGATTGCGTATTGTGCATCAGATTGGGCGTGCCGCCTTGATCAATATTAAGCCCGTGCAGGAACTTTCCGCGCGCGAACGGTGCGCGCGCCGGATTGGGCAATTTGAGGGGAAATAAGGACAGATCGCATGCAGCGCAATTATGTGCGCTGGGCGACATATAGCTGCTAAATAACTACTTTTGGTAGTTAATCCGTACCAGCATGCGAATAAATTCACGTGCTATTTGGCGATGATGCTCATCTAATCGCTGCAAATCAGCAATTAATTTGACATCGGCCGACTCAAACCGCGAAACGCCGTTGGCGCCCTCGCCTGTGGCGCTGATGTTTTCGGTGCCGCCAAAGCGCAACCACTCGGCGGGTACCCCGAGCCATTGGGCGATCATCCGCAGCTTCTCCTGCGTCGGAATGGCCTCTCCTACCAGCCACTTACGGGCTGCATGGACCGTAATGGGGCGGCCGTCGAAGCGAATGTTAAATTCCCGGGCCAGACGAGTCGGACTGTCTGGAGAGTAATGGGCGTTCTTCAATGCCTGTTGTAAGCGCTCACTGAAGCTTTCACGTTCGTTTGATGAATTCATGGGTGGCACTATTTCACGCAACGTCATGAAAGTCAGTCTCTTGAAGGTTGAGACCAAATGTGACAAGTTACCGATTAGATGTCACAATTTGGAACGAAGTATCAGGTGTTTGCCAACCAGATGTTGTACTCGTCAAATCTGCCTGTTTTTGCCCACATCCGCACTTTTTCACGCATCGAACCGGGTGAGGAAGTGAGCAATCAGTCTATTCCCGACCTTCCGCGCGCACGCCGCGCACGACGCCGCGCTTTGGCCTAGATCAGATGGAAGCGGACGATGCCGTCTTTTCCCTTTTCCCTGCGCAAGATCCCGTCGAACCACAGCTTGTGCAAGTGGGCCAGCGCCTCGCCCAGCGCAAACGTGAGCTGATGCACGTCCAGCGCCCGGCGAAACATGATCGGCACGATATCGGCCGCGCACATCGGTGCGCGGCAGGCCTGCATGACCTCGGCCAGGCGCGCGCTGTGGTGCTCGCGCAGCTGGACTATGCGGGTGTGCAAGCCGCGGAAGGGCTTGCCGTGCGACGGCAGCACCAGCGTATCGGCCGGCAAGCCGGCGAACTTGCCCAGCGAATCGAGGTACTGCTGCAGCGGATTGCCTTCCGGTTCGATCGCGAACACCGAGACGTTGGTCGAAATGCGCGGCAGCACCATGTCGCCCGAGATCAGCACTTGCAGCGCCGCACAATACAGCGCGGCATGCTCGGGCGAATGGCCAAAGCCGGTGATCACGGTCCAGTCGTGCGCGCCGATCCGGACCTGCTCGCCGTCGCGCAGGCGGGAATAGGCCAGCGGCACGGCCGGCACCAGGGAAGGATAATAATTGCGCCGTTCGCCCAGTTGCGCGATCAGGGCCGGGTCGACCAGGCCGTGGCGCTGGAAATGCGGCAGCGCGGCGCTGCCGTCGACGCCCGGCAGCGCCGCCGACATCATGCGCGCGAAGCCGTATTCGCCGGTGGTGGTCCAGAACGGCGCATCGGACTTGCTGCACAGCCAGCCCGACAGGCCGACGTGGTCCGGATGGCAATGGGTGGCGAACACGCGCAGCAAGCCCTCGCCGCCGGTGTGGCTGGCCAGCACCTGCTCCCAGGCGGCGCGGGTGGCGTCCGTGGCGACGCCGCAGTCGACCGCGCTCCAGCCCTCCCGACCCTCGAGCTGGTCCGCGATCAGCCACAGGTTGATATGGTCGAGCGCGAACGGCAGCGGCATGCGCAGCCAGCCCAGGCCCGGCGCCAGCGGATGCACGGCGCCGACGGCAGGCAAGGTGTCGCCAAGCGGATAGGAAAGCTGGGATTCGAGATGGTTCATGGCTGATCTTTCATGTGCGGAATGGCGGGGGCGCGCTACAATGTGATTGACGTTGACGTAAACGGAAGCCACCAGCAATTCTAAGCGATTCCGGCGCCACCCTTTCCAACCGCCACCTGCCAGCTGCCCATGCGCATTACTTATACCATCGCCGAACTGGCGCGCGAATTCGATATTACCGCGCGCGCCATCCGTTTCTACGAAGACCAGGGCTTGCTCAGCCCCCTGCGCGAAGGCGTGGGCGGGCGCAACCGCGTCTACACGCCGCGCGACCGCACCCATTTGAAACTGACCTTGCGCGGCAAGCGGCTCGGGCTGACTTTGTCCGAAATCAAGAGTATCGTGGATATGTACGAGTCGCCCAAGGATACGGTTGCCCAGATGAACCGCTTTCTCGGGGTGCTGGCCACCCAGCGCGCCACGCTCGAACAGCAGCGCGAAGACATCGAAGTGGCGCTGGCCGAACTCAGTGCCCACGAGGATGAATGCCGGCGCATGCTGGCCGATTCGACCGCCAAGGGCGAGGCCGGCTGAACCGCACTTGACGTTTACGTAAACGTCAAACATGGCGTATGATGGACCCTTCTGATTCTGACCCCACGCGAGGACCCCAATGCTGCATCTTCCAGGCTTGACCTTTGACCACGGCGAAGACATCGCCGCCCTGCGCGAGACCGTGCAGCAGTTCGCCGCCGCCGAAATCGCGCCGCGCGCCCACGAAATCGACCGCAGCGACCAGTTCCCGATGGACCTGTGGCGCAAGATGGGCGACCTGGGCGTGCTCGGGATCACCGTCGACGAGCAATACGGCGGCGCCCAGATGGGCTACC
>JANYGW010000172.1 GCA_025359245.1 Massilia sp.
GTGAATGTGTCGCTGTAGGTCTGGCCGCCGACAAATTCATTGTGGGCGGAGCTGGCGGTGTAATTCCAGTTGCCGGCAGTGTCAATCGCCAGGCTGCCATGGGTGCCGGCGATGGTGGCGGCGACAAAAGTAGCCGGGCTGTCAACGTCGGAAATCGTCAGGGCGCCCGACGCGGTCAGGACGGCGTCGGTTTCGGTCAGCGGCATCGTGGCGCTGCTGATGACGGCGGCGTCGTTGGTGCCCAGGATGTTGACGGTCACGGTGCTGGTGGTGCCGTCAGCGCTGGCCACGGTGAACGTGTCGCTGTAGGTCTGGCCGCCAACAAATTCATTGTGGGCCGAGCTGGCAGTGTAATTCCAGTTGCCTGCAGTGTCGATAGCCAGACTGCCATGTGTGCCGGCGATCGTGGCGGCAACGAACGTGGCAGGGCTATCGACGTCGGAAATCGCCAAAGTGCCGGTCGCAGTCAGGACTGCATTTGTTTCGATCAGCGGAACGGTGGCGCTGCTGATGATGGCGGCGTCATTGGTGCCCAGTATATTGACGGTGACGGTGCTGGTGGTGCCGTCAACGCTGGTTACGGTGAACGTATCGCTGTACGTCTGGCCGGCTGCAAATTCATTGTGCGCGGAGCTGGCGGTGTAATTCCAGCTGCCTGCGGCGTCGATGGCCAGGCTGCCGTGGGCGCCGATGATGGTGGTCGCTACGAATGTAGCAGGGCTGTCCACGTCGGCGATCGTCAGCGTGCCGGTCGCGGTAAGGACAGCATTGGTCTCGTTCAGCGGGACGGTTGCTGTGCTGATGACGGCCGCGTCATTGGTACCCAGGATATTGACGGTGACGGTGCTGGTGGTGCCGTCGGTGCCGCTCACGGTGAACGTGTCGCTGTACGTCTGGCCGCCAACAAATTCATTGTGGGCCGAGCTGGCGGTGTAGCTCCAGTTGCCGGATGTGTCGATCGCCAGGCTGCCATGGGCGCCGACGATGGTGGTCGCAATGAAAGCGGCTGGGCTGTCCGCATCGGTAATCGTCAGAGTGCCGGTCGCGGTCAGGACGGCGTTGGTCTCGGCCAGCGGGATGGTGGCGCTACTGATGACGGCGGCGTCGTTGGTGCCCAGGATGTTGACGGTCACGGTGCTGGTGGTGCCGTCGGCGCTGCTCACAGTGAACGTATCGCTGTACGACTGGCCGCCAACAAATTCATTGTGGGCGGAGCTGGCGGTGTAGTTCCAGTTGCCGGCAGTGTCGATCGCCAGGCTGCCATGGGTGCCGGCGATGGTGGCGGCGACAAAAGTAGCAGGGCTGTCGATATCGGTGATCGTCAGCGTGCCGGTCGCGGTCAGGACTGCATTAGTTTCGGTCAACGGGACGGTGGCGCTGCTGATGATGGCGGCGTCATTGGTACCGAGGATGTTGACGGTCACCGTGCTGGTGGTGCCGTCGGCGCTGGTGACGGTGAATGTGTCGCTGTAGGTCTGGCCGGCAGCAAATTCATTATGTGCCGAGCTGGCGGTGTAGTTCCAGGCGCCTGCGGCATCGATCGCCAGGCTGCCATGGGCGCCGGTCAACGTGGCGGGAACGAAGGCGGCTGGGCTGTCGACGTCCGAGATGGCGAGCGTGCCCGATGCCGTGAGGACGGCGTTGGTTTCGCTTAGTGTTGCGCTGCCAGGCGTGATGACAGCAGCGTCGTTGACGGCGCCAATGTCCAGGTTGACGGTCGAGGTTGACGTGCCGCCGTGGCCGTCGCTGACGGTATAGGTGAACGACGCCGGGCCGTTGTAGTTGGCGCTTGGCGTGAAGACGACATTGCCATCGACGATGGCGACCGTGCCGTTGAGCGCAGCCTGCACGCTGCTGATCGTGAGCGGGTCGCCGTCAGCATCGGTGTCATTGCCCAGCAGCGTGGCAGGGGCGATGGTGAGCGCAGTGTCCTCGGTGCCGCGCGCCAGGTCGGCGTTGGCCACGGGCGCGTCGTTGACTGCGCTGACGTTGACGTTGACGGTCGTGGTCGCGCTGCCGCCGTTGCCGTCGACGATGGTGTACGTGAACGAGGCGGGGCCGTTGAAATTGGCATTCGGCGTGAACACGACATTGCCATTGACCAGTGCCACCGTGCCGTTGAGCGCATCCTGGACGCTCGCAATGCTGACTGCATCGCCGTCGACATCACGGTCGTTGCCGGTCAGGGTAGCTGGAGCGATGACGAGCGGGGTGTCTTCAACCGCGGCAACCAGGTCGCTGGTGCCGGTCGGCGCGTCGTTGACTGCGGCCACGGTGAGATTGACGGTGGAGGTCGCGCTGCCGCCATGGCCATCGCTGACGGTGTAGGTGAACGAGGCCGGGCCGTTGTAATTGGCGTTTGGCGTGAACACGACATTGGCGCCTACGATGGCCACCGTGCCATTGAACGCGCCCTGCACGCTGACGATGTTGAGGGCGTCGCCGTCGGCGTCGTGGTCATTGCCGAGCAGCGCGGCCTGGCTGATCGTGAGCGGCATGTCTTCGACGGCGCCGACAGCGTCGCTGCTGGCAACCGGCGGCGCATTGAGCATGATGGCGGTGTCGCTCACGCTCGCCGTATTGCCATTCAGGTCGACCACGCTGGCAGTGACGCTCACGCTGCCGCGCGCCATGCCGGACAGGTCGACGGTGGCGCTGAAGCTGCCGTCGGCATGGACGACGGCGCTGACGGTCAGGTCCGGCGTGCCGGCGTCGCTGTCATGCAGCAGCAGGGTGACGGTGCTGCCGCTGGCGACGGCACTGGTGCTGCCGGTGATGCTGATCGCCGTGGCGCCCGGGCCGGGTGTGATGGTGGCAGGCAGGTCGACGCTGATGGCGCTGTTGGCCACGCTGGTGCCGGTCAGCGTGTCGAATTGGAAGTGGGTAGCGCCGTTTGCGCTGGACGTTTCGTTGACGAGCGGGGTCGTGGTCTCGGTGATGCGCAGCAGTTCGACGAAGGTGCTGCCGTTGTCGTCGCCGCCGCCGCCGTTGACGCCGGCAGCGGTTTCTTCGAGCAGCGCATCCAGGCTGCCGTTGCCGGAAATAATCGCCTGGCTGACGTCGGACAGCGCGCCCGTCGCCGGCAGCAGGGCCGCGTCATGGATTTCGGTCGCGCCGGGCGCGTACACCTGGGCATCGAGGGTCAGCGTTTCATTGCCCCCGATAACATAGCTGCGGCCCGCATCGAAGGAAATCTCGACCTTGCCGCCGGCCGCGGTGGTGATGACGTCGCCTTCGAAGACGGGATCGCCCAGATGGAGCTGGCGTTCGGTGCCATCCAGGGCGCGGGCTGTTGCGTTGCCTGCGAGGACGGTTACTTTACCGATAAGATTGCCAGCGTTTGCCATAGTGTTGCTCCAAGCGGATGATGAGATGTTCCGACTGTAACAAACAAGCGAGCTCTAGGGCAGTGTACCGAAGTACAGTATAGCAACAGTAATTGTCAGGATGTAATTACATTCGCGTGCTGGCGTTCGCTCGCCAGCAGGGCCAGCTGGAGCCGGTCGCGCAGGCCCAGTTTGTCCAGGATGCCGGCCATGTGCGACTTGACGGTGCGCTCGGTAATCAACAGCTGACGCGCGATTTCCTTGTAGCGGGTGCCGGAGGCGGCCAGTTCGGCGACCTCGATTTCGCGCGCGGTCAGGCTGGCGCGCCAGTCGAGCAAGGTGGCCGCCGCCGGCACCTTGATCTGCTGTTGGACCGACAAGATACGCTGCATCAGGGTTTCGCCGATCCACAGGCCGCCCTGGCTGACCACGGAGGCGACCTTGAGCAGCACTTCCGCGCCGGCATGGCTGTTGCAATAGCCGCGCGCCTGGGCCGACAGCGCGCCCAGCGCCTCGGCGTCATTCGGCAGGTCGCTCAGTACGATGACGGGGACTTGGCCGCATTGCGCCCGCAGCGTCGCCAGCTGGTCGTCGAGCCCGATGGCCTTGTCAAGCCGCAGCCAGATCAGCGTGGCCGCCGGCGCCGGCGCCGGGCCTGGCAGCTGGCCGATGCGGATGGCATGCGCGTGCGCGAACGCTTGCTGCCATTCGGGAAGCATCATCCCGTCCGGGGCGATAAACACGTGCGCGATTTGCATCAACAGGTCGGTCCTTGCTTAGCGTTCGGTCATGGCGGCTGCTTTCGCCCTGAGAACCGGTTTCAACAAATAGGAGAGGATGGTCTTCTTCCCGGTGATGATGTCGATTTCGGCCACCATGCCGGGAATGATGGGCAGGTTGCCGGCCAGCGTGGCCTGGTCGGTTGCCACCCGCACCGTGTAAAAGGTATTGCCATGTTCGTCCGTCACCGAATCGGCACCGATATGCTCGAGGCTCGCGGTCAGGCCGCCGTAGATCGAAAAATCATAGGCGGTAAACTTGACGATGGCGCGCTGGCCCGGCTTGAGGAAGGCGATGTCGCGCGGCGCGACCTTCGCTTCGAGCAGCAAACGGCCTTCGAGGGGCACGATTTCGACGACGTCGCGGCCCGGCTGGACCACGCCGCCGACGGTATTGACCAGCAGCCGCTTGATGGTGCCCTTGACGGGCGAGCGCAGCGCCGATTGCTTGACCCGGTCGGCCAGCCCGGTGCCGCTCTGGACCAGCGAATTGAGGCGCGCCATGGTGTCCGAATACTCCTTGCTGGCGGTATTGCGGAAACTGAGATCGACTTCCTGGATCTTGCGGGTCGATTCGGACATGGCGGCCTGCACCCGCGCGATTTGCGAGGCGGCGATGTCGCCCTCGTTGCGGAAGCGGTCGACGTCGCGCTGCAGGCGCAGCAGCTCCATTTCGGACACCGCGCCGGAACTGAGCAGGGGCTTGGTCACCGCCAGTTCGCGCGCGCTCGACTCGTACGACTGGGCCCCCTGGCGCTTCTTGGCGCTGGCCTCGACCAGTTCCTGCGAGCGTTGGGCCAGCTGCTGGCGTGCGATCAGCAACTGGGTCTGCAGTTCCGAGCTGGCCGTTTCGTACAGGCGGCGTTCTTCGTCGACCGTGCGCGGGTCTTCCTTGATCGCTTCCGGCGGCGGCACGAAGGGCTTGTTTTCGCCGATCGCGCGCAGCCGTGCCGCCTTGGACAGCAGCGACAGATACTGCGAGCGGTTCTCGCGCACCGAGGACTCGAAGCGGGTCGAATCGACCTGCAGCAGCACCTGGCCGGCGCTGACCATATCGCCTTCCTTGACCAGGATCTCGGAGACGATGCCGCCGTCCAGGCTTTGCAATACCTGCAGCTGGCGCGACGGGATGACCTTGGCGTCGCCGCGCGTGATCTCGTCGACCTGCACCAGCGCGGCCCAGACGATGAACAGCAGTACCGACACGCTCAGCGCGTAGCCGAGCACGCGCGCGCGCAGCGGTTCCTGGCGGATGATGATGCTGTCGGCGTCCTGCATGAAGTCGTATTCGCCGCTGAGCGTGGTGCTGTCCTTCCAGCGGGTCAGCCAGTGCGCGCTGCCGCGGTCGAGCCTGACCCGGATCGCTTCGAGCACGCGCAGGATCGCGTGCCCGGTTCTTTTCAGGCGATTGCTCATGTGGCTTTCCCGACCTGGCCGGTCTGCAGGGCGTGCATGACCTTGGCCTTGGGGCCGTCGGCGACGATCTTGCCCTCGTCCATGACGATGATGCGGTCGGCCAGTTCCATCAGGCTGGAGCGATGGGTCACGATGATCATGGTCTTCTGGGCGGCGTAGCGCCGGATGCGTTCCTTGAAGTGGCTCTCGGACGGATGGTCCATCGCGCTGGTCGGTTCATCGAGCAGCAGCACGGGCGGGTCGAGCAGCACCGCGCGCGCGATCGCCACGCTCTGGCGCTGGCCGCCGGACAGCGATTCGCCGCGTTCGCGCACCAGCATGTCGAAGCCTTCCGGATGGCGGTTGATGAAGCCGGTCAGGCCGGCCAGGTCGGCCGCGGCGACCACGGCGCGGTCGTCGGCGTACGGGGCGCGGATCGCGATATTCTCGCGCAGCGAGCCGTAGAACAGCGTCGAATCCTGTTCCACGTAGCCGATCGAACGGCGCAGGTCGGCCGGGTCGAGCTGGCGCAGGTCGACCCCGTCCAGCGCGACGGCGCCCTTGGTCGGCGCATACAGGCCGAGCATCAGCTTTTGCAGCGTCGACTTGCCCGAGCCGATGCGCCCGATGATGACCACGCACTCGCCCGGCTTGACGCGGAAGCTGACCCCGCGCAAGGCTTCCTCGGGACGGTCCGGATAGCTGAAGTGGACGTTGCTAAATTCGATCTCGCCGCGGATTTCGGGGCGGTGGATGAAGGTGCTTTCGTCGCTGCGCTCGCTCGGCGTGGCCATCACGTTCTCGAGCGCCTTCAGCGAATTCTTGGCGCCCTCGAACTGCAGCAGCAGCCCGACCATCTGGCCCAGCGGCTGCATCGCGCGGCCGGACAGCATGGTGGCGGCGATCAGGCCGCCCATCGACAGCATTTTTTCGTGGATCAGGTAGACACCCGCGACGACCACGCACACGTTGACGAACTGGGTCAGCGTCGCGGCCGCGTTCATGCTCGACGCCGACAGCAGCTTCAGCTCGGCGCTGACGCGGGCCAGGAAGGCGGTCGACTTTTCCCAGCGCGCCTGCATCTGGCTCTCGGCGCCGTGCGCCTTGATGGTTTCGAGCGCGGTCAGGCTCTCGATCATGGTGGCGTGGCGCAGGGCGGCGGCGCGGAAGGTGGTCTCCGACAGTTCGCGCATCTTGTACTGCACCAGGTAGCTGTAGATGATCACGATCACGATGCCGACCAGCGGGATGAACACCAGCGGCCACGATATCCAGGCCAGCACGGTCAGGAACAGCAGCGCAAAGGGCAGGTCGATCAAGGTGGTGACGGTGGCCGAGGCGATGAAGTCGCGCACGGTCTCGAACGAGCGCAGGTTGGAGGCGAAGGCGCCGACCGAGGCCGGGCGGTGCGCCATGCGCATGCCCAGCACCCGTTCCATGATCATGCCGGAGAGCTTGAGGTCGATGCGCGAACTGGCCAGGTCGACGAAGTGGCCGCGCATCAGGCGCACCATGCAGTCCATCAGCAGCACGATCACGATGCCGCCGCCGAAGACCCACAGCGTCTCGACGGCGAAGTTCGGCACCACGCGGTCGTACACGTTCATCGTAAACAGCGGCATGGCCAGGCCGAACACGTTGATCAGCAAGGCCGAGGCGAGGATGTCCTTGAAGATGGGGCGCTGCTCGAGGATCGTGCCCCAGAACCAGTGGCGCTGCGGGACCGCGACCAGCGGCGGGGTGCGCTGGTCGAAGCGGAAATGGGGCCGCGCGAAGATGGCGATGCCGGTGTAGCGTTCCTGCAGCTGTGCGCGCGACATGTAGACCGCGCCCTGGGCCGCGTCGGGCAGCAGCAACTGGGCCTGGCCGTCCTCCTGCCAGCCTTGCAGCACGCAGGCCTCGTTATTTTTCAGCAGGAGGATGACCGGCAGCAGCGCGCCGTCGATCTTGTCGAGCGTGCGCCGCACGACCTTGCTGGAAAAGCCGCCGTGCGAGGCCGCGCGCGCAAACAGCGACGGCGTCAGGCCATGCTTGTCCAGCGGCAGGCCGGCCGACAGCGCCGCGCGCGTGCTGGGGCGGCCGTGGATACGGGTCAGTTCGACCAGGCAGTCGAGCAGCGGGTCCGGGTGCAGCAGATCCTCGCGGATCCCGGTGTCGGCATGCGAAGGCGGTGGTGCCGTATCGGTCGCGGGCAGCGGATTCAATGTAGTCATATGGTATGCGCCAATTCGTCCGGTCCCTGGTCCGGCATCAGAGGGAAGCTCCAGTGCGGTGCCGGACACGGCGAGTGTATCGGTGCAATGCCTTTCTCGTATCAAAACCTATAAAAAATGCATTTTTGAAACAACTGCGTGTGCGGGGCGGGGATGGGGCACCACTGTGCTCATGTGGAGATTTCATTAGAGCAACAATAAATGCTATTCTACATGATATTGGCGGCGCAGCACCGCAATTGTTGCCTGCAACGCCATGTTTGTGCTGAAATTTATTGCCTAAAAGTAATTTTGGCGGCCTGGTGCGGCCTTGGCTGCGCACGCTACGCTGTCACCACCTGGTTGCGCCCCGACGTCTTGGCGCGATACATCGCCTTGTCGGCGCGCGAGATGGTCTCGGCGAACGGCTCGCCGGCGTGGCGCTGCACCAGCCCCGCCGAAAATGTCACCTCGCGTTCCATGTCCAGCTGCGCGATCCGGATCGCGCGCACCCGCTCGGCCATGCGCCGCAGCACCAGCGCCGCCTCGGCCACGTCGGTTGCCGGCAGCATCAGCAGGAATTCTTCGCCACCCCAGCGCGCCAGCACATCGACGGCGCGCAATTCGGCGCGCGCCGCTGCGGCGAAGGTGCGCAGCACGCTGTCGCCGGCATCGTGGCCATGGCGGTCGTTGACGCTCTTGAAGAAATCGATATCGAGCAGCGCGATGCACAGTGCCTGCGCGGGCGCGCCGTGGCGCCGCTCTTCGGCGCTGAGCACCTCGTTCATGTAGCGCCGGTTGACCAGCGACGTCAGTTCGTCCACCGTGGCCAGGGTGCGGATCTTGCCCATGGCCGCCAGCAGCTCCTGCTTCTGCTGCTTCATCCGGGAGCGCAGCTTGCTCATCTCGCCGGTCAGCAGGGTCACCGCGATCAGCGAACAGGAGATGATCGCAAAGTGCATCTGTTCGACCTGGGCCGGGAAGTGCAGCGGATCATGCTCGGCCAGCCACCACATGCTCAGCCCGAGCGCGCCGATGGCGGTGGCGCACAGGCCCAGCGTGGCGCGCGGGCGCATCGAGAAGGTGCAGAACACCATCACCACCAGCAGCACCATCAAGGTGGCGCCGCGGATCGGCCCGATGACGGCATAGGCGCCGATATTGCAGACCAGGGCGAACAGCGCCTGCATCACGGCCAGCTGCCACGGCGCGATGCGCAGCGCGAAGCTGACCCGCACCAGCGCGAAGAAGAACAGCACGCCGGCCACCCCGAACCAGGTCAGCAGAAAGGCGCCGTGGGCCGAGGCGCTGCCGGCGCGCACCTGCATGTGCAGCACGCCGATGGCGATCAGGTAGAACAGGCCGGAGCCGGCCCAGTAGCCGAGCAGGCGGCGCAGCCTGGGGTCGGCGCTGAGCAGCAATACCGACAGCTTATGCAGCATGGACGCCGCCTTTGCCGGCCGGCACGGCGCGCTTGGCCTGCACTCCCGCGCTGCCGCATTCGGCCAGCATGCGTGATTGTTCCTCGAGCAGCGAATGGATGCGGCTGGCCGGCACCGGGGTACTGAACAAATAACCCTGCATCTCGTCGCAATCGTTATCGCGCAAAAAAGCGCACTGCTGTTCGGTCTCGACGCCTTCGGCAATGACGCGCAGGTTGAGCTTGTGGCCGAGCGAGATGACCGCCATCGCGATGGCCTGGTCGTCCGGGTTGTCGGCCAGTTCGCTGACGAAGGACTTGTCGATCTTCAGGCGCGCGATCGGGAACGACTTGAGCGCCGACAGGCTCGAATAGCCGGTGCCGAAGTCGTCGATCGACAGCGAGATGCCCATCGCGTTCAGCTCGCGCATCTTGCCGACCGACTGCGCCAGGTCGCGCATGATCAGGCTTTCCGTCACTTCCAGTTCCAGCAGGGCCGGATCGAGTCCGCTCTGCTCGAGCGCCAGCGCGACGCGCTCGACCAGCCGCTTTTCCTCGAACTGGCGCGGCGACACGTTGACCGAAATGCTGATCGGCGCCAGCCCGGCATCCTGCCAGGCCTTGTTCTGGCGGCAGGCCGTATGCAGCACCCAGTCGCCGATCGCGACAATCAGGCCGCTTTCCTCGGCCAGGCCGATGAAGCGCAGCGGCGAGACGATGCCGTGCTCCGGATGTTGCCAGCGGATCAGCGATTCGACCCCGATGATCAGGCCGGTGCGCAGGTCCACCTTGGGCTGGTACAGCAGGTGGAACTGGCCTTCGTCGAGCGCGCCGCGCAGCCCTTCGAGCAGCACCAGCTTCTGCTCCACGCTGGCGTTCATTTCGCGCGTGTAGAACTGGAAGATGTTCTTGCCCATTTCCTTGGCGCGGTACATGGCGGCGTCGGCGTTCATCATCAGGGTGTTGGGGTCGCCGCCGTCGCGCGGATACATCACCACCCCCATGCTGCAGCTGACCTGCACTTCCTGGCCCTCCAGGTGGATCGGTTCGGCCACCGCCTGGCGGATTTTTTCGAGGATGGGCGCGATCGTCATCGGATTGTCGGACTGGTCGGACAGGATGATGACGAATTCGTCGCCGCCGAAGCGGCCCAGCGTGTCCTCGCGCCGGATGCATTCGTGCATGCGGTGGCCGACCACCTTGAGCAGTTCGTCGCCCGCGTTGTGGCCCAGGCCGTCGTTGACCAGCTTGAAGCCATCGAGGTCGATGAAGACCACCGCCACGCTGCGTTCGCGCCGCTGCGCGTGCAGGATGGCCTGGTCGAGGCGGTCGCGGATCAGGCTGCGGTTGGGCAGGCCGGTCAGGTCGTCATGGTGGGCGATGTGGCGAATGCGCTGTTCGGTGAGCTTGCGCTCGGTGATGTCGCGCACGATCGCCACCACGCCGCCCTCGACCGCCACCACCTGGCGGTGCAGCCACTGCTCCTGGGGCAGGGTGGCCGACTGCCATTCGGCCTCGTGCACGCCGCCCACCAGCGTGACCTTGACCAGGTCGTCGAAGATGCCGTTGGTGATATACGCCGGCAGCACTTCGGACAGGCTCTTGCCGCGCAACTCGGCCTTGCTCATGCTGGCCAGCTTTTCGGCGCGCGTGTTGGTCGCCTCGATCACGAAGTCGGTAATCGCGCCCTGGCCGGTGCTGACGCTGCGCATGACGAAGAACGCGTCCAGGCTGGCCTCGGAAGCGGCGGCGTAGGTTTCCTGGGCGCGCCGGATGCGGCGCCGGGTGCGCGTGAGCTGCCATGACCACAGGCCCACCAGCGTGACGATCAGCACCAGCAGCGCGCTGCCGCTGGCGGCCGCCCACAGGTAGTTGCGGCGCTGCTGTTCGAACACGGCCATCTGCTCGTGCTCGGCCAGGCCGACCACGGCGCTGAGCGAAAAGCCGTGCAGGTGGCGCACCGCGGTGTAGCGGCGCACGCCGTCCCACGGGTTGGCGATCACCCCGCCGGCGCTGCCGGCCGAGGACAGCGCGGCCGCGTTCAGCGCGGCGGCGCTCTGGCCCCAGCTGACCTTGTCGCCCACGCGCAGCGCGCGGAACACGCCGTCGCTGCCGTACAGGCCGAGCGCGCCCAGGTCGCCCTGGCGCGCGTGCTCGTAGCCGCTGGTGAAGTAGGACGGGTCGACTTCGACGATGACGATGCCGGCGAACTGGCCGGCAGTGTCGTTCAGGCGCCGCGTGAAGTGCAGGTGCCAGTCGGGATTGGCGGTGTCGCGCGTGGTCTGGCTGACGAACGGCGTATTACTGTCGTTCTCCCGGTGGAAGACGAAATACGGCTCGCGCGAGAGGTCGATGAATGTGGCGGCCGGATTGCTGGCCACGACCATGCCATTGCGGTCGGCGATGCTGACCACGAACACCAGGCCTGACGGCAGCAAGCCTTGCTGGTTCAGGGCCGGCAGCGCGCCGCCGGCGCCCTTCAGTTCGACCGCGTACTTGAGCACCTTCAGGGTCTGGTCGATCCCGCCCAGATTGCGCTGGACCTGGGCCTCGTAGGTGTCGAGCAGCTCGCGGCTCGAGTTGCGCGCCGCAGCCTGCGCGGCGCCGTGTTCGACCTCGATAAAGTGAAAGGTGCTGGTCCAGATGACGATCAGCAGCACGAGCGCGAACAGCGGCAGCGAGATGTGGGTTTCCAGCCCGTGTCCGAGCCAGCGGGACAAACGGGTGCGCTTGCGCGGCGTGGTGGCGGCTTGGTTCATCGCGGCGCTGCCCCTGGCCTCAGTGCACCAGCAGCACGGCCTTGACGCTGGCGTCGAGGGCCGATTTGTCGATGTAGCCGATCAATGATGGATTGTCCGCGACCATCTTGCGGATCGCCGCGCTGCCGGCCACCTCCCTGGGCGGCTGGCCGCGTCCGGTGAAGATCATCTTGGTCCAGTAGGCCTTCACCAGCGGCGGCGTCTTCGAGGCGACCTTGGCATAGAATTCGTCGCGCTCGGGCGAACCGATGCGCTGGTCGAGCGCCACCACCTCGGCGCCGCCGGGAAAGCTGGCGATCTGGCCGAGGAAGATGTCGGCCACCTGATCGGTGCGCAGCGCGCTGACCGGGCTCCTGGACGAGACGATGACGACCAGCTCGCCCGCGCAGGCGGTGTGGCAAACGGCTGCGGCGAGCAGGGCCCAGAAGGTTCGCCGCAAGAATGGGGTGCGCATGCTCGGCCCCCTCAAAACACGAAATCGAGCACGGCGCTCGTCAGGTTGACCGGATGGCCGGAGACGAAGCCTGGCTGGACGTTGACCAGCGAGCCGCGCGAACCGTCGTGCGGGCGGACCCGGTCGTACTGGAGCTTGAGCGCCATGTCGGGCCGGAAGTCCCAGCGCACGCCGGCGGTGACGCTGGTCTGGTTGGGAATGGCCTTGAGCAGCGTGGCCAGGTTGGCGTTGAGCTGCGCGGCAGCCAAGGCATACGGCGGCGGCAGGCCGGCCAGCGACAGGCCCGGATCGACGGTCGGGCTGATCGGGTCGGAGCGCGAGTACGACAGGTAGGGCGTGAACGCGCCGCTGCGGTAGCCGCCGCTGATGTACTTGCCCGACGTTTTGGCCAGGTAGGAGTGGCCGTCCAGGATGCCCGCTTCGGCCATCACGAACCACTTGCCGGGGTCGTAATTGATACCGATGGCCATGCCGGTGGTGCGCTTGTCGATGACGTCGTACTTGTCGGCGATGGCCAGGCCCTGCGGCCCGAACTGGCGGAAACCGTCGAACAGCGGGCGCACCACATTCAGGTTGAGCACGGCGGTGAAGGCCGACACGCGCACGGTGGCGGCGCCGAATTCGGCGGTGTGGGTCAGGCCGGTGATGGCGCGCGCATGGGCGCTGGTGCTGTCGGTCAGGCGGATGTCTGTGCGTCCGTAGAAAGCCTGGGTGGTGTGCTTGATGCCGAACGCCTGCCAGCGGTAGGCGGCGTCGACGCCGTCGCTGTTGGTGATCGGGATGCCGCCGTAGAACTCGACCGGGGTGCGGGCCCATGGATAGGCATAGCCGATCTTGCGGTAGTCGGCGGCCAGGAAAATCGGCAGCGCGATGCGGCCGGCACGCAGCGCCAGGTCGGGCGTGGCCTGAAACTTGATGTTGGCCCATTCGACCTTGGGCCGCCAGCTGCGGTCATAGCGCTGTTCTTCGACGATCTGCAGCACGCCGGACCAGCGCTTGTCGAACTTGACGCCGAGCTGCGCGCCGATGCGGCTGTCGGTGCTGGTGCTGAACGGATGGGTGGCGCCGGCGCCGTCGCCGGAGAAGGCACTGGGGACGAAGTCCGCTTCACGGTAATCGGAGTGGGTCACGCCCAGGCTGCCGAAGCCGCCGAAGGTCCAGAGCGGGCCGGCCGGGTCGTCGGCCGCCTGGGCGGCGCCGGCCAGCAGGGCGGCCGCCAGCGTGCAGGCACGCAGCACCGAAGGCAAAGAACGGGAGAGAGGGTAGGGCTGATTTCGCATTGCAAGGTTCCGGTGATATGCCTGGCGCAAGGCGCCGGGTTGCGGGTCCGGCGTTGTCTTACATGGTGGAAAGGCACACGAGCCACTGTATAGCGCAGGCTGGATATTGTCGAATAATATCCTCCCGTACGTGGTCTGCCCGGCAATAATCCGTGCGTATATGCAACATTTTACGGGTTTTTCGGATGCTAAAATGGCCATCGATGTCGAAATCGGTAGGCGACCCGGCAAGCATGCCGTCTACCTACTGTTGGTTTTGCCAGAGGCGCTGGCCGGACAGGTCGAGCTGGGTCAGGTAGAGGCGCAGGTCGAATTCGTACTGGTGGTAGTTCGGTTCCATGTAGCAGCACAGCTTGTAGAAGGGCTTGTCGTGCTGCTTTTCCTTCACGTGGGCCAGCTCATGGACGGCGATCATGCGCAGGAATTCGAGCGGGACTTCCTTGAACATGGAGGCGACGCGGATTTCGTGTTTGGCCTTGAGCTTGTTGCCCTGGACGCGAGAGATCGCCGTATGCAAGCCCAGCGCATTGTTAATCACGTGAATCTTGCTGTCGAAGGCGACCTTGTTGATCGGATCGGCATTGCGCAGGAATTCGGACTTCAGCTGCTGGACATAATCGAACAGGGCGCGGTCGGTGCGGATCGCGTGGGCGGCGGGATAGCGCTGGGTAAGGACGGCGGCCAGCTGGTCCTGTTCGATCAGCAGCGCGACTTGGGCACGGGTCTGGTCGGAATAAGCGCTGAGGTATTTAAGGGCATGCATGGCGCGCATGCTACCCTAATCTTGCACAATCGGGGTCAGACCTCAATTTAAAAATGTTTTTAAATTGAGGTCTGACCCTAATGGCGTTAAGTTAAGCCGTTGACGTCCATTTCTTCCTTGTAAAC
>JANYGW010000207.1 GCA_025359245.1 Massilia sp.
CAGGTTGTGGCGCGTCATGGCCACCATGTCGCCCGAGATGTCGCTGCCGAAGATGGTCGGCGACTCGGGCAGCGGCAGCGGCTTGATGGCCTGCTTCATCGCGTTCCACGGCGCCGCATCGAAGGCGTTGAATTTTTCGAAGGCGAAGTTGCGGCGCGCGCCGGGCGGAATGCCCTGCACCATCTGGGCCGCCTCGATCAGGATGGTGCCCGAACCGCACATCGGGTCGAACAGCACCATGCCCGGCTTCCAGCCCGACACGCGCAGCATGCCGGCCGCGAGATTTTCGCGCAGCGGCGCGTCGCCCGTCTCTTCGCGCCAGCCGCGTTTGAACAAAGCCTCGCCCGAGGTGTCGAGGTAGATTGTGAAGTTGCGCGCGTCGAGGAAGCCGACGATGCGGATGTCGGGCTCGCGCGTGTTGACCGAGGGCCGCTTGTCGAACTGGTCGCGGAAGCGGTCGCAGATCGCGTCCTTGATCTTGAGCGTGGTGAATTCGAGGCTGCGCAGCGGCGACTTGACGGCGGTGACGTCGACCCGGATCGTGTGGTCCACGCCGAACCAGTCCTCCCACGGCTGCGCCAGCGCCAGGTCGTAGATGTCGTTCTCATTGTTGTAGCTCTGGTGCGCCATGCGCATCAGCACGCGCGAAGCGATCCGCGAATGCAGGTTGATGCGGTACGAGTCGGTCAGGTCGCCCGAACAATGGACCCCGCCCGGCACCTGGTTGTGCACCTTCATGGTGCTGCTGGTGAGGGCGATTTCGCCCAGTTCTTCGGCCAGCGCCGCTTCCATGCCGCGTGGGCAAGGACAGAAAAATGAAGCCATGGTGTACCCTTTATCCGTTGTGAAATGCTTAAATCAATGCGCGCTCGACAAAATCGAGCCGGTCCTGCCCCCAGAAGGGTTCTGCATCGACGATGTACCACGGCGCGCCAAACACATTGGCGGCGATGGCTTCGTCGGTATTCTTGTCGAGCTGTTCCTGCACGCCGGCCGTCTCGGCCGACTTGAGCAGCATGCGGCCATCGAGGCCGCACAGGTCGGCGACCTGCACCAGCGTGGCGTCGTCGGCGATGTTCTTTTCCTCGGCCCACAAGGCGCGCATGATGGCGCCGGCCAGCGTCATCGCCACGTCCGCGCCCAGGCTGGTGCGCGCGGCGATGATCAGCTTCGAGGCCTGCTCGGGCGGCACCGGGAAAAACTTCGGCTGCACGTTCAGGGGCAGCTTCAGGTGGGCCGCGCAGCGCGCCATTTCCAGCAGCCGGTACGACTGGCGCTGCGGCGCGCGCTTGGACAGCGGCAGGCCGCCCGATACGCTAAATACCTTGCCCAGGTCGAACGGCTTGATGTCGACCTGCGCGCTGTGCGCCGCAGCCAGTGCGGCCAGGCGCGCGTGGCCCAGGTAGACCCAGGGCGACTGCGGCGTCAGGAAATAGGTGATCGTCTTGCCCATGCTTGTGCCGTTCAAAAAGGTTTGACCACGACCAGGATGACGATGGCCAGCAGCAGCACGACCGGCACTTCGTTGAAATAGCGGAACCAGGTGTGCGAGCGCGTGTTGACGCCCTTTTCGAATTTTTTGAGCAGCGAGCCGCAGGCGTGATTGTAGCCAATCGCCAGCACCACCAGCGCCAGCTTGGCATGCAGCCAGCCGCCGGTGAAGATCTCGCGCCAGCCGAGCCACAGGCCCAGGCCGAACAGCACCGCCGGAATCGACAGCATCGTCGTGAAGCGGTACAGCTTGCGCGCCATCAGCAGCAAGCGCGCGGTGGCCGCGGCGTCGGTTTCCAGCGCCAGGTTGACGAAGATGCGCGGCAGGTAGAACAGGCCGGCGAACCAGGAGGCGACGAAGACGATGTGCAGCGCTTTGATCCAGAGCATAGGGATTCCGGTGAGGGTTAAGTGCGGATTTCGCCGTGGCCGAAGACCACGTATTTGAGCGAGGTCAGGCCTTCGAGGCCGACCGGGCCGCGCGCGTGCAGCTTGTCGTTCGAGATGCCGATTTCGGCCCCCAGCCCGTACTCGAAGCCGTCCGCGAAACGGGTCGAGGCGTTGACCATGACCGAGGCCGAATCGACTTCGCGCAAAAAGCGCAGCGCGTCGCTGTAGTCTTCGGTGACGATGGCGTCAGTGTGCTTCGACGAATAGGTGTTGATATGGTCGATCGCTTCATCCATGCCGGACACGATCTTGATCGCCAGTACCGGCGCCAGGTATTCGGTGCTCCAGTCCTCGTCGGTGGCGGCCACCAGGTGCGGGTAGCCGGCCAGCAGCGCGTACGCTTCCGGGTCGGCGCGCAGCTCGACTTCCCTGGTGGCGTACAACGCCGCCAGCTGCGCCAGCACGGTCGGGGCGATGGCGCGCGCGACCAGCAGCGTTTCCATGGTGTTGCAGGTGCCGTAGCGGTGGCACTTGGCGTTGAAGGCGATCGCGGCCGCCTTGGCCAGGTCGGCCTTGGCGTCGATGAAAACGTGACAGATGCCGTCCAGGTGCTTGATCATCGGGACCGTGGCCTCTTCGATCAGGCGCGCGATCAGGCCCTTGCCGCCGCGCGGGACGATCACGTCGACGTACTGCGGCATGGTGATCAGGACGCCGACGGCGGCGCGGTCGGTGGTGTCGACAATCTGCACGGCGTCCGTCGGCAGACCGGCGCCAAGCAGGCCTTCGGCGACGATTCTTGCCAGCGCGCGGTTGCAGTTGATCGCTTCGGAGCCGCCGCGCAGGATGGTGGCGTTGCCGCTCTTGATGCACAGGCCGGCCGCGTCCACGGTGACGTTGGGGCGCGCTTCGTAGATGATGCCGATCACGCCCAGCGGCACGCGCATCTGGCCGACCTGGATCCCGCTCGGGCGGAACTTCATGTTCGAGATTTCGCCGATCGGGTCGGCCAGCGCGACGATCTGGCGCAGGCCTTCGACCATGGTGGCGATCGCCGCGTCGGACAGCTGCAATCGGTCCAGCATGGCCGGCGCCAGTCCGGCAGCCTGGGCGGCGTCGAGGTCGAGCTGGTTGGCGGCGCGCAGCAGGGCGGCGTCGCGCACGATCGCGTCGGCGATCAAGAGCAGCGCGCGGTTGCGCGTCGCGCTGTCGGCCCGGGCCATTCCGCGCGAGGCGGCGCGGGCCCGTTGGCCGACGTCGTGCATGTATTCGGTGATATTCATGATTCGATTTTCAGTGCGTTGCGGCGAAATATGTATCATGTTCCGCCATGGTGTGGTCAGCCGCGCGCGACTTTCAGTGCCAGCTGCAGCATCGCGTCCCAGGCATCGCCGGCAAACGCCTTCGCGCGCAGGCCCTTGATCATCTTGTCGACCTGCGCCGCGTCCTGCAGCGCCTTTTCCAGCGTGGCCAGCGAGATGCGGCGCAGCGCCGGCTCCATCATGCGCTCTTTCGGACCCCAGATGCGGTACTCCTTGAGCAGCACGCCGAGCGGCCGCCCCTGCGCCATCCCGGACTTCAATTTTAACAGCGTGCGGATTTCTTCGGCGACGGCCCACAACACCAGCGGCAGCGCCTCGCCCTCGCCCTTCAGGCCTTCGAGCATGCGCACCAGGCGCGCCGGGTCGCCCGCCAGCATCGCCTCGGACAGCTTGAACACGTCGTAGCGCGCCACGTTGAGCACCGCGTCGTGGATCTGCTCGAACGTCAGGCGGCCCGGCTCGTGCAGCAGGCCGAGCTTCTGGAGCTCCTGGTGCGCGGCCAGCAGGTTGCCCTCGACCCGGTCGGCGATGAAGTCGATCCCCTGGCGGTCCGCGCTTTGCCCCTGCGCGGCCAGGCGGGTGCCGATCCAGCCCGGCAGCGCGGCGCGCTCGATGGTCGGGATCTCGATGTACACCGCGGCCTGCTGCAAGGTGCCGACCCAGGCCGCCTTGGCGGTTTGCCAGTCCAGCTTGGGCAGGGTGATCAGGGTCAGGTTGTCGGGCGAGAGGTCCTTGGTGTAGGCCTGCAGCGCCGCGCCGCCGTCCTTGCCGGGCTTGCCGGTCGGGATGCGCAGCTCGATCAGCTTCTTGTCGCCGAACAGCGACAGCGTCTGGTTGGCGGCCAGCAGCTCGCCCCACTTGAAGCTGCGCTCGACCGTCAGCACGTCGCGCTCCGAGTAGCCGTTGGCGCGCGCGGCGCGCCGGATCTTGTCGGCCGCCTCCAGCGCCAGCAAGTGCTCGTCGCTGCTGATCACGTACAGCGGCGCGATCGTCTTGGCGAGGTGGCCCTCCAGTGCATCAACGCGCAGCTGCATCGTGTGTTCTCAAGTCGGTTTGACGGCGGCCAGGCGGCGCAGGATCTGCTGCACCAGGTCGGTCTGCATGTCGCGGTACAGCAGCGCTTCTTCGGTTTCCTTGGCCAGCACCTGCGACTCGTTGAAGGTCAGCGGGCGTTTCAGCACGATTTCGGTCGCGCCCAGCACTTCGGTGCCCTTGGCGTCGCGCACCCGGAACACCAGCGTGTAGGTCAGCAGGTACTCGCGCACCCGGCCCTGGCTGTTGAGCGACAGGATCGCCTTGGTGCGGTTTTCGGATACCACCTCGAAGCGCGCGTCGGCCTTGGCCGGATCGCTGACCACGTCGACCTTGTCGCTGCCGCGCAGGTTGCGCCGCAACTCGGTGCCGAGAGACGAATTGTCGGGGAAGGCCAGGTAAATGGTCTTGAACGGCATGTTGTAGGCGCTGCCGGAGCCGCGCAGCTGGAAGCCGCAGGCCGACAGGCCGGCCAGCAGCGCCAGCGCAAGAATAAATTTGCCGAAGTTCACCATGTCAGACCACGATCGAAATCAGCTTGCCCGGCACGACGATCACCTTTTTCGGCGGCGTCTCGATGTACTTCTGCACCGCTTCGCAGGCCAGCGCCAGCGCTTCGATCGCCGCCTTGTCCAGGCCCTTGGCGACCATGATCGAGCCGCGCAGCTTGCCGTTCACCTGGATCATCATCTCGATCTCGGCCTGCTCAAGCGCTGCCGGATCGACCTGCGGCCATTGCGCGTCGAGGATGTCGCCATGCACGGCGCCATAGCCCAGCTCCTGCCACAGCACGTGGGTGATGTGCGGCGCGACCGGGTTGAGCACGCGCAGGAAGATCGACAGGCCTTCGGCGACGACCGCGTCGGTGGCGGCACCGTCGTCCAGCTTGGCCTGCTCCATCGTGTTGAGCATTTTCATGCAGGCCGATACCACCGTGTTGTACTGGATGCGCTTGAGGTCATAGTCGGCCTGCTGCAGGATCTTGTGCAGTTCGCGGCGCAGCGTCTTGTGCGCTTCGCCGGCGTCCGGCTTGCCGCTTGCGGCCAGCGCGGTGGCGATGCGCGGCGACTGCGCGTAGGCGTAGTTCCACACGCGGCGCAGGAAGCGGCTGGCGCCTTCGACGCCGGTGTCGGACCATTCAAGCGTCTGTTCCGGCGGCGACGCGAACATCGTGAACAGGCGCGCGGTGTCGGCGCCGTACTGCTGGATCTGGGCTTGCGGGTCGATGCCGTTGTTCTTCGACTTCGCCATTTTCTCGGTGCCGCCGATGTGCACCGGCAGGCCGTCGGCGCGCAACGTGGCGCTGATCGGGCGGCCCTTGTCGTCGAGCGTCAGTTCAACGTCGGCCGGATTGATCCAGATCGGCTTGAGCGGTTCGGCCGGATTGTCGCGGTAATAGGTCTCGTTAAGGACCATGCCCTGGGTGAGCAGGTTGACGAACGGCTCGTCGAACTTGACCAGGCCCATGTCGCGCATGACCTTGGTCCAGAAGCGCGCGTACAGCAGGTGCATGACGGCGTGTTCGATGCCGCCGATGTACTGGTCCATCGGCATCCAGTAATCGTTGCGCGCGTCGACCATCGCGTCCTTGCTGCCGGGCGAGGTATAGCGCATGTAATACCACGACGAATCGACGAAGGTGTCCATGGTGTCGGTTTCGCGGCGCGCCGGCTTGCCGCACTGCGGGCAGTCGCACTGGAGGAAGGCTTCGTATTTGTTCAGCGGGTTGCCGCTGCCGTCCGGCACGCAGTCTTCCGGCAGGATCACGGGCAGGTCTTTTTCCGGTACCGGCACCACGCCGCAATCGGGGCAATGGATCATCGGAATCGGCGTGCCCCAGTAGCGCTGGCGCGAGATGCCCCAGTCGCGCAGGCGGAAGGTGACCTTCTTCTCGCCCAGGCCCTTGGCAACCATCTCGGCGGCCACGGCATCGACGGCGGCCCCATACGCGAGGCCATCGAACTGCGCCGAATTGACCGTCACGCAGGCGTCTTTGTCGCCGTACCACTCCTGCCAGGCCTCGGTGCTGAAGGTTTTTCCTTCCACCGCGACGACCTGCTGGATCGGCAGCTCGTATTTTTTGGCGAACGCGAAATCGCGCTCGTCGTGCGCGGGCACGCCCATGACGGCGCCGTCGCCGTAGGTGATCAACACGTAGTTGCCGACCCAAACTTCGACCGGCGCGCCGGTCAGCGGATGGTGGACGAACAGGCCGGTCGGCATGCCCTTCTTCTCCATCGTCGCCATGTCGGCTTCGATCACGGAACCGAGTTTGCACTCGGCGATGAAGGCCGCCAAATCAGGGTTTCCAGCGGCAGCGTGGGCCGCCAGCGCGTGCTCGGGCGCGACGGCGCAAAAGGTCACGCCCATGATGGTGTCGGCGCGGGTGGTGAACACATACATCTTGCCGTCGCCGATCAGGGCGCCGTCGTTGCCGGCGATCGTGTGCGGGAAGGCGAAGCGCACGCCGGTCGATTTGCCGATCCAGTTGGCCTGCATGATGCGCACGCGCTCGGGCCAGCCGGGCAGCTTGTTGTCGACGTGATCGAGCAGTTCGTCGGCGTAGTCGGTGATGCGCGCGTAGTACATCGGGATTTCGCGCTTTTCAATCGGCGCGCCCGAGCGCCAGCCCTTGCCGTCGACGACCTGCTCGTTAGCCAGCACGGTCTGGTCGATCGGGTCCCAGTTCACGGTGCCGGTTTTCTTGTAGATGATGCCTTTTTCTAGCATCTTGAGGAACATCCACTGGTTCCACTTGTAGTAGTCGGGTTTGCAGGCCGTCATTTCGCGCGACCAGTCGATCGCCAGGCCCATCGACTCCATCTGCTCGCGCATGTGGGCGATGTTCGAATACGTCCATTGCGCCGGCGGCACATTGTTGGCCATCGCCGCGTTTTCAGCCGGCATGCCGAACGCGTCCCAGCCCATCGGCATGAGCACGTTGTAGCCGTTCATGCGCAGATAGCGGTACATCACGTCATTGATCGTATAGTTGCGCACGTGACCCATGTGCAGCTTGCCCGATGGGTAAGGCAACATCGAGCAAGCGTAGTACTTGCCTTTCGGGAAACGCGGGTCGTGCTCGACGGCCTTGTAGGCATCGATCGCCTTCCAGTGGGCCTGGGCGGCTTGTTCGACGTCGGCGGGACTATATTTATCTAACATGGTGTTCTGCGGCCAAAAGAAGGGTGGAACCGGACATTATACCGGCTGCCATGGCGATAAAAAAAAGCCCGGTACAGTGACCGGGCGATATTATTTAAGAATCAGCTGCAGCGCCGGCTTTTCGCCGTAATCCTCGTAGCGCTCGTTCAGGCCGGCCACGCAATACGTCAGCTCTTCCAGCACATCTGGGGCCTTCTCGCCCAAGATGGCAGCATCGAGCACGACGATTTGCAGCGCTTCGTTGGGGAACAACTTGAACTTGCTCATGCCGTCTTCGTCGCGCAGGTAGCT
>JANYGW010000237.1 GCA_025359245.1 Massilia sp.
TGCGGCAGGCCGTAGCCGAGGTAGCCGCGCGCGATCGACACCACCAGGCGCAAGTGCGACAGCACCAGCTCCTGCGCGGCGCCCAGGTCATTGCTTTCCTGCAGGCGCTTGGCGAGCGAGATTTCTTCGGCGTGGGTCAACATCGGCAGGCGGTTCACCGCCGAAATATAGGCGTCAATATTGCCAAGGTTGCCAGTAAAGCCGAGTCCCACATTACGGTTGCCCGTCGGGACTAATGCGGATTGTGCGGACAACGTAGTCATGTATTTCCTCGTCAAAGTCGATGCTGCATAGGGTGGCGCAACGGGTGCTTCCTGATGCCGGCGGTGGATTTTTTGATAACCCCGCCGTACAGATTCGTATATTAGCACTCTCTGGCATGGAGTGCCAATTGGCCGATTATATGGCGCTGATAGGGGGCGGAATATTGCTCTAATGAAACTGCGATGCGGCAGAGCTACCTACTCTAGTGCGCAACAGTCACCGAACACTTGATCCCCATCAAGCGGACTGATGATCGAATGGAACTTCAGCTTACGCTTGGACAGGGCGCGGGTCGGTTCGTTCGCGCACTTTGAGAATATTTCTTATTTGCAATTAAAGCCTGCGCTGTCGCCTTGCTGGCCGGCGCCGGACGTGTCGGTCCGCGCGCACGGCCAGGACCGGATCAGTTCAGGCGTGCCAGATGGCGCTGCACCGACAGCAGCGCACCGGCCAGGCCCAGCGCGGCGCTGATCGCCAGCAGCGCGCCGATCGCCACCGGATCGAGCGGCACCAGCTGGAATTCGGACGCATACAGGCGCGCAAATTCGGCAATCGCGGTATTCAAGGGCCGCAGCGCCAGCGCCACCGCGCCCAGCGCTACGCCGCCCGCGCACAAGCCGAGCAGCACGCCGGTGTAATAGAAGGGCCGATGGATGAAGTTGTCGGTCGCGCCGATCAACTTGCTGACGGCGATTTCATCGCGCTGGGTCAGCACCTGCAGGCGGATCGTGTTGAACACCACGGCGATGACGACCATGCCCAGGGTCGCGGCCAGCAGCACCAGCACCAGGCGCAGCACGCCCAGCAGCGCGGCCAGGCGCTTGACCCAGGCTGAATCGACCTGCACCGTGTCCACGCCAGGCAGCGCGCGCAGCTCGGCCGCGATGGCGTCGATTGCGCCGGCGTCGGCCGCGCTCTTGAAGCTGTCGAGCTTGAGCACATAGCCGTCCGGCAGCGGGTTTTCGCCCAGCGAATCGAGCACGTCCGACAGGCCGCTCTTGGCCTTCAGATTGGCCAGCGCCTCTTCGCGCGGCACGAACACGATCTTCGCCTTGTGCTGCCTGAGGATGGCCTGCATGGCCGGCACCAGCGCCTGGGCCGCCTCGCGCGTCGTGGCCGGGGTCACGAACAGGCTGATTTCAGGATCGACCGACAGCTGCTGCGACATCGGTCGCACGTTTTCCAGCAGGGTCAGTCCGGCGAACGGCAAGGTCAGCGCAATGGCCACCACCAGCACGTTGAACAGGAAACTGCCCGGCGACTTGAACATATGCCCGAGCGCGGCGCCGATCGCGTAGCGGTGCTGGCGCAGCCAGTTCTTCATGGCGCACCTCCGGCCAGCTGGCCGTGGTCGAGGTGGATCACGCGCGCGGCGCGGTCGAGCACCTGTTCGTCGTGGGTCGAAATCAAGCAGGTCACGCCGGCCGCGTGGAAGGCGCGCAGCGCGTCGAGCACCTTGTTGGCGCTGGCGCGATCGAGGTTGGCGGTCGGTTCGTCGGCCAGGATGATCTGCGGCCGGTTGACGATGGCGCGCGCGATGGCCACGCGCTGCTGTTCGCCGCCCGACAGTTCGAGCGGACGGTCCTGGGCGCGCTGTTCGAGGCCCACGCGCCCGAGGGCGGCGCGGGCGCGCGCTTCGGCGGCCCCGCGCGAGGCGCCGGTCACCATCAGCGGCAGCATCACGTTGGCCAGGATCGAGCGGTCGGTCAGCAGGCGCTGCTGCTGGAAAATCAGGCCCAGGTTGCGCCGCAAGTAGGGCACGCTGGCCTTTTTCAGCTGACCGATGTCCTGGCCGTTGACCAGCACGTTGCCCGAGGTCGGGCGCTCCATCGCGGCGATCATCTTGAGCAGGGTCGACTTGCCCGCGCCCGACGGCCCGGCCAGGTACACCAGCTCGCCCTTGGCGATGGTCAGCGAGACTTCGCGCAGCGCGATGGCATGCGGCGAATACTGCTTCGATACAAATTTGAATTCGATCATGGGGCCTTATCCGAGCAGGGCTTCGACGAAATCGGCCGCATTGAACGGCTGCAGGTCTTCGATTTTTTCGCCGACGCCGATGAAGTACACGGGGATCGGGCGGGTGCGCGCGATCGCCGCCAGCACGCCGCCCTTGGCGGTGCCATCGAGCTTGGTGATCACCAGGCCGGTCAGGCCGAGCGCGTCGTCGAAGGCCTTGACCTGGGCCAGCGCGTTCTGGCCGGTGTTGCCGTCGATGACCAGCAGCACCTCGTGCGGTGCGCCATCCAGGCCCTTGCCGATGACGCGTTTGATCTTCTTCAGTTCTTCCATCAGGTGCAGCTGGGTCGGCAGGCGGCCGGCCGTGTCGACCATGACCACGTCCATCTTGCGCGCCTTGCCCGACTGGACCGCGTCGAAGGCGACGGCGGCCGGGTCGCCCGACTCCTGGGCGATCACGGTGACGTTGTTGCGCTGGCCCCAGACCATCAGCTGCTCGCGCGCGGCGGCGCGGAAGGTGTCGCCGGCGGCCAGCAGCACCGATTGCTCGTACTTCTGCATGTGCTTGGCCAGCTTGCCGATGGTGGTGGTCTTGCCGGCCCCGTTGACGCCGGCGATCATCATCACCAGCGGTTCGTGGCGGCCCAGTTCGAGCGGCTTTTCGAGCGGGCGCAGCATGTCCGTCATCAGGACCCGCAGCGCGCCCTTGACGGCGGCCGCGTCGAGCAGCTTGTCTTCCTTGACCTTGCGCCGCAGGCCGTCGAGCAGGAACAGGGTGGCGTCCATGCCGGCGTCGGCCATCAGCAGCGCCGCTTCGAGCTCTTCGTACAGGTCGTCGTCGATCTTGGCGCCGACAAACAGCAGCGACAGGTTGGAAGAGGTCTTCGACAGGCCGGCCTTGAGGCGTTCCATCCAGGAGCGCTTCTTTTCGGCCTCGGTGCCGGGCCGTTCCGCCGTTTCGGGGATCAGCGGCGCGACGTCGATCGCAGGCGCAGGCGGCGCAACCGGCGGCACGAATGCCGCAACCGGCGCTGCCACTGGCGGCGCCACGAAGGTCGAGGTGGTGCCGTAGCGGCGCGACGCTGGCGCCGGCGCGGCTTCGCTGTCGGCCAGTGCCGGTGCAACTTGCTGCGGCGGCACGTAGGCAGGCGGCGGCGCTGCTGGCGCTGCTGGCGCTACGGCTTGCTCGAGCGGCGCTGGCGGCGTTGGGATCTCGGGGGCGGGTGGTTTTTTCTTAAAAAAACTAAACATTGGTGTGTGTGGGAGGGCGCTGCATGCACATGCCCGGCGGCGCCGGGCACGATCCAATTCGATGGTGCGTATTTTACCAGAGCATGGCCGCGCTTCGGCCCGCCCCGGCTAAGCGGCGGCCGGGGCGTGCGCGGCGCGCCAGCGCGCCACCGCGCCGCCAATATCGTGCAGGTCCATCACGCACTGGGGACCGAGCTGGCGCCGCGCCAGCGCCGCGCAGCTGCCGCCG
>JANYGW010000018.1 GCA_025359245.1 Massilia sp.
GCCCGACAACATGCACGGCAGATTGGTGCACACCGAGATCTTGAACTTGCCGACCGGCTTGGTGTTGTACATATTGTAGAAGGTGGCGACCTCTTGCACCGCGATCGCGGGCATCTCGAGGTAGTCGGCCACGTCCTGCAATAGTTCCGGCGGAAGCCAGCCCTTTTCGTCCTGCGCAATGGCGAGCGCGGCCATGACGGCCGACTGCTTCTGGTCCGGAGGGAACTTGGCGACCTCACGGTCGATCTTTTTGTATGACTGCTCTGATAACAACATTTTTTGCCTCAATTGTGCAAGCGAGTGATCGGTCGACTAGCGGTCAATACTGCCGAAAACGATATCCTGGGTGCCGATGATGGTGACGGCGTCGGCGATCATGTGTCCACGGGCCATTTCGTCCAGGCTCTGCAAGTGGGCATAGTCCGGGGCGCGGATCTTCAGGCGGTAAGGCTTGTTGGCGCCGTCCGAGACGATGTAGATGCCGAACTCGCCCTTCGGATGCTCGACCGCCGCGTAGGCCTCGCCCGGCGGCACGTGCATGCCCTCGGTGAACAGCTTGAAGTGGTGGATCAGCGATTCCATATTGGTTTTCATGTCGACGCGCGATGGCGGCGCGACCTTGTGGTTCTGCACCATGACCGGGCCCGGATTGGCGCGCAGCCAGCTCGAGGCCTGCTTGATGATGCGGTTCGACTGGCGCATTTCTTCCACGCGGACCAGGTAGCGGTCGTAGCAGTCGCCATTGGTGCCGACCGGGATATCGAAATCCATCTTGTCGTAGACCGAATACGGCTGCTTCTTGCGCAGATCCCATTCGATGCCCGAGCCGCGCAGCATGGCGCCCGAGAAGCCCATCGCCAGCGCCGCTTCGGGCGTGACCACGCCGATGCCGACCGTGCGCTGTTTCCAGATGCGGTTGTCGGTCAGCAGGGTTTCGTATTCGTCGACATAGGTGACGAAGCGCTTGCTGAACTCGTCGATGAAGTCGAGCAGCGAGCCCTGGCGCGATTCGTTCAGTTCGTCGATGGCCTTGGCGCTGCGGATGATCGAGGCTTTGTGCTTCGGCATCGCGTCCGGCAAGTCGCGGTAGACGCCGCCTGGGCGGTAGTAGGCCGCGTGCATGCGCGCGCCCGACACCGCTTCGTAGCAGTCGAACAGGTCTTCACGGTCGCGGAACGCGTACAGGAAGGGGCCCATGGCGCCGACGTCGAGCGCGTGCGCGCCCAGCCACATCAGGTGGTTCAGCAGGCGGGTGATTTCGTCGAACATCACGCGGATGTATTGCGCGCGCTCGGGCACGGTGATGCCGAGCAGTTTTTCGATCGCCATCACGTAGGCGTGCTCGTTCGACATCATCGACACGTAGTCGAGGCGGTCCATATACGGCACCGACTGCAAATAGGTGCGCGTTTCGGCGAGCTTTTCGGTGCCGCGGTGCAGCAGGCCGATGTGCGGATCGGCGCGCTGGATCACTTCGCCGTCGAGCTCGAGCACGAGACGCAACACACCGTGCGCCGCAGGGTGCTGCGGGCCGAAGTTGAGGGTGTAGTTCTTAATTTCAGCCATTATTTCATCCCGTAGTTGTCTTCCCGGATCACGCGCGGAATAATTTCGCGCGGTTCGATCGTCACGGGTTGGTAAATCACTCGTTTTTGCTCGGGATCGTAGCGCATCTCGACATAACCGGTGATCGGGAAGTCCTTGCGGAACGGATGGCCGATGAAGCCGTAGTCGGTCAGGATGCGGCGCAGGTCGTTGTGGCCTTCGAACAGGATGCCGAACAGGTCGAACGCTTCGCGCTCGTACCAGTTGACGGCGCGCCAGATGCCGGTCACGGAAGCGAGCACCGGCATGTCGTCGTCGGGCGCGAACACGCGCACCCGCAAGCGCCAGTTGTGGTCGATCGACAGCAGGTGCGAGACGGCGGCGAAACGCGGGCCGGTCCAGCTGCCTTCGCCGTAGGTCGAATAGTCGACCCCGCACAGGTCCAGCAATTGGTCGAACTTGAGCTCGGGATGGTCGCGCAGGGTCAGCATGGCGGCCAGGTAATCGGCGGCCTTGACGACCACCGTCACTTCGCCCAGCGCGGTGCTGACGGCTGCGCCCTCTCCCAGCACGGATGCCAGGGTAGCGGCCAGTTTTTCAATTTTACTTGTCATGATTAGCGGGCGATGGTGTTGGTGCGCTTGATCTTGTTCTGCAATTGCAGAATGCCGTACAACAGCGCTTCAGCGGTCGGCGGGCAACCTGGCACATACACGTCGACCGGCACGATGCGGTCGCAGCCGCGCACGACCGAGTACGAGTAGTGGTAGTAGCCGCCGCCGTTGGCGCACGAACCCATGGAAATGACCCAGCGCGGCTCGGGCATCTGGTCGTAGACCTTGCGCAATGCCGGCGCCATCTTGTTGCACAGCGTGCCGGCGACGATCATCACGTCGGACTGGCGCGGCGATGGGCGGAACACGACGCCGAAGCGGTCCATGTCGTAGCGGGCCGCGCCCGTGTGCATCATTTCAACCGCGCAGCAGGCCAGTCCGAACGTCATCGGGAACATCGATCCCGTGCGCGCCCAGTTGATCAGCTTGTCGGCTGTGGTGGTGATGAAACCTTCGTTCAATATGCCTTCAATTGACATGGCTTATTCCCAATCAAGGGCACCTTTCTTCCAGATATACCAAAAACCGACGACGAATTCGGCGATGAACACCATCATCGTGATGAAGCCGGACCAGCCCAGTTCACGCATGGCAACGCCCCACGGGAAGAAGAATGCCGTTTCCAGATCAAACAAAATAAACAGGATGGCGACCAGATAGTAACGGACGTCGAATTTCATGCGGGCGTCTTCAAACGCTTCGAAGCCGCACTCGTAGGGGGACAATTTAGCCGCGTCGGGCTTGTTCTGGCCAAGCAGGTAGCCGAGCACTTGGGGAACCACACCCACGCCGATACCGACCAGAATGAACAACAGAACGGGGAAGTAATTTTCGAGGTTCACGGATGAGCCTTATTGAACGATCGGTTAATGAACCACTGCCTTGCCGCTGCAGCGCCCTGTCTCCAGATCCTGGCTTGAAGCCTACCACCAGGATCGGACGACTGATCCTCGCAAAAAAGCCAGCTCAGGCGCAGCCCTTGCTGGCTTTCTTTATTTTCTTGGTGCCGACGGCGAGACTCGAACTCGCACAGGATTGCTCCCACTACCCCCTCAAGATAGCGTGTCTACCAATTTCACCACGTCGGCTTGAGTGCGCTATTCTACATTGTTACAGTGCTGTATTCAATGCAAACTTGCGCTAAAACAAGGATAAAACTAAAAAACTGAACTTCTTTTTTGATGTGGATCATGGCAAACCACATCGATGCTGCCTGGTGCGCAGCTTACTTCGGAATCTGGCCCGCTGGCGTGGCTGGCGCCGGCGCGGCCGGTGTCGTTACAGCTGCCGGTGCGGCCGGTACTTTCTTCGCAGTGCCTGCAGCTACCGGCGCGGCCGCATTCGCGCGCTCCATGACGCCGCCGCTGACAGCACCATCGCGCTTGTTGGCATAGCCTGCCAGGACCAGCGTCGTGGTAAAGAAGATGGCCGCGGCCACGCCGGTCGACTTGGACATGAAGTTCGACGAGCCGGTTGCACCGAACAAGCTGCCCGAAGCGCCGGAACCGAAAGCGGCGCCCATATCGGCACCCTTGCCGTGTTGAAGCAATACCAGCCCGATGATCGCCAGGGCGGAGATAACCTGCACAACTACAACCAGATTTTCCAACGAGTTCATTTCTATTCCATTCCAGGTTTGATTGCGTTTACTTAAATTAATTCTTACTTGCCGGCGTGAATGATGGCGAGGAAATCGGCCGCCTTGAGCGCCGCCCCACCTATCAGTCCGCCGTCGATGTCCGGCTGCGCCATCAGCTCGGCGGCGTTGTCGGGCTTCATGCTGCCGCCGTACAGAATCTGCACGGCGCCAGCGCTAATGGCATTCGTTTCGGCCAGTTGCGCGCGCAAGCGTGCGTGCACTTCCTGCGCCATTGCCGGCGTGGCCGTCTTGCCGGTGCCGATCGCCCATACCGGCTCGTAAGCGACGACGATCTGGGCAAAACGCTCGCCCGCCAGCGCCAGCACAGCGCCGAGCTGGTTGCGCACCACCACGACGGTCTGCCCTGCCTCGCGTTCGGCCAGCGTTTCGCCGACACAGACGATAGGCGACATGCCAGCGTCGAGCACGGCGATCGCTTTTTTGGCGACCAGTTCGCTGCTTTCGGCATGGTAGGCGCGCCGCTCGGAGTGGCCGACGATCACGTAACGGCAAGCAAAATCGGCCAGCATGGCGGCCGAGACTTCACCGGTAAACGCGCCGGCAGCGTGCGCCGAAACATCCTGTGCACCCCAGCTGACCGGGCTGCCGGTCAACAGTGCCTGGGCCTGGGCCAGATACGGCGCAGGAACGCAGACGCCGCAATCGGCACCGCCGTCCAGGCCCGCCACGATGCCGCCCAGCAGGCTTGCATTGGCGGCCAGGCTGCCATTCAGTTTCCAATTACCAACGACGAGTTTGCGACGCATAGTAGCCCAGATTTAATTAACCCGCTATTTTAACCGTCGTTCAGGGGCTGGTCAAACAAAGCCCGAAAGCGTTGCCCTGCCAAAACAACGCCATCCGCGCGTGCGCGGGGATGACGGGCATGCCTGTCAGGCTCAGCGCACCTGCAACATGATCTTGCCGACGTGTTCGGAGCTCTCCATCAACGCGTGCGCCTGCGCTGCCTGCGCCAGCGGGAAGCTGCGGTAAATTACCGGCTTGATCTTGCCCGCCTCGATCAGCGGCCACACTTTCTCCTGCAGCCGCCAGGCAATCGCCGCCTTGAACGCGACCGGACGCGGGCGCAAGGTCGAGCCGCTGATGCTGAGCCTGCGCCGCAGCACCTGGCCCAGGTCGACCGTGGCCTTGGCGCCGCCCAGCAAGGCGATCAGCGCGATGCGCCCATCGTCGGCCAGGCAATTGATTTCGCGCGCCACATAGTCGCCCGCCACCATGTCGAGCACCACGTCGACGCCCTTGCCCCCGGTCAGTTCCTTGACCACTTGCACAAAGTCTTCGCTGCGGTAATTGATGGCGCGCTCGGCCCCGAGCGCTTCGCAGGCGCGGCATTTCTCGTCGCTGCCGGCGGTGGCGAAGACGCGGTGCCCCAAGGCACTGGCCATCTGGATCGCGGTCACGCCGATCCCGGAACTGCCGCCCTGCACCAGCAGGCTATCCTCGCCGGCCAGCTGCGCGCGGTCGAACACATTGCTCCACACGGTAAAGAAGGTTTCCGGCAGCGAGGCCGCCTGCAGCGCGCTCAATCCGGCCGGCACCGGCAGGCACTGCTGCAGCGGGGCCGCGCAATACTCGGCATAGCCGCCGCCCTGCACCAGCGCGCACACCAGGTCGCCTTTCTTGAACGGACTGTTGGCCAGGTCGCCGTCGACGATCTCGCCCGCCACCTCCAGCCCAGGCAGGTCGGATGCGCCCGGCGGCACCGGATAGTGTCCGAGGCGTTGCAGCACATCAGGGCGGTTGACGCCGGCCGCGTGCACCTTGATCAGCACCTCGCCGGCCTTCAGCGCCGGGATGGGACGCTCGCACAGTTGCAAAACATCGGGTGGTCCTGGTTGCTTGATTTCAATGGCGCGCATGGCGGGATCTCGCTCGGGCAAAGACGCGATTGTACGTCAGCCAGCGCCGGGCGCAGGGACGATTGCCGGCCTTACGGGCCGGTAACGCATGAAAGGCGGCGGCAACAATGAATCTGCTTTCGATATGAAGAGCAGATAACAGAAACCTTCTCATCAATATAATTGATTTCCACAAATAAATATAACAAATTCCCTCAAAAGCAGGCTCGGCATCTTTATGAAATTATTAAAATAAAGTGACTGTTCAGCCGCTATGCAGCGAGCGCGATAGGATTGCCGTTGAATGCCCGGAGCAGTACCTCGAGCATGCCATGGCCTTGTTTGCGTAGTGTGTCGAGACAGGAGCGAATGACGCAAAAATTCTCGGCACCGATCACCGTGCGAAAGCAGCCGGATATTTTCTGCTTCACTTTGGGCATGCGCACCGCGCGTTCCCCAAGATTGTTGGTAAACGGTACGGCATGGTCGGTGACGAACAGCAGAACGGCGTCGGCATGTACCCGGAAGCGCCTGAGCAGGTTGAAGGTAACGGACTGTTTGGCCGGACCTTTCCTGCCTATGGTTCTGACCGCTTCCGGATTGAGTTGCTCGCCTTCGCTCACGATCGCGTCGTAAAGCGTGCGGAAGGCGGCGACATCGGCGGCACTGAACATCGCTTGTTTTTGTCGGGCCGCCTCGCATAGCTTGTTGGCGTTCAGCAGCAAGTTCGTCATCGCATCGGGCCATGCCTGTCCGGTGATTTCTTTCACGTACACCAGCTCACGTAGAAGGTGGGCATTGCACAAGGCATGAATGGACCCATCGAGCTTCCAATATGGCCCCCAGCAGTCATGTACCAGGACGCCTAACCGCTTTGGCAAGATGCCGTGAGCTTCGATCGCCACCATGCCGCGTTTGGCGTGTACGCCATACCAGGTCAGCGTTTCGTTGGCTGCGATGTGGAGCCACTGGAGCGTGCCGGCAACGCGAAGGCCAGACTCGTCGGCGTTGACCAGCAGCGCGTTGTGCAAGTTGTCGGCGATCTGGTTGGCCGTGTCCTGCAGCGCGGCGCGCGCCTCGCCCACCCATGCCACCAGCGTGCCGGGAGAAACCGACAGGCCATAGATATCGTGCAGCAGTTCAGCGGTACGGGCGAAGGGCAGCATTTGCCCTTGAGTCAGATGGACTCCAAGGGCCTTCACGTTCGGGCCGTACTGCACGACGTCCGAAACGCCGGCAGGAAAGGAGCTCACATGCACCTGCCCACAGCTGCACGCCACTTCAAGCGCGCAGTGCTCGACGACATCGAAAGAACGGGCGGGCACATCGATGACCTGCCGGCGTTCAACCACCAATGCCGCGTCGAGCGGCAACGGCCGATGGCAACGATTGCATTGCGATGGCAAGGGGTGATGAATGGTATCTGTCGGCTCGGCGTCGCGCTTGAGCGTCTTCCCTTTGTGTCCATCTTGCGCGCCGGCTTTCTTGTCCGATGCTCCGCGCAACGAGCGCGTCTTCTTCGCAAGACCATCGGACGACGGCGGCTTACTCGAATTCTGGCTGTTCATTCCCAGCCTCGCCTCAACAGCGTCGAGACGTGCAAACAGCGCGTCGATAAGTCTGTCCTTGTCCTGATCGGACAGATGAGTAAGGTCGGGGCGCGGCGGTTTTGGTGGCATGCACGCATGATGCGTTATCGCGGATCTGTTTACAACAACTTTCTACGCTGTGCGCTCAGGCTGAATAGTCACAAAATAAAATCGTCCAAAATATCCCTCGCAAATCAAGAACGGCTATCTATACTAAATTTATTCCGATAACTCCGCCGTCGGATGCCAGTCATCAGGAGGTCAACATGAAAAAATTGCTAGCCGCTTCAATGCTGGGCGCGCTCTCCGCGCTTGCCTTTGGCCAGACCCAGCCCGGCATCGAGGCGATACGCATTTCCGGCGCGCTGACGCGCATCGAATTGCCCGCCGAATTGCGCAACATCTGGGCCGACGAATTCGATCAGGTCAAGGGCAGCTACCGCTTGTCGAACGGTAAAACGATGGAGCTCAGCCTGTGGGGCAACCGCATGTATGCCCGGGTCGACGGCATGCCCCGGTCCCAGCTGGTAGCCGCTTCTCCCTATGAGTTCGTGGCGCTGGACCGGCACATGAAGATCCGGATACGCGATGTGGAAAATAGCAGCGGCCCGATCATCGCCGACGTGATGCTGCTCACGCCGAGCCTGTCGGATGCAGCGGCGCCGGACACGCTGACCAGGCTGGTCGCGAGCCGCTAAAGAACAAGCCGCGCGGCCGCCGACACGTATGTTCTGCATACTTGCGCCGGTGTCCGCGCACTTTACTCGCCATAGCGGCCGTTAATGGCCGAGATAATCGCGGCCTTATTCTACTTTCGGTTAATTAACTGAATAACACATTCTCCGCACGAGATATTTGTTCCTGATCGTTTCCCATCCGGCAAATATGACAAGCACGGCAGCGCTGTTCGCTTCTTATTGCATACATTAATGCATCCGTGCGCACACCGCGCGCCACCGACAATTCAATTGACATTCAAAGACGGGCGTTGTCTCGCCGCAGCAATGCTCAACGACGCCGCTTGACGCCGCTCATCGACATGCATTTATGTTAATATTTCATTTTTTAAACTAAAGAACCGACATGACCATGCCCGCACCACACAAGTTTTTGCTGCTCTTGATGATGACTTCGACGCTGCTGCTGGGCGCCTGCGGCAAAAAAAGCGCGGATGCGCCCGACGCGGCCGTGCAAAATAGCGTGCCCGCAGGCGATGAAGCGCCGGCCGCCAACGAGCCCGAGCCGCCGAAAGCGGACTACTGGAAACCGGTCGCAAGCTACCTCCCGGGCAGCTACGGCGGCGCGTGCATGCGTCCCCTCGACGTCACCAAACGCGTCAACGGCAAGATGGTCATCGCCACGGACGGCAAGTTCACGTTCAACGAATTTTCCGGCAATTTGCTGACGACTGAGCAAACCCTGTTTGGCCGCTCGCACGAAGCCAACGGCCTCCCGAAGCTGATCGTCAGTGCGATCGAAAAAGAAACCATGCTCAGCCTGACAAGCGGCGACAAAGGCGTGGGCAGCATCGTCAGTTTTAAGAAGGACGACAACAACATTTTTACATGCGAGCAATCGAATGATCCGGTCGGCATGGCCGCCAAGCCAATGTATGCCGTATTTGCCGGCGTGCTTGAATCGGCGCCCCACAAAATTGACTGCATCATGGCAAGCAGCATGACCATGTCAGCGCTGAACTACCAGTTCAAGGACGGCTTGCTCAAGATCCATGATCAAACATACGACCTGAGCAAAATGGATGAAACCGTCGCGATCACTGACAATTTCAGCCAGTTTCTCTACAGCGCGACCGCGGCGGATGAGCACAATGTTTCGGTCGGCCTCGACAAGTACGGCAAGGTCATGATGGTGCTGGCGTACGCCAAGGGCGGCGCACTGTTCTCCTGCAACAAGAACTAGCCGATTGCCCTTCTTGCAGGACCGCCCCCCCGTGTCACAGGTTCAGCAAGAACGCGAACGTTTCCGCGGCGAGCGAAGGCTCGCTGACCGGGCCCGGCGTTGGCGCGAACGCGGCGATTTCCCGTTCGCGCCGTTCCTTGTCCTGCGCGAGCGCGATGGCGGCCGGCGTTGCCAGCACAGCCGCTGGCAGTTGCGCGCCGCAATACAGGCAGGCGCTGACGCGCCGGTTCAACACGCCGCGCTGGCACGCCGGGCACAGGTATTGCGGGGCGATGTCGTGCATCAGGCGCTCGCGCCCGTGCGCGAACTGGTTGGCAACGCCATGCCCGGCTTCCACGCGCGTGACATGGCTTGCGCTTCTTCGATCTGTTCGGCCGTCATGCGCCTGGCGATGTCGGCGCGGTGCTGGGTCGCGTTCGCGTTGCCGCCGTTGGCCGCCAGTGTCCACAGCATATAGGCCAGCACATTGTCTTGCGGCAGGCCGGCCGCGTGATAGCAGTACATCAGCCCCAGCGCGTGCTGGGCTTCGGCATGGCCTTTCTCGGCGGCGCGCCGGAACCACGGCACGGCGGCCTTCGGATCGGCTTCCACGGCGTTGCCGGTGTAGTACATTGCGCCGACCACATACTGGGCGTCGGGCTGGCCCTGCTCGGCCGCCTTGCGGTGCCACACCAGCGCCTGCTTGTAGTCGCGCGCCACGCCGCGGCCCATGTAGTACATCAGGCCCAGCAAATGCTGCGCGTCCGCATGGCCTGCCTTGGCCAGCGGCGTCACTTCCTTGAGCGCGCGCGAATAATTCTTGGCGTTGTACGCGTTCGCCCCTTCGGTAAAGCCAGCGGTCGCGTTGGCCGCGAGGCTGACGGCGATGGTCATCGCTACGATTAGTTTTTTCATGTCGCGTGTTTCGCTACCGGGTCCATCCTGCAGGAATTCATCGTTTTATTTCCAGCTCACTTTGCCCAGGCCATCCACGCTGACGCTGCGGTTGACCGGCTTGCCGTGTACTGTGACCGAACCGAGGCCGCTCAAGTTCAGGTTGGCGTTCTGGCGGGCCGACACAATGGCGTTGCCCAGGCCGCTCAAATCGAGGTTGACCGTGTCGACCAGGAAGTACTGCGCATCGAGGCCGCCCAGCCCGCCCAGGCTGGCCTTGAGCCATTTGCTGTTGCCCTTGAGCGTCACGAAGCCGGCGCCGCGCAGGTTCAGGTCGATGCCTTCATAGTTGGCGCCCTGGATATTCATGCTGCCCACGCCGCCCAGCACGGCCGTCACCAGGCGATACGCGCAATTGACTTTCATGGACCCGGCGCCGTCCAGCTTGAGGTCGAGCTCGTCGCCGGAAAAGCCGCTGATATCGGTCCAGCCGACGCTTTCGGACGACACTTCACGCAGTTGCGGCAAGGTCAGTTCGGCGCGCAGGCTGTTGGCGTGGCGCCCCAGCTTGAAGCCCTTGATTTCAGTGCCGATGGTCAAGGTGTCGCCTTGCTGGTCGGTCGTCGTCTTCGACAGCAGCACGCGCTCGCCGCTGATCACCAGCGCCGCCACCGCACCCTGCTTGAGTTTCAGGTCGATCAGGCCGTCGAGCTTGACGCGCACCACGCGCGCATCGATCGCGCGGGTCTCGGTGCCCGTCTCCACCGGCTCTGCCAGCGCCGCGCCGAGCGCGGAAAACATGGCCACTGCGGCGCCGAGTCTCCAAAACTGAATCATGCAAGTCTCCGTATTTTTATTTTTGGCGCGGCCCGAAGGCGCTCGCGCACCACGTTACCAGTAACGCGTCCTGCATTCCAGCTTATTGTACGGCAGCGGCTTTTTCGGCGGCGGTCATGCGCCTGGCGCTGACCGTCACCACTTGCACCGGGCCTTCGGCAGCCATGGCGCTGGCGTGCACGGTATGGCTGGCCGGGGCGCTGGCCGAGGCGGTCGCGAAGCTGGTCACGCTGACGAGGGCGATGGCGACGAAGAAGATGGCTTCCATGTTTTTGGCGATGTTCATGATGTGGCTCCTGTGGGTGAATTCGGTTGCGGTATGTGTTCACTATAGCCAGCCCTCCCCCCGGCCTCCACCGGATTGCGATGAACTGCATTTTTGGCCACCCAGTCGACGGATAGCCGCGATCAAGCGATACTGTGACCCTGTCCCTGCCCCCACCGAAGGAAGTACACCTGATGAGCTCGCCCGGCGACACCCACTATGACGCCATCGTCGTTGGCAGCGGCCCTGGCGGCGCCAGCGTGGCGCGCGAACTGGCCCTCTTTGGCCGGCGCGTGCTGATCCTCGAACAAGGCAGCGCCGCCCCGCTGGCGGGCACCTTGTCGCAGATGGCGCGCATCGCCGCCGTGCCCGGGCGCGGCGCCTTCATCCAGCGCGATGCCTCGCTGCTGGTGCAGGGCATTACCGCCGGCGGCAGCACGGCCATCAACTTCGCCACCGCCGCCGATCCGCCCGCAGCGCTGTTCGCCGCGCACGGCATCGAGCTGGGCGCCGCGCTGCGCGAGCTGCGCGCCGAGCTGCCGATCGGCCAGTTGCCCGATGCGCTGGTCGGCCCGATGGCGACCCGTATCATGGCCGGCGCGCGCACGCTGGGCCTGCCGTGGAACAAGCTGGAAAAAATGATCCGTCCGCAAATCTGCCGCAGCGGCTGCTGGCGCTGCGCCTATGGCTGCCCGTACGGCGCCAAGTGGAGCGCGCGCGAATTCGTCGACCAGGCGCTTGGCCACGGCGCCACGCTGCTCGACGGCGCGCGCGCCGAGCGCGTCATCGTCGAAGGCGGCCAGGCGGTGGGCGTTCAATTCCGGCGCGCCGGCGTGCGCCAGCGCGCGCTGGCCGGCATCGTGGTGCTGGCCGGCGGCGGCCTGGGCAGCCCGCGCCTGCTGCATGCGTCCGGCCTGTGGCCGCGCACCAGCGCCTTCTTCAGCGATCCGGTAGTGGCCGTGATGGGCAGTGTCGATGGCCTCGACGGCGGCGCCGAAGTGCCGATGGCGACCGGCATGCGCATCGACGAGCAGGGCATTTCGCTGGCCGACCTGACCTTGCCGCGCCCGATGTACCAGGGCTTCACGGCCCAGGTCGGGCGCCTGGACCGGTTGTTCGCACACCGCCGCACGCTGGCTATCATGGTCAAGATCCGCGACGAAATCGGCGGCAGTGCCGGTCCGCGCTGGGCCGACAAGCGCCTGCAAGCGTCCGACCGCGCCAAGCTGGCGACCGGGGTCGGCATGGCGCGCGAGGTCCTGGCCGCGTGCGGCGCCAGGCATGTCTTCAAGAGCTGGCATTTCGCCGCGCATCCGGGCGGCAGCGTGCGCATCGGCGACGGCGTCGACCGCCATCTGCAGACTGCCACGGCGCGCCTGTATGTGTGCGACGCCTCGGTCATTCCGCAGGCGTGGGGCTTGCCGCCGACATTAACCCTGCTGTGCCTTGGCAAGCGCCTTGGCCAGCACTTGGCGGGCTAGCGCGCCAGCGAGCTGTCCAGCGCCGCGTGCACCAGGCCGTCGATTTCGGCGGTGATGTTGGTCATCGTGCTGGCCACCACCGAGAACTCCTTGCCCGCCGGGCCGGCCCGCGCCGCCACGATCTGTGCATTGAAGGCGACCATGCGGGCCTGCCGGGCGATGGTCTTGATGTCGCCCATCATGTCGTGCAGGTGGCGCCGCTGGGCCTGCGCGTGGCGCTTCGACTGCTCTTCATACACCAGCGTCAGGCCGTTGAGCACGCTCAGCAGCGGCGTCGCGCTGCGCACCAGCTCGTCGAGCAGGGCCGGCGCGCCGCGCGCGTCGTCAACGATCGCCGCCAGCGTGCCCTCGGCCAGCTCGATGAACTGGCGGATCACGCGGTCGCCCTGCAAGGTGCCGAAATAGGCGTCGCGCAGCTGGCCGCAGAAAATCCCGGGCAGGTTGCCCTTGCCTTCGACCAGCGTCAGGTGGGCGTCGCGAAACAGCGCCAGCGTCTCGCGCGCGGTCTGGATCGCACCCTCATGTCCCATCGAGGCCAGCACCGCAAACAGCACCACGCGTTGCGAGGTAAAGCGGCGCCGGCCGGACAAGTTGATCAGGGCGCCGAACAGGTCGCCCGACAGCGTTTCCTGGGCCGGCGCCGTGTCGCGGGCGGGGGCCAGGGTGATTGCGTGGTCGAGCATGGGGGTCTCCTTCGGGGCTGTCTTGCCGGATCGCGGCAGTCGATGCCAGGACAGTTGCATTTTCCATGCCATGGTATTCGCCCGCCACGCCGCCATTTATTCACCGAAGCGGCGCAGCAAGCCGGCGCGCCGGCACCAAAGCGGCGCATCGTGTTCCGCGACAGAGCACGCGCTGCCCCGAATATGGCTTATGCGATCGGCACCTGGTCGCGCTCGACGCCGGCAAAAGGCGCTGGCCCGCCGGCGGCGCGCGCCTGCCCGACGAAGGCCATGAACTCGTCGGCCGGCAGCGCCGGCGACCAGTAGAACCCCTGCCCGCCCTCGCAGCCGAGCGCCAGCAGCGCGGCCAGCGTCTCGTCATCCTCGATGCCTTCGGCCACCGCTTCCAGGTTCAGGCTGTGCACCATCTGGACGATGGCGCGCACGATGCCGGCATCATCGGAATTGCGCGTCATGCGCCGGATGAAGGATTGGTCGATCTTGATGCGCGCCACTTCGAAGCGGCGCAGGTAGCCGAGATTCGAATAGCCGGTGCCGAAATCGTCGATCGACAGCCGGATCCCCATGTTGCGCAAGCGCTTGAGCAGCGCCGGCAAGTGGCTGGCCTCGGCAATGAAGAGCGATTCGGTCAGTTCCAGTTCCAGGCATGACGGCGCCACCTGGTGCAGGTCGAGCGCATTGAGCACGTCCTGCTCGATGTTGCCGCGCCTGAACTGGACCGGCGACAGGTTGATTGCCACCACCAACTGGTCCAGTCCCGCCACCTGCCATGCCTTGATCTGGCGGCATGCCTCGTTCAGGACCCACACGCCGATCTCGTTGATCAAGCCGGCCCGTTCGGCCACGGCGATGAATTTGGCCGGCGGTATCATGCCCAGCTCCGGATGGCGCCAGCGGATCAGCGCCTCGGCGCCGATGATGGCGCCGCTGGCCAGCGCGAACTGAGGCTGGTAATGCAGCCGGAACTGGCCGGTCGCGAGCGCGGTGCGGATCCCTGCGACCAACTGCAGGTGATCCAGCACGCTGCCGTCGATGCTGGCGTCGAAGAAGGCGAAGGTATTGCGGCCGGCGCGCTTGGCGTGGTACATGGCCATGTCGGCGTGCTTGAGCAGCACGTCGAAATCGGCGCCGTCGTCGGGATAGCGCGCGATCCCGATCGAACAGGTGGTCGACAAGGCCAGGCCCTGCACGGGAAACGGCGCGGCCAGCTGCGCCTTGATCTTCTCGACGCTGGCCAGCGCGTCGTCGTGGCCGTCCAGGCAGCTCAGGATCACCAGGAATTCGTCGCCGCCGTGGCGGCTCACGACGTCGCTTGGCCGCATCGCCGCCTGCAGCCGGCGCGCCACCTCGGACAGCAGCAGGTCGCCGGCGGCATGGCCCAGCGAATCGTTGACGTCCTTGAAATTGTCCAGGTCGAGGAACATCAGGGCCACACTCGGCTCGCCGACCGTGGCCTGGGCGATGCTGTGCTCGAAGTGTTCGCGCGCGCGCAAGCGGTTGGGCAGGCCGGTCAGCACGTCGTGGTGCGCCAGCAGGTCGATGCGGGCGTGCGATTCGCGGATGCGCACGTTCTCGCTGGCCAGCCGCGCCAGCGCCGAGCGCAGGTCGGCGGCAATGAGCCAGACGAAAAATGCGGTCGCCACCAGCACCGCGCTCAGGTTCAGCAGCGCATTCCAGGACGCCGGCGTAACCGGGTTGACGTGCCAGCCGGAGACATTCGCCGCTGTAATGCCCAGCAAGGCGGCCAGGAAGAACAGCAACGTCGCAATAAACACGCGGCGCGTGCCGAACATGGCGGCAAACACCAGGATCGCCGGCACGCCGCACACGGCTTCGTCGCGCAAGCCTTGCGAGGTGAATATGAGCAAAGTGTCGGTCAGCGCCAGTGTCGCCAGGATCAGCATGGCGGCCGGCCCGGCGTGACCGCGGCGCGCGATGACGATGGCTGCCGTCAGCACCAGCGCCGCGCCGCTCACGATGCCGCCTTCGACCCATTGCCCCGCAATAAAGGCAAGCATGCCGATGAAGATCAGCGTGCAGACCACGATCCCGATCAACAGGGTCAGCCGATGCGGTATCGGCTCCGCCTTGGGACTGTTGGCGGCATGGAGAGAATTGCGTAAAAGCATGTACGAATCGTAGCAGATTCGCACCGCTGTTGGCATAAATGCTTGCCCTGGGGACAGAGATGATCACGCAAGGCGATATTTGTTTGCATGAAAACCAACATGGTTTAATATGCTTCGCTTCAGTGCCAGCGCACTGCTCCACACCGTCCCGCAATCGTCGAGGTATTTATATGCACATGCGTCAGCTTCCCTTTCTACTGGCAGGACTGTCCCTGTCGTTGTCGGCCCACGCGGCCAACAGCGACAGCTGGAAAATTCCGGTCAGCGTACAGAAACTCGATAACGGCCTGACCGTCATCGTCTCGCCGGATCACAGCTCGCCGACGGTCGGCGTCAGCGTCGTGTATCACGTCGGCATGCGCCTCGAGCCGAAAAACCGCACCGGCTTCGCGCACCTGTTCGAACACCTGATGTTCCAGGGCACGCCGAACGCACCGAAGGGCGTATTCGACCGCGCCATCACCGGCGGCGGCGGGCGCAACAACGGCTCGACCCGTCCCGACTTCACCAACTACGTCGAAACGGCGCCGGTGTCGGCGATCGACTCGATCCTGTGGCTCGAAGCGGACCGCATGAAGACGCTCGACTTCAACGAGAAATCGCTGAAGAACCAGCAGGACGTGGTCAAGGAAGAGATTCGCGTCAACGTCAAGAACCAGCCCTACGGCGGCTTCATGTGGATCGACATTTCGCAGCAGGCGTTCCAGAAGTGGGAGAACAACCACGACGGCTACGGCAGCTTCAAGGACCTCGAAGGCGCCAGCCTGGACGACGTGCGCAACTTCCACCGCGACTACTACGGCCCGAACAACGCGGTGCTGGCCATCGCCGGCGACGTGACGCCGGCCCAGGGCTTCGCGCTGGCCAAGAAATACTTCGCGGCGATTCCAAAACGCGCAACGCCGCCCGCGACCGACTTCAGCGAGCCGCTCAACACGGCCGAAAAGCGGGTCGAGCAAAGCGACACGCTGGCGCAGGTGCCGGCCATCGCCGCGGCCTGGAAAATGCCGACCCGCGGCAGCCGCGACCAGGCGCCGATGGCGGTGCTGGGCGAACTGCTGGCCGGCGGCGACGCCTCGATCTTCTACCAGGGCCTGGTCAAGGGGCGCGAACTGTCGCTCAACATCGATTCGCTGTACGGCCTGACCAGCCCATGGGAATTCGACGGCCCGACCCTGTTCACCGTGTTCGCGCTGTACAAGCCTGACAGCAGCGCCAACGCGCTGCTGGCCGCCATGGACGAGGAGATCGCCAAGGTCGTCAAGAACGGCGTCGACGCCGCCACCCTCAAGCGGGTCAAGACGCGCATGCTGGCCGACTGGTACGACACGCTGGAAAGCTTCCTCAACCGCGCCGACACGCTGGCCAAGCTGCAGACCCTGTGGGGCGACGCGAATGTCGCCAACAAAATCCCGGCGCTGATCGAAGGCGTGACGTCCGAGGACATCCAGCGCGCCGCCCGGACTTACCTGACCGTTGCCAACCGCACCGTCATCGACCGCAAGCTGGCGCCGAAAGCCGCGCCTGCGCCAACCGCTGCCAAGAACTAAGGAGAGCATCCATGAAAAAACTGATGCTGACACTCGCCATTTCGATGCTGTTCGCGCCGGCCGTCCACGCGGCCGCCAACGCCAGCGCTTCTTCCACCTTGCCGCCGTATGGCAAGGACAAGCCGATTCCGGCGCCGCAAATCGCCAAGAAGACCCTGGCCAACGGCCTGACGGTCTGGGTCGTGCCGCGCAACGGCCTGCCGCGCGTCGACTTCGTGCTGGCGGTGCGCGGCGCCGGCTTCGCCGCCGACGACAAGCAGCACTCCGGCTTTGCCAACCTGATGGCGGGCCTGCTCAATGAAGGCACGGCCAAGCGCGATTCGCGCGCCATCGCCGAAGCGGCGCAAGGCATGGGCGGCTCGGTCGGCGCCAGCGCCAGCCACGACGGCATCACCGTGGCCGGCAATGCGCTGACCTCGAACGCTGCCGCGATGCTGCAGCTGCTGGCCGAAGTGGCGCGCACGCCGTCGTTCCCGGCCGGCGAAGTCCAGCTGGCCAAGGGCAATGCGCTGCAGGGCCTGAAGGCGTCCGAAGCGCAGCCGGGCTTTCGCGCCGACCGCGCGCTGAACAAGGCCATCTACGGCGAGCACCCGTACGCGACCACCGCGCCGACGGTCGAAGCGATCACCTCGGTGAGCGACGCCTACCTGCGCGCCGAGCATGCGAAGCGCTTTCGTCCCGACCGCGCGCTGCTGGTCATTACCGGCCGCGTGACCGAGGCCGAGGCGATGAAGATGGCCACGGCCGCCTTCGGCGACTGGAAAGCCGAGGGCGCTGCCCTGCCGGAAACGCCGGGCGCAATGCTCAACATGAAACCGGTGCGCATCGTGCTGGCGCGCGCCGGCAGCGTGCAGTCGACGCTGCGCCTGGGCAGCCCGGGCACCTCGGCCGCCACGGCCGACCTGGTTCCGCTGCGCCTGACCAGCACCATCATCGGCGGTGGCTTCAGCAGCCGCGTCAACCTCAACCTGCGCGAGGAAAAGGGTTACACCTACGGCGCGTCGGCCGGTGCGCGCACCTACCGCAACGGCGGCGGCATCGTCGGCGGCGCGGACGTGCGCAACGAAGTGACGGGCGCCTCGCTCAAGGAATTCTACGGCGAGTACCGGCGCATCGGCACCGAGCTGGTGCCGGAAGCGGAAATGAGCATGAACAAGCGCTACGTCGCCGGCGGCTATTTGATCAACAACCAGCTGCAGAAGGCGGTGGCCGCAACGCTGGCCAACAACTGGCTGATCGGCCTGCCGCCGGAGTTCCTGGGCCAGTACGTGACGATGATCCAGAAGGTGACGCCGGAGCAAGTGCGCGAGATGGGCAAGAAGTACTTCGTGCCCGAGAACCAGTCGATCGTGGTGGTCGGCGATCCGGCCGCGATCGCGGCGCAGCTGAAGGAATACGGGGAGTTTGTCGTCACCGACAAATAAGCCGGTTCGTTCAAAAAAAAACCGCCACCAGTTCGCGCTGGTGGCGGTTTTTTTATCGATGCGATTCCTGCGCCGTACAGGAATCTAGCACTTCTCATACTTCCAATTGCGCGCCTTGCCCTCGGCCAGCCACTCCACCGACTGCGCCATCCTGCGCAGGCGCGTCGCTTCGGTCTTGGCCTCCTCCAGCCAGTCGACATATTCGCGCTTGAAGCTGGTGCTGCCGCCGTTGAAATTGGCCAGCGCCGGCTTGTTGCCGGCCAGCGCGGCGAGGAAATAGTCTGGCACCGCCAACGGACGCACCGCTTTCGGCGCAGTGCGCGCCGGCGTCTTGACGCCATCGACGTTGAGCTGCATGGCCTGCTTCACATAGCCGCCCAGGACTTTCTTCGATGGCAGGTCCTTGAGCGACGTGATACGCCCCAGGTGACCCATCGCTTCGCGCTGTATCATTTCCGGGAACAGCAGCTCGCCTTTCCAGAACCCGAACGCGCAATGGGCCTTGAACGCCGCCATGTGGCACAGCATGCCCTGGTAGCCGAAGTGCGGACTGCTCCACTTCATGGTCTCCTCGACTTCGGGACAGGCGGCGTGAACCAGCGCGCGCAAATGGGCCAGGATAGGCTGTGCGAATTCGGGGGCCGCGGCAATATACGCGTCGATGCGGGGATCGGTGGATGGCATGGGATCAAATCAAAGTAGCGTTTAAATGAACAGGCTGGCCGGCACGGAAAACCTGGCCGACAGGGCTCTAATTTGCCTTACATTTAATTCGCGCTTTCCAGTCAGGATTTCCGAAACAACACCTTGCGAACCAATCTCGGGAAGCTCTGACTGGGTTAAATCATGCTGTTCCATGAGGAGCCGGAGCGAATCAAGCGCGGCCACTGCAGTTGGCGGATAGTGTTCAGCGTCATACTCTCCAATCAACACTTCCAAGGTATCGACCAGGTCTGCCAGGGGATGGCCATCGTTCGCCGCGCCTCTGTCGACCAGTTCGTTCAGCAGCGCGACAGTTTTGTCGTAGTCTGCCGCTGTCCGAACAGGGTGCAGAGGTGCAACCGCAGTCAGTGCTTGAAAGTGCGTCGTCAGTTCTTCGATCATATTTCGATGGCTCAAGGTTTCCACGAGTCGTACTCCTTATGCGTAAAAACATGCCGAACAAATAGCTTCTGATAGGAAAATGAGACCGCAGCAACGATGCGGAACTTGTTAGCGCCAATATTAGAAACGCGAAAATTGCCAACCTTGTCGGTGGCGCCAAATGTCGTTTTCAGCTCTGCGAAACTGTGAAAATCGCGCGACTCGACGATCTTGCGCCACGCCTGCATCGACACTTGTGCATCTGGGTGTCTGGCAGCGAAATCGACAAGCGCCTTATTGGAAATGACACGCATAAGGCACAGTATCTCAAAACGAGATTTCACGCACGACGTTTTTCCAATCGTGCCGCTATGACGCCAATCTGGTCCGGGCGAAACAGATATATTCGCCGGCGAGCGGCAATCCCTCGCGCCCAAGCGACGCCTGTTGCGCCGGCCCGAGCAGCGCGACGCTGTCGGTCACGCCGTCCATGACAAATCCCGCCTCGCCCAGGAAGCGCGCCAGATCGGCGCGCAGCATGCCGGACTGGAACGGCTCGCCGCGCAGCCTGAGCCAGAAGTCGACCAGACGGCTGCGCCGGCGAAAATTGGGCAGGCCGTCGGCCTGCGGTTCGAGCCAGGTGAACGCCACCCGGCTGTTCGGCGCGGCCCCCGCCATCTGCGCGAACAGCGCGCCCACAGCAGCGCGCGGCACATACATCAGCAAGCCTTCGGCCACGAACAGCGTCGGCTCGCCGCTGCGAAATCCCGGACACGCGGCCAGCACCCTTCCCAGCGCCTGCTGCGCCAGGTCGACCCCGATATAGTGCACCGCCGACCCGCCCTCGCCCGCCGCGCGGCGCTTGACGGCCTGGGTCGCAGGATGGTCGATCTCGATACAGCGCAGCTGCGGATGCGCGGCCAGCAGCTCCATGCACAACGTGTCGAAACCGGCGCCCAGCACCACCACCTGGCGGCAGCCGGCCGCGATCGCCCCCTGCGCGTGCTCGCGCAAGATGCGCTTGCGCAGCGCGAAGTGCAGGCTGATGCCGGGCAGGGTCGCGCGTTCGAGCATTCGGCACGCCCTGCGGAACCATCCCTTGCGCAGCAGCGCGGCCATGCGCGGATGCGCCGCCTGCAGCAGGGCCGCGCCGCGCCGCATCGCTTCATGCGGCAGCACCGGCGCGACGGCCGGCGCCGGCCGCACCAGTTGCAGGCCGGCCGCGACGATCAGCGCCGTGTTGCTGGGCTGGCCGGGCTTCATGCCGCCTGCTCGGCCGCGAACAGCGCGCGGTAGTGGCGGTACCAGTTGCTCTGGAAGCGTTCCTGCGGATCGAGGCGGCGCTTCCATGCGAAAAACTGGTCGATGTTCGGATGGCAGGCGCGCAGCTGGCGCAGGCTGGCCGCCTTCGAATAGGTCAGGTAGTAGCTGCCGTCGCGTGCGATGGCCAGGTCGGTGAGGCGCCGGAATGCCTGCGCGGTTGCCTCGATGCCTTCCGGCGTGTGCACCGTGTGCAGGTTGAAGATGATGCAGGCATAGTCCTGCTTCGCCCACGGCAGGAAGCTCTCGCGATCGCGTTCGATCAGCCGGATCGTACCGTAAATCAGGTCCACCGCATGCTCCCGAAAATCTGCCGCAGCTGCGCGCATGAAATCCGCCAGGCGCGCGTGCGGCACATAGATTTCACCGATCATCTCCGAGCCGCAATGTCCCAGCGTGGCGTCGATGTGCTGGTGGTAGCCGTCCAGATAAGTGCTTTGCTGGAGCCGGTCGCTCCAGTACAGCTGGCCGTCGCTGGCCAGGTAATGCGCAGCGTAGCACGCGAAGGCGCTTGCCTTGTCGGTGTGGGCAAGGCCCAGCAAGTGGCGCCAGTCCTGTTCCGACAGGTGCTTGTCGGCCTCGCCCATCGGGCAGGCGTCGTCGACCGGGACGTAGCACGAGAACACGCCCAGCTGCAGGAAATCGTCGCTGGCCGGGTCGATCGCGAACTGGAAGTCGCCGTACACATAGCCGTCCGCTATGCGCTGCGCGAATGCGGGCAGCAGCGCGTCGAGCTGCAGCAGCGCGACATCGCGCCGCATCTTGCGGCGCGGCGCCAGGCGCAGCGTCACGCTGGCGATCACGCCGAACAGGCCGTAGCCGCCGATCGCAAGGCGGAACAGGTCGCTGTTCGCGGCGCGGCTGCACAGCCTGAGCTGGCCCTGTCCATCGATCAGCGTGAACGACTCGACATCGTCGATGAAGGGCCGCATCCGCAGGCCGCGCCCGTGCACGTTCGACGACAGGCAGCCGCCCAGGCTGAGCCGGTCGGCGCCGGTCTGTTTCTGGCGGATGCTCCAGCGCGGCCCGTGCGGGCGCTGCGCCGCTGCGAGGTAATCGATCAGCGCCGGCCATTCGATGCCGGCTTCGACTTCGATCAGGCCGTTGATCTCGTCGAAGGCGACAATGCGGTCCAGATGGCGCATGTCGAGCAGCAGCGCGCCTTCGCAGAACTGCTGCCCGCCCATCGCGTGGCGCGCGCCGCAGATGGCCAACGGCAGGCCGCGCGCGGCGGCACTGGCCAGCGCGGCGCCGATGGCGGCCACGCTGCGCGGCGCGATGATGTCGGCTACCCGGGAGGCGTTCAGGCTGGAATGGATATCGTTGACGACGGGGAAAGGCATGGACTGGTTCATGGCATCGATCTCAGGGAAGGGACGATTCCATTGTTGCCTTGAACTTCGCGCGCTGCCATCGATTCCGCGCCGGTAGCGCGCTATGCCACCAAAGGTCCTGCCTTCTGGCCGATGCGCGCCAGCGACGGCGCGCGCTGCTCGGGCTCGAACGAGGCGAGCGTCTTGAGCATGGCCTCGAATTCGCCGATCGGCACCGGCTTGCCGAACAGGTAGCCCTGGAAATCGGTGCAGCCCATCTCGAGCAGCAGATCGCGCTGCTCCTCCGTTTCGACCCCTTCGGCAATCACATTCATGTTCAGGTTGTGCGCCATCGCGATGATGGTGCGCACGATCGCCTGGTCGCTGCTGCCGCTGGCCAGGTCGTGCACGAACGAGCGGTCGATCTTGATCTGATTGATCGGCAGCCGCTTCAGGTACTGCAGGCAGGAATAGCCGGTGCCGAAGTCGTCCAGCGAGAAGCCGACCCCGAGCGCGCGCAGGGCGCCCATGATGGCGATCACCTCGTCCACGTTCTTGAGCAGCATGCTTTCGGTGATTTCCAGCTTCAGCAGCGCCGGGTTGATCGCATGGCGCTGCGCGATCTTGCGCACCTGGTCGACGAAATCGGGCTGGGTAAACTGGCGCGCGCTCACGTTCACGGCCAGCACCAGGTCGCGCATCAGCGGTTCGCCCTGCCATTGGCGCAACTGGTCGCAGGCCGTGTCGAGCACCCAGTGGCCGATCGGCAGGATCAAGCCGGTCGCTTCGATCATCGGAATGAAGTCGGCCGGCATCACCAGTCCCCGTTCGGGATGCTGCCAGCGGATCAGCGCCTCGGCGCCCAGCGGACGGCAGTTTTCATCGACCTGGACCTGGTAGTGCAGGCGCAATTGCTGGCGCTCGATCGCCACGAACAGCTGGCTTTCCATTTTCAGCTTCTCGTGCGCGCCGTGGTTCATCGCCGGCGAAAAGAAGCGGAAGCCATTGCCGCCGTCCGACTTGGCGAAGTACTTCGACGTGTCGGCGTTCTTCATCAGGTCGTCCATGTGGTCGGCATTGTCCGGGTACAGGGCGATGCCGATGCTGGTCGACGTGTGCAGCGTATGGGTGCCGATATCGAATGGCAAACTGAGTTGGAAATTGAGCTTCTTGGCCACCGCGATCGCATCCTGCAGGATGTCCGAGCCGCGCAGGATGACGACGAACTCGTCGCCGCCCAGGCGCGCCACCACGTCGTAGTCGCGGATGCTGGCCTTGAGGCGGCCCGCGACCTGGATCAGCAGCTCGTCGCCCACCGTATGGCCGAGCGTGTCGTTGACGTTCTTGAAGCGGTCCAGGTCGAGAAACATCACGGCCAGCTGCTCCGAACGGCGCTTGGCGATCAGGATCGATTGGGCCAAAAAAGTTTGCAGGTGCAGCCGGTTCGGCAAGCCGGTCAGCACATCATGGTGCGCCAGGTGCGCCACGCGCTGCTCGGACTCCTTGTAGCTGCTGATGTCGATGAAATTGGCGAGGAAAAATTCGACATCGCCGAGCTTGTCGCGCACCACCGAAATGGTCATGAAGCGCGGATGGACGCTGCCATCCTTGCAGCGCTGCCACAACTCGCCCTGCCACCAGCCGTCCTTGAGAATGGTGTCCCACATCAGCTTGTATTCTTGCCGGGTGTTCTTGCCCGACGAGAGCAGACGGGGATTCTTGCCCATCACTTCGGTCTTGTCGAAGCCGGTCAGGTTGATGAAGGCGGCATTGACATCGACGATGTTGTTGTTGGTGTCGGTGATCAGCATCGCTTCGCCGCTGAAATTGAATACATGGCCGGCCAGGCGCAGCTTGCTGCGCTCCTCGTTGCGCTGGATCAGGTTGCGCACGCGCACGATCAGCGTTTCGTGGAAAATCGGCTTGACCAGGTAATCGTCGGCGCCCAGGTTCAGCCCGGCCAGCTGGTTTTGTTCGGACATGTCGGCGCTCACCAGGATCACCGGAATGTCGCAGGTGGACGGGTCGGCGCGCATGCGGCGCAGCACGTCGATGCCGCTCATGCCGGGCATCTTGACATCGAGCACCACCAGTTTCGGCAACTCGGCCTGATCCTTGAACAGCGCCAGCGCGGACGCGCCCGTGGTGGCCGTCTTGAGGCGAAACTCGGCCTTCAGCGCCGACACCATCACGTGCAGATTGGCCGGCAGGTCGTCGACCAGCAGGATCAGCATTTTATCGCCGGGCGGGGAATGGACAGTACTCATCAGTGCTCCTGATACTTGGCTTTGAGCACGGCGAAGGTCGCCAACGCATCGGCATGTTCGAAGCGGTCGAAATGGTATTGCAGTTCGCGCAGCAGGGGCGAACCGGGCAGGTTCGCATCGACCAGGTGCTGGCAGGCCGCCAGCAGCGCATCGGGGATGATCTCCTGGCTGGCAATGTAGGGTTCGAGCGAACGCAGCATCTCCTCGAGCGACAGCACGCCGCCGGTTTCCAGCTGGGGCCGCCCGGGCGCCGTGTAGCCGGCGATCTGGATATCCATCTGCACCAGCGTCAGGGCCAGCGTCGTTTCAAAGGCGGAGCGCGAGGCCAGCGGCGCGGCCGCCATCAGCTCGTCGAGCAGGCGGCGGCAGGCTTCGGCCAGGGCGATCGCGCTGAGGTTGGCGCCGATGCCCTTGACCGAATGGATCAGGTCGATGGCGTCGTCGGTGCTGCCTTCATTCAGCAGCGCATTCAGGCGCGGAATCAGGTTGCGGTAACTGTCGACAAAATTGCACAGCAGCCGTTGCTGCAGCACCCGGTCGCCATCGAGCCTGCGCAAACCCTGCACCAGTTCCAGGATCGGTTCGCCGGCCTGCAGCGCCAGCGGCGGCGCGCCCGGCCGTTCGATGGCGCCGCGCGTGTAGGTGCTGAGCACCTTGACGATGTCTTCCGGCTCGACCGGCTTGGGGATGAAATCGACCATGCCGATCGCCCGGCAGCGCTCGCGGTCTTCGGCCATCACGGCGGCGGTCATGGCGACGATCGGCAGGTTCTTGCCCTGCGGCAGCTCGCGGATCCGGCGCGTGGCCTCGATGCCGCCCATGACCGGCATGTGCAAGTCCATCAGCACCAGGTCGAAGGTCTGCTGCTGCACCAGCTCGACCGCTTCGCTGCCGTGCGAGGCGATGGTCAGCGTGGCGCCGCGCTTGCGGATGATGCTGGCGGCCACTTCCTGGTTCAACTCGTTGTCCTCGACCAGCAGCACGCGCACACCGTCGAAGCGCTGCATGCTCGGTTCGACGACTTTACGCGAGGAGCTGGCGACTTTCCCGTGCAGCAAAGCGTCAAACAGCAGCGACGGTATCACCGGCTTGGTCAGCACGCCGGTGATGAACGCCGCTTCGGGCTGCTGCAGCAGGGTGGGCTTGTTGTGCGCCGTAACCATCAGGATCGGCAGCGGCGGGGAGCGTCCGTTCGACTTTTCCTGCTCGCGCAACTCGGCCGCCACCGCCAGTCCGCTCATGCCGGGCATGTGCCAGTCGAGCAGCATCGAATAGAAAGGGCGTCCGATGCGGTGCGCTTCGGCCACATGGGACAGCGCGTCCGGTCCGTTCTCGGCCTCGACCACTTCCATGCCCCAGGCCTTGAGCAGCAGCGACAGGATGTGGCGCGAATTGGACTGGTCGTCCACCACCAGCACCCGCTTGCTGCGCATTTGCTGCAGCTCGCGCCCCACGTGGGTCACATTGCCGATATCCTCGGGCGCGATTCCAGCCACGATGGTGAAGGCGATATTGGTGCCCTTGCCGGGTACGCTGTCGAGCGTGACCTGGCCGCCCAGCAGGCCGACCAGCTTCTTGACGATGGCCAGCCCGAGCCCGCTGCCGCCGAACTTGCGCGTGGTGCTCGAATCGGCCTGCGAGAATGGCTGGAACAGCACGCCGACCTGGTCCGGCTCGATGCCGATCCCGGTATCGCTCACATTGAAGCGCAGCGTGATCGTGTCCTCGCCGCGGTGCGCGACCTGGACCCCGATGTGGATCTCGCCGCGCTCGGTGAACTTGATCGCGTTGCCAACCAGGTTGTTGAGGACCTGAACCAGGCGGAACGGATCGCTCATTACCAGCAGCGGCGCGTCGTTGTCGATGTCGAGGGTCAGCTTGAGGCCCTTGTCTTCAGCCTGCAGGCCAAGCAGCTCGGCCACTTCGAGCAGCACCGCCTCGACCCGCATCGGTATCAGTTCGATCGTCAGGCGTCCCGCTTCGATGCGCGAAAAGTCGAGGATATCGTCGATGATGCGCACCAGCGCCCTGCCCGACCGGCTGACCTTGTCGAGCTGCTCGCGCTGTTCCGGCTTCAGGTCCGATTCCATGACGATGCGCGTCAGGCCGAGGATCGCGTTCATCGGGGTGCGGATCTCATGGCTCATATTGGCCAGGAATTGCGACTTGGCGAGCAAGGCCGCTTGCGCCGTTTCCTCGGCCTGCTTGCGGGCCGAGATGTCGGTGCCGATCAGCAGATAGCCGATGATGGTGTTCTGGGCGTCGCGCAGCGCGGTGACCGACACCACGGCCGGAAAGCGGCTGCCGTCGCGCCGGATGTAGGTCAGCTCGTAGATATCCTCGATCCCGCGCGAAGCCTTGAACACCAGCGCCTCAAAGCCTGGCGTAATCGGCGTGCCCAACTCGACGCTCAGCGCCTTGGCGCGGGCCACCACTTCGAGCGGGTCGGAAATGTCGGCCGGCGTGATCTTGTTCATCACTTCGGCGGCGGTGTAGCCCAGCATGCGCTCGGCGCCGACGTTGAAAATCTGGATCACGCCCTTGGCATCGGTGGCGATACTGGAGAAGTTGGCGCTGTTGAAAATCGCGCTTTGCAGGGCCCCCGCCTTGAGCAGCGCTTCCTCGGCCTGTTTGCGGGCCGTGTTGTCGGTCCCGATCAGCAGGTAGCCGATGATGATGTCCTGGTCGTCGCGCAGCGCGGTGACCGACACGGTAGCGGGAAAGCGGCTGCCGTTCTTGCGAAAGAAGGTCAGCTCGTAAATGTCCTCGATGCCGCGCGAGGCCTTCAGCGCCAGCGCATCGAAGCCGGGCATGACCGGGGTGTTCAGTTCCTGGCTCAAGGCCTTGGCACGGGCGACCAGTTCCTGCGGATCAGACAGGTCCGCCAACATGATCTGATTGACCACGTCGGCCGCCGCGTGGCCCAGCATGCGTTCGGCGCCGGCATTGAAAATCTGGATCAGGCCGCGCGCATCGGTGGCGATACTGGAGAAATTGGCGCTGTTGAAAACGGCGCTCTGCAAGGCACTGGCCTTCAGGCGCGCCTCCTGGCATCCGATTTCAGAGTCGCGCTCGGACGATCCTGCTGCGTCGTTCGGCATGACGGGGGAATTTGGCATGGAGGACCTCTACAATGGACTGCACGTGCGCCGCCAAATACGGACTGATCGAAACCGTTCCGGCCGGCGCAACCCGGAGGCGCGCAAGGAACGATAGATCAAGGTACTCCGTGCGTACGAGCCGATCTGTACGGAAGCGCACATAGATTGACCGCAAGAAATGGTAGGCTGACAGATAAAAACCAAGTGTTGGTGGCGTTTTGCACATATTGACCGTCCTGCGACGCACAGACGCCGTCGGCGACGCACGTAAAAAAAACCGCCAGGGCTTGCGCGCTGGCGGTTACTTTTTATTCCATGCGGCAGGCCGTCCGTGTCCGGCAACGCATTATTGCCTCCGTGCTGTGTTGCGCCATTCGTGTTCTGCCCGCGTCAGTGCCTGTTCGACGGATGTCAAATCCATCACGAGCATCGCCGATGACGCGTCCAGATCAAGCGCAAAGGCATGTTCCTTCAGGTCATCAAAGGATAGTCCCAGCGCCTCGATCCGGGCGCCGGTCGGAGGGTGGGTATCGCTGGGATGGGGAATCGGTGCGGCAACATCGGTGTTCAGACAGTCTCGCTGGGGAACAGAACTAGCGAGCTCCGCATACACGCTGCTCACGTTGTCATGGATCCGATCCCGATAAGGCGTGGGGACTTTTCTATCAACGATGTCGCTCCATAACGACGTCCACAGTGGACGAAAGGCGCCAACCTTCAGCAAGGCCATTGCCATATCTTGTGCCGATGAAACGGATGCGCCCACCCTGTCTGCGACGAATTCCCGCTCTCGTCCAAACGCCTTCTCGGCCCGCTCGAATTGTTCCATGAAAAAAGACAAGATGACGGCCGCCGGCAGCAGAGCAAGCGAGGGACCGGAACTACTCTGGCTCGTGTAATGCAGGGCGCCCAGGGCTTGGGACGTACCCGCATAAATCGGATAGAAGCTGAGGCTGAATTTCGTGTCCTCGCCGCTGAAGTGGCCGAGCTCGTGACCGACCACGGACGCCAATTCATCGATTGACAGCATGCGCATGAGCGGCAAGGACAAATACAGCGTTTCCCCGGTTTGTCTGTCGTCAGTGGGAAACGGCGTCACGTCAGCGGACGTCACATAGAAATTCGGTTCCAGGCCAACGACGATATTGTCCGGCGGCGCGGCCCCGACCCGCTGAGCCAGCTTGCTTACGAATTCCCACAGCCGCGGTTGCATGGCAGGTGACACCGCTTTCCCAAGGATGGTGACGGATTCAACCTTGGAAATGGACATGCCTTCGCTGATCATGAAAAGCGAACCCAATACCGCCGAAACCAGGATGCCGCCGATCAGAATGAAATGGACGCTGCCGACCGCGGTCACTTCAAATATGTAGGCGGCGTAGGTCGCGATGAGCCCCTGGACAAGAATATGCCCGAACAAGACCAGGAGTATCACCTTGATCGCTGGCGCGAAGATGAAAAGGAGCATGTTTCGGTTGATCGACGCCAGGCGCCCGAGGATAAAAATGAACAGCAGCAGACCGAAGCCAACGCCGAGCGCGATCAGGCTGGCTTTCTGCAGCAACACAACATGGGCCTGCGTGTGACATGGCGAAAGGGATGCACCCGCGCCGGAACTGCACAGCTTTTGGAAGCTGATTTTCCCGGCGGCGATTGCGCTGGCTCCCTCGCTGCCAAATTTGGCGACAACGGCGCTGCGCCATCCCTCTTGAAGTTCATGCTCCACGTAATTGCCAACTGACCAGCCAGCCACTGGAATCGCGGCGACCAATAGAATTACCATGATGAAGCGCTTCATTCGTTCTCCAATGTGCTCCACCCCGTCGGCGTGGTGGAGAATCATAACCGATGCCAACACGTCATCGTTGAGAGAATGATTACTACACAACTTTCGTACCGCGAGCTCGCTTGTCGAAACGCAAAAAAAAACCGCCGGGCTTGCGCGCCGGCGGTTTTTTTGCAGGCCGAAGCCTGGAATGCTTACTGCGCTATCGGCATCGCTGCTTCAGCACCTTCGGCAGCCTTCATCGACAGCTTGAGGCGGCCGCGGTCGTCGGTCTCGAGGACCTTGACGCGCACTGCCTGGCCTTCTTTCAGGTAGTCGGCAACGGCGTTGACACGCTCGTTGGCGATCTGCGAGATGTGCAGCAGGCCGTCCTTGCCTGGCATGACCTGGACGATCGCGCCGAAGTCGAGCAGCTTGAGCACGACGCCGTCGTAGGTCTTGCCTACTTCGACCGACGCGGTCAGTTCTTCGATGCGGCGCTTGGCTTCCTGGCCGGCGGCAGCGTCGACGGAAGCGATGGTGACCACGCCTTCGTCGCTGATGTCGATCTGGGTGCCGGTCTCTTCGGTCAGCGCGCGAATGACTGCGCCGCCCTTGCCGATGACATCACGGATCTTCTCTGGATTGATCTTGATGGTGATCAGGCGCGGTGCGAAGTCCGACAGTTCGGTCTTCACGTGCGGCATGGCCTTTTGCATTTCGCCCAGGATGTGGTGGCGCGCTTCCTTCGCTTGCGCCAGTGCCACTTGCATGATCTCCTTGGTGATGCCCATGATCTTGATGTCCATCTGCAGCGCGGTAATGCCGTCAGGCGTACCAGCAACCTTGAAGTCCATGTCGCCCAGGTGATCTTCGTCGCCCAGGATATCGGTCAGCACGGCGAACTTGCCGCCGTCCTTGATCAGGCCCATCGCGATGCCGGCCACGTGCGCCTTCATCGGAACGCCGGCGTCCATCAGTGCCAGGCAGCCGCCGCACACCGACGCCATCGACGAGGAACCGTTCGATTCGGTGATTTCCGACACCAGGCGCACCGAGTAGCTGAAGTCTTCAGCGTTCGGCAGCGCGGCGATCAGCGCGCGCTTGGCCAGGCGGCCGTGGCCGATTTCGCGGCGTTTCGGGGTACCGACACGGCCGGTTTCGCCGGTGGCGAACGGAGGCATGTTGTAGTGCATCATGAACGAGTCGGTGTACTCGCCCATCAGCGCGTCGATCTTCTGGCTGTCGCGCGCGGTGCCCAGCGTAGCGACGACCAGCGCTTGCGTTTCGCCGCGCGTGAACAGGGCCGAACCGTGGGTGCGCGGCAGGATGCTGGTGCGGATCGCAATCGGACGCACGGTGCGGGTGTCGCGCCCGTCGATGCGTGGCTCGCCCGACAGGATCTGCGTACGCACGACTTTGGCTTCGATGTCGAACAGGATGTTGCCCACTTCGGAGCTGTCCGGCGCGTTGGCGCCGATCGATGCGGCTTCAGCGGCCAGCGCGGCGTTCACTTCCGAGAACGCGGTCTTCAGCTTGGCGGTGCGGGCTTGCTTGTCACGGGTCTGGTAAGCATCGGCGATCTTGGCGTCGGCGAAATGCTTGACGCGGGCGATCAGCGGCTCGTTCTTGGCCGGTGGATTCCACTCGACTTCCGGCTTGCCGCCGTCGCGCACCAGTTCATGGATCGCGTCGATGACTGCTTTCATCTGGTCGTGGCCGAAAACGACGGCGCCGAGCATGATTTCTTCGGACAGCTGCTTGGCTTCCGATTCGACCATCAGCACGGCCGTTTCGGTACCGGCGACCACCAGGTCCATCTCGGACGTCTTGAGCTGAGTGGTGGTCGGGTTCAGGATGTACTGGCCGTTGGCGTAGCCGACGCGCGCAGCGCCGACCGGGCCGCTGAAAGGCACGCCCGACACGCACAGGGCGGCCGATGCGCCGATCATGGCGGCGATGTCCGGATCGATCTCAGGATTGACCGACAGCACGTGGATGATGACCTGCACTTCGTTCAGGTAGCCTTCCGGGAACAGCGGACGGATCGGACGATCGATCAGGCGGCTGGTCAGGGTTTCCTTTTCGGACGGACGGCCTTCGCGCTTGAAGAAGCCGCCCGGGATTTTACCGGCGGCGTACGTTTTCTCGACGTAATCGACGGTCAGCGGGAAGAAGTCCTGGCCCGGCTTGGCATCTTTACGTGCAACCACGGTCGCCAGGACCACGGTGTCTTCGATCGAGACCAGAACGGCGCCAGAGGCTTGACGGGCGATTTCGCCGGTTTCCAGGGTCACTTGGTGTTGGCCGTACTGGAAGGTTTTCGTAACTTTATTAAACATGGGTCATCCCTTTCTAATTGCCGACAGATTTTCAGGGGCTGTCGTTCACCTCACCACAGGCAACACTTCTTGCCTTTACTACACAAACCGGCCTTACAATGCAAAATGCCCGCGTCAGCAAGCTGCGCAGGCATTTCGTTTTCAACTTGGAATCGCAAGAATTACTTACGCAGGCCCAGTTTGGCGATCAGATCGCGATAACGGGCAGCGTCCTTCGACTTCAGGTAGGACAGCAGGCTCTTACGACGGTTGACCATCATGATCAGGCCGCGGCGGGAGTGGTGATCTTTCGCGTGGGCTTTGAAGTGGCCGTTCAGTTCGTTGATGCGTGCGGTCAGCAGTGCGACCTGAACTTCAGGGGAGCCGGTGTCGTTTTGGGCACGGGCGTTGTCCGCGATAATCGCGGCTTTGTTGATGTTTTCTACGGTCATGATATTACCTTTCACATGCGGTGCAAGAGTCGTAACCCAGCGCACCGTGAACTTCGATTGAGTACCGGCCAAAACGGCCAGACCGGCAAGTATATGCCAAAAGCTAACGTGCCGCCAGTGCCGTCTGCGTTTGAAGGGTGCATGATGGCGTTTTCAGCGCGCCGGCGGTGGTTTTTATGCGAATGAATATCAAAACAGCACTATTGGCGGGGCTGCTACTGGGCGGCTGCGCGGCCCTGCAGCGCAGCGTGCCGGCGCCGGGCGACCCGCTGCCGACGGTGATCGCCAAATTCGGCCAGCCCACCGCCGTCTATCCGGCGCCCGATGGCCGCGGCCAGGAGCTCGAATACGCGACCGGGCCATTCGGGCAGGCCACCTACATGGCGCACATGGGCCAGGACGGGCGCCTGGCCGCGTTCGAACAGGTGCTCACCGGCGACAAATTCGCCACCCTGAAGATCGGCACGGCCACTCGGGACGACGTGCTGCGCACGCTGGGCCGGCCGGCCGAGCGCTCCTACCTGGCGCTGCCGGACCTGGAGGTCTGGTCCTACCGCTACAAGGAAAGCGGCGTGTGGAATTCGATGATGCATGCGCACTTCGACCGCGCCGGCGTGCTGCGGATGATGATGAACGGCCCCGATCCGATGTATGAAGATAAACGGCCGTTTCGCGATTGATAATGGGGCTCTCTCCAATTACCAACAGAGCGCTTGCTCGTTTTCGCGGAAATATTGACAGTCCGTACGTCTTCACGTTAAATCGGTAGCGCGCATGGCCCGCCACGGCGCCGACCTCTTCGTTTTTCAACAAGACCCGAAAGTGATCATGCACTTAAAAGCTCTCGCCCTTGCGTTACCGCTGCTTGCCATGTCGCCCGCCAGCTTTGCCGACACCCTTGAAAAAAACGGACTACCCTGCCTGCTGGAGCTGTGCCTTGGCGACGGCCTGCCGGAACTGGCGAAGATCCAGTGGACGCCGGCGCAGACCTCCTTCAAGATCAATAACAAGGTTCAGCACACGTCCGAGCGCAAGTTATCCGAGGACGACCTGAAGGCACTGAAGGCGATTTACCCGAATGCGGGCGAGGCCGCGCCATTCCTGTATGAAAAGCAGTTCGATACATCGGCGCTGGCTGCGCTCGGGCAGGTGACGTCGGCCTGCGACGTCAACGAAATGTTCGGCGTCTTTGGCACCAATACCGGGGCGCCGACCAAGGTGGGCATCAGCCTGATGCCGAGCAAAACCGACCGCAAGGCCCAGGCCTGGGTCGTCACCAGCATCGTGCGCGAATTCCCGAGCGCCACATCGATCGAACAAAAAGCGAACGTGACGACCCTGCTCAAGCGGCGCTATGGCAAATACGGCGCAGGCAGCAAGGAGCTGCCGCCAGCGCAGCCCGGTGAAGGCCGCTTTTTCCTGGGCGGGATGGCCAATTTCGGCTTCGGCTTGTCACTGGTGCGCGCCACCGATGAAGGGACCCGCATGAAGACCCATCCGAGCTGCGGCGCCGACAAGACCAAAGGCGCTTAGCAAGCGCCGATCCGGCATGACGGGAGCGCCCGGCGCTCCCCAGCGGACTGCGGCACGCTCCTTTGCAAAAAGGCGCGTGCCCGAACAACAGCGCCGCCTATACTCGGCCGATGAGTTTTCCGCCCACCCTTTTGCGCCACCAAAGACGCCTGGCCGGCGTGGCCATCACGCTGGTCCTGCACCTGGCGCTGCTGCTTGCATGGCAGCACACGCGCCAGGCGCCGAAGCCCGTTGCGGACCCGGACCGCATCGAATGGGTGACGATCGCGCCACCCCGTCCCGTCAAGCCAGCGCCAGAACCGAAACCGCAGGCCCGTGCCGCGGCCGCGCCTGCGCTGCGTGCTGCGGCGGCGCCAAGCGCGCCGCCGCGGCCCGTGGCGGCCGCCGCCGAGCCGATGGCGCCGCCTGCGGCCGAAACGCCGGTGGCGCGCAGCGCGGACGATATCCTGCAGCAGGCCCGCAAGGACCTGGGCAAGATCGGCAAGGAGCTGGGCAAGGAATTTCCCGGTCCCCGCATCAAGGCGCCGCAGGACTCGCCGCAAATGCGCATGGCCAGGGGCATGGAAGAAGCGAACGAACTGGCGCCGCCGAAATGGTATGAAGGACCGAAGGTCAAGGAGATCATCGATCCGGGCGGCTATGGCCGCAAGCGCTACCGCGTGATCACCGCCAACGGCACGTATTGCATCACGGTCGAATCGAATCACGCCCCCGATGGCCTGGACAGCATGAAGAACGGGATCAAGCCGAAGCTGACGAATTGCCCGGTGCACGAGCAGCCCGCCACGACGCAGGAATGGGAAAAATAAGGCGGTGGGCATACCCACGTCGACGTTGCGCGCTGGTGTCCGGAATATCTGTTGAGGTGGCCCGTCCGCTGAGTATGCGGCCATGCAGAATTCACGGCCTTTGTCAGGCCCACAGAAATGAACCAACGTCGTCCTCGCGCGGGGACGACGTTGCTTATTTTATTTCAAACTTCGCCTTCGCCAATTCTGCAGGCTCGCGCTACTGCTGCGGATTGACGCGCTCGACCTTCGAGTGCAGCTTGTTCAGGCCCGACAGATAGGCCTTGGCAGAGGCCACGATGATGTCCGGGTCCGAGCCGACGCCGTTGACGATGCGTCCCGAGCGCGACAACCGCATCGTCACTTCGCCCTGCGACTGGGTGCCGTTGCTGATCGCGTTGATCGAGAACAGCACCAGCTCGGCGCCGCTGGCCGCTTCCTTTTCGATCGCGTTGACGGTGGCGTCGACCGGGCCGTCGCCCTCGCCTTCGCAGGTATATTCCTTGCCGTCCATCGCGAACACCACTTTCGCGCTCGGCGTTTCGCCCGTTTCGGAGCGCTGCGACAGCGACACGAAGCGGTAGTACTCGCCCTCGTGCGCGTGCTCCTCGTCCGATACCAGCGCCATGATGTCCTCGTCGAAGATCTCGCTCTTGCGGTCGGCCAGCTCCTTGAAACGGCCGAAGGCGGCATTGACTTCGGCTTCCGATTCGAGCCCGATGCCCAGCTCCTGCAGGCGCGCCTTGAAGGCGTTGCGGCCCGAGAGCTTACCCAGCACGATCTTGGTGGCGGCCCAGCCCACGTCTTCGGCACGCATGATCTCGTAAGTCTCGCGCGCCTTGAGCATGCCGTCCTGGTGGATGCCCGAAGCGTGCGCGAACGCATTCGCACCGACCACCGCCTTGTTCGGCTGCACCGCGAAGCCGGTGATCTGCGACACCATCTTGGAGGCCGCCACGATCTGCGTGGTGTCGATCCCCAGCTGCAGGCCGAAGTGGTCGCTGCGGGTGCGCAGCGCCATGACGACTTCTTCGAGCGCCGTATTGCCGGCCCGTTCGCCCAGGCCATTGATGGTGCATTCGATCTGGCGCGCGCCGCCGATCATCACCCCGGCCAGCGAATTGGCAACCGCCAGCCCGAGGTCGTTGTGGCAGTGCACCGACCAGATTGCCTTGTCGGAGTTCGGAATCCGTTCGCGCAGGCGCTTGATGGTCGCGCCGAACACCTCGGGCACCGCGTAGCCGACCGTGTCGGGGAAGTTGATGGTGGTGGCCCCTTCGGCGATCACCGCCTCGAGCACGCGGCACAGGAAGTCTTCTTCCGAGCGGCTGCCGTCCTCGGGCGAGAACTCGATGTCGTCGGTGTACTGGCGCGCGCAGCGGATGGCCGCGATGGCTTGCTCGAGCACCTGCTCGGGCTCCATGCGCAGCTTCATTTTCATGTGCAGCGGCGAGGTGGCGATGAAAGTATGGATGCGCTTGCGCGCGGCCGGCTGCAGCGCTTCGGCGGCGCGCGCGATGTCGCGCTCGTTGGCGCGCGACAGCGAGCAGATGGTCGAGTCCTTGATGGCGCTGGCGATGGCGCGGATCGCGTCGAAGTCACCCGGCGAGGCGGCCGCGAAGCCGGCTTCGATGACGTCCACGCGCATGCGCTCGAGCTGGCGCGCGATGCGGACCTTTTCATCCCTGGTCATCGAGGCGCCGGGCGATTGCTCGCCGTCGCGCAGGGTGGTGTCGAAAATGATCAGGCGGTTCGAGTCAGTCATGGCGGCTCCAGTAGGCAAAGTAAAACGCGAAGCCGCCTTCATCGTCACTGCGCAGGCGGGGACCGATAACTCCGAGGCTCCGTTCATTGTCGGAATCTGACCATCGGTGCTATGGATCCCCGCCTTCGCAGGGATGATGTAACTTAGCGGCGCTCGCTCGGGTCGAGACGGTCGCTGTCGGCATGGACGATGCTGACTGGCTTGCCTTTGACAAGGCGCCAGCCATACACCGCATATCCGGACAGTCCGTATAAAACAAACAAAGGCATCAATACTTTGGGCGGGTCGATCGAGACCAGCGCCAGCCCGAGCGCGATCAGGAACACCACGATGAACGGCACCGACTTGCGGAAGTTCACATCCTTGAAACTGTAGAACGGCACGTTGGTCACCATCGTCAGGCCCGCAAACAGCGCGATGCCCCACGAGATCCACGCCATTTCGGTGCCGCTGTATTCGAGGTCGGTCATCATCAGGATGAAACCGGCGACCATGGCCGCGGCCGCAGGGCTGGGCAAGCCCTGGAAGTAGCGCTTGTCGACCACTTCGATGTTGGTATTAAAACGCGCCAGGCGCAGCGCGGCGCCGGCGCAATAGACGAAGGCGGCCAGCCAGCCGAACTTGCCCAGGCCGCGCAGCGACCATTCGTAGATCACCAGCGCCGGCGCGGCGCCGAAGGAGACCATGTCGGACAGGCTGTCGTACTGGGCGCCGAATTCGGACTGGGTATTGGTCAGGCGCGCGATGCGGCCGTCCAAGCCGTCGAGAATCATGGCGATGAAAATGGCCCAGCAGGCGTGCTCGAACTTCAGGTTCATCGCCTGGACGATGGCGTAGAAGCCGCAGAACAGCGCGGCAGTGGTGAAGGCGTTGGGCAGCAGGTAGATCCCGCGCGGACGCACCGGGTTGCCTTCGGCATCGTATTTCTTGCGGCCGATGCGGGCGAAACGCGAAATTTTCCCGTTTTTTGCTTTTGCTTGTACGCCAGGCTTGCGGCGGCGGGGGAAGGTTGCCATAAATTTCCGTTTCAAGTGATGGTGTCGCTTCGTGCGGTCACGCCCGGGTCGGGCAGATTGGTATGCCAGTCATTATAGTAGGCGGACCGTCAACTTTGCGAACAGAACTGTTACTTGAACTTCACCTTTCCGACGAGACGCATCTGCAGCGTGGTTTCGCCAGGCTCGAAACTCGGCTCGGCCACTTGCTGCCCTGGCTCGCCCATCGAACGCATCATTTTCGGCGCGGCAGCGTCCGCCCCCTGGCCGCCAGCGTAATTACCCGAGCCTTCGAAGTCGACCGTGTCGAGCACGGCATCGCCGACCTTGCGGCCCATGGCGGCGGCGATCGAGGCGATCCGTTCGTTCAGGTTCTGGTAGGTGGCGGCGATGCGCTGGTCGTCGAGCGCCTTGGTGGTGGCCGGCGACAGGCCAAACTGGACACCATTCAGGCCCAGCACTTTCTGCACCGATGCGGCCAGCTTCGGCAGGCCGCCCAGATTCATGGTCTTCACTTCCAGGTACTGCCCTACCCGCCAGCTGGTCGGCACGCGCGGTTTGCCGCTCGGCATGCCGTTCGGCTGCGGACGGTCTTCCGGATAGACCGGATAAGTGTAGTAGCCCAGCGTCTTGAGGGTCGCTTTCGGATCTTCCTTGCGGACGATCTCGGTGCCCTGCTTCATTTTCTGGTTCACGCGCGAGGCCGCGGCGGACTTGTCCTTGTCCTGTTCCTCGACCATGAAGCTGGCGGTGGCTTCATCGTTGGCGTGGGTGACTTCGCCGAAGGCCGGCACGATGACGAGCGTGCCACCGGTCGGAACCGATTGCGCGTGGACTTGGGCGGCCAGCGCGAGGCTGGCCATCAGGGCGATCTTTTTGAGCGACATTGTTCTTTTCTCCGCGGTGAATGGCAAGAAAAAGGGGCGCAAGGCCCCTTTCAGCTTGAATATCACGAACGATACCCGGAATTACGTGTCGAGCGCGTTTTGGACATCAACGGTTGCAAACGAATACAAACGGTGACAATGTCGTCCTCGCGCACGCGCGCCAAGGCGCTACCCATACCGAGCATATTCAGCATGGATCCCCGCGTGCGCGAGGATGACGTGCTAAAGCCAACAATCAAATCATGACTGCAACTTGCTCAATTTTTAGTTCTTCGACTGGTCGACCAGCTTGTTCTTGGCGATCCATGGCATCATCGCGCGCAGTTTCGCGCCGACTTCTTCGATCTGGTGCTCGGACGTCAGGCGGCGGCGCGAGATCAGCGTCGGTGCGCCGGCCTTGTTTTCCAGGATGAAGCTCTTGGCGTATTCGCCGGTCTGGATGTCCTTCAGGCACTGGCGCATCGCATCCTTGGTTGCCGAGGTGACGATCTTCGGACCGGTGACGTACTCGCCGTATTCGGCGTTGTTCGAGATCGAGTAGTTCATGTTGGCGATGCCGCCTTCATAGATCAGGTCGACGATCAGTTTCAATTCGTGCAGGCATTCGAAATAGGCCATTTCCGGCGCGTAGCCGGCTTCGGTGAGGGTTTCGAAACCGGCCTTGATCAGTTCGACCGCGCCGCCGCACAGGACTGCCTGCTCGCCGAACAAGTCGGTTTCGGTTTCTTCGCGGAAGTTCGTTTCGATGATGCCGGCGCGGCCGCCGCCATTGGCCATCGCGTACGACAGGGCGATGTCGCGCGCCGAGCCCGATTTATCCTGGTAGACCGCGATCAGGTGCGGCACGCCGCCGCCGGCGGCGTAGGTGCCGCGCACGGTGTGGCCTGGCGCTTTCGGCGCGATCATGATGACGTCGAGGTCGGCGCGTGGCACGACCTGGCCGTAGTGCACGTTGAAGCCGTGCGCGAAGGCCAGCACGGCGCCCTGCTTGGCGTAGGGCGCGACGTTTTCGTTGTAGACCTGGGCGATGTTCTCGTCCGGCAGCAAGATCATGATGATGTCGGCGGCCTTGATCGCGTCGTTCACTTCAGCCACTTTCAAGCCGGCCGCTTCGACCTTGGTCCACGAGGCGCCGCCCTTGCGCAGGCCGACGGTGACGTTGACGCCCGAATCGTTCAAGTTCTGTGCGTGCGCATGGCCCTGGGAGCCGTAGCCGATGATGGCAACGTTCTTGCCATTAACGAGGGAGAGGTCGCAGTCTTTGTCGTAAAAAACGTTCATGATATGTAGTCCTATAATTTTTAGTGTGGGGGTTGTGCCGTCAGGCACGAATCAAACTTTGAGGATGCGTTCGCCGCGGCCGATACCGGATCCGCCCGTACGTACCGTTTCGAGAATGGAGCTGCGGTCGATGGAATTGATGAACGCGTCGAGCTTGCCCTTGTTGCCGGTCAGCTCGACCGTGTAAGTCTTTTCCGTGACGTCGATGATGCGGCCGCGGAAGATATCCGCGGTGCGCTTCATCTCTTCGCGCTCCTTGCCCACCGCGCGCACCTTGATCAGCATGAGCTCGCGTTCGATGTGTTCACCTTCGGTCAGGTCAACCACTTTCACCACCTCGATCAGGCGGTTCAGGTGTTTCGTGATCTGCTCGATGATGTCGTCCGAACCGCTGGTGACGATGGTCATGCGCGACAGGGTCGCGTCTTCGGTCGGGGCAACAGTCAAAGTTTCGATGTTGTAGCCGCGCGCCGAAAACAGGCCCACCACGCGCGACAGCGCACCGGCTTCGTTTTCAAGCAAGACAGAAATAATATGGCGCATTACAGGTCCTCCGATCCGAGCAGCATTTCGGACAGGCCCTTGCCCGCCTTGACCATCGGCCAGACATTTTCGGACTGGTCGGTGATGAAGTTCATGAACACCAGCCGGTCCTTCATGCCGAACGCCTCTTTCAGGGCGCCGTCGACGTCACCGGGCTTTTCGATCTTCATGCCGACGTGGCCGAACGACTCGGCCAGCATCGAGAAGTCGGGCAGCGAATCCATGTAGGACTCGGAATAGCGCGAGCCGTAATCGATCTGCTGCCACTGGCGCACCATGCCGAGGAAGCGGTTGTTGAGCAGGATGATCTTCGGCGTCAAATGGTATTGCTTGCAGGTGGCGAGCTCCTGGATGCACATCTGGATCGAGCCTTCGCCGGTGATGCAGGCGACGGTGGCGTCCGGGTTGGCCATCTGCACGCCCATCGCGTACGGCAAGCCCACGCCCATCGTGCCCAGGCCGCCGGAATTGATCCAGCGGCGCGGCTTGTCGAACTTGTAGTACTGGGCCGCCCACATCTGGTGCTGGCCCACGTCGGAGGTGATGAAGGCGTCGCCCTTGGTCACTTCCCACACTTTCTGGACCACCGACTGCGGCTTGATGACGAGGTCCGAATCCTGGTATTTCAGGCAGTCGCGGCCGCGCCATTCGTTGATCTGCTTCCACCAGTCCTTGATGCCGGCCGGGTTCGGGCGCGCTTCGGCGGCGTCGAGCTGGGACAGCATCTCGATCAGCACATCCTTGACGTTGCCCACGATCGGGATATCGACCTTGACGCGCTTGGAGATCGACGAGGGATCGATGTCGACGTGGATGATCTTGCGCGGGTTCGACGCGAAGTGCTTCGGGTTGCCGATCACGCGGTCGTCGAAGCGGGCGCCGATGGCGATCAGGACGTCGCAGTGCTGCATCGCCATGTTCGCTTCATAGGTGCCGTGCATGCCCGGCATGCCGACGAAGTTGTCGCTCGAGGCGCGGTAGCCGCCCAGGCCCATCAGCGTGTTGGTGACCGGGAAGCCGAGCTTGTCGACCAGCTTGTTCAGCTCGGGCGCGGCATTGGCCAGGATCACGCCGCCGCCGGTGTAGATCATCGGGCGTTCGGCCTGCAGCAGCAGCTGGACCGCCTTGCGGATCTGGCCCGCATGGCCCTTGTCGACCGGCTTGTAGGAGCGCATCTCGATTTCCTTCGGATAATCGTAGACGCATTTGTGCATCGAGATATCCTTCGGGATGTCGACCAGTACCGGGCCGGGACGGCCGGTGCGCGCGATGAAGAAGGCTTTCTTGATCGTCGTGGCGAGGTCCTTGACGTCCTTGACCAGGAAATTGTGCTTGACGCAGGGGCGGGTGATGCCGACCGTGTCGCATTCCTGGAACGCATCCTGGCCAATCGCATGGCTGGGCACCTGTCCGGAGATGACGACCATCGGGATCGAGTCCATGTACGCGGTCGACAGGCCGGTGACGGCATTGGTGACGCCGGGACCGGAGGTCACCAGGGCCACGCCGACCGTGTTCGAGCTGCGCGAATAGGCATCTGCCGCGTGGACGGCGGCCTGCTCGTGGCGAACCAGGACGTGCTGGAATTTGTCTTGCTTGAAGATGGCGTCGTAGATATAGAGCACCGCTCCGCCCGGATAGCCAAAGACGTGTTTGACGCCCTCTTCGGCCAGGCAACGGACTAAAATCTCAGCGCCCGTGATGGGAACTGCTGCTTCGTTGT
>JANYGW010000058.1 GCA_025359245.1 Massilia sp.
GCCGCGCTGGCGACGGCCAGCGCGGCGCCGCAAGCCCAGTACAGGCGCATGCCGTAGATCGTGGCAAAGGTCAGGTAGCGTCCGCCAATCACCAGCAGCATGGCCGGAAAGAACCAGTCCACGCGCAGGCGCGACACGGCAAACACCAGCGGCAAGGCAAACAGCATCAGGACGGTGCCTTCCAGCGCCAGCGCGGCGAGCGGATTGCCGGGCGCGTGCACGCCCGGACGGCGCAGCGCCCTGGCGATCAGCATGCCGAGCGGGTGGATGAACATGCCGCCGATGAACAGCGTCGCGATGCTGGTATCGGGCGACCTGGCCAGCGCCACCAGCGCCGCAGCGAGCCACACCAGCGCCGACGCGAGCACGCCCGGAGCGCCGTTGAAATACGCATGGCGCATATTGTGTTGCGCATCCTTGATTTGCATGCAAGCCTCAGCCTGGGTGAATAAGCAAGATCGCAGCCTAGCCCGAGATGGCTATTTTGGCAAGAAGATTGCGCCGCGCACCAGGGCCCGGCGGGGCGAAACGGACGATCACGTTCAGCAGCATGCGCGAGAGCACCGGATCGACCGCCAGGCTGCCGCCGAAGGTGATCGAGCCGACCGAGAACACGGCCCCGCCGCCGGCATGGCGAAAATAGACCATGTCGGCGCCGGCGCGCCAGGGATTGGTGCCCTTGGCCAGGTGCACCAGGCCCGGCGGGCGGCCGGCGCGGTCGATCTTGTCGAGCTCCCAGCCGGACGCGCCGCCGCGGTTCAGCCCGCCGGCGCCGACCAGGTCGCCCGCGGCCACGCCCGTGTGCGCGAAAATCCAGTGTCCCGGGGAGATCACCTTGTAAGGCCGGGAATGCGCGCGGTAGCCGGCCCGGGTGAAGCTGACCCCGAGCGCGCGCCACTCCGGACGGCCAAAATCACGCCAGCGTCCGCCCGTATCGCTGCTCAGCGTGTGGCGGCTGTGGTCGAAGCGCACTTCCATGCGCTCCTTGCCGATGACGCTCTTCCAGTACAAGCCGTTGCCGGACAGGTAGATCAGGTTGCCGCCCTTGGCCTGGAACGATTCGAGCGCCTGATACATGGGCGCGCTCCAGTATTCGCTGTGCGTATTGATCAGCACGGCCGGGTAGGACGCCAGCAAGCCGGGACGCTCGTGCAGGTCGTTGTCGGCAAACAGGTCGTAAGGAATGTTGTTGCGCTCCAGCCAGCCCAGCACGTGCCGCTCGGCATTGGCAAGATGGCCGACCGCGCCCTGCGGCGAGGCGCCCGGATTGGGGCGCTGGCTGTGCACGATAAACACGAACGGGCGTTCCAGGCCGTCCTCGACATCGCAGCGGTAGAGCGAGGCGCCGCCCCAGTCGTTGTACGCCTGCCAGGTATTGGTCGACGCCAGCACCGCCAGCGCGCCGCGCGCCGGCTGCCCGGCGTTCCTGACGATGAAGGTGATGTCGAAGCTGGCGCCGTCCGGATCGGCCAGCCGCGCCGCGTACAGGCCGCTTCTCCAGCAAGGATCGATGGCCAGCAGATAGCTGAGCTTCCAGCGCGCGCCGTTTTCGAAGGCGTCGGCGCGATAGTCTTGCGCGAAGCCGGGGATGTTCGGTTCGGCGAACAAGGCCTTTTCGCGCGCGCCGAAGCGCAGCACCTGCACCGAAAACCGGCGCGCCGGCGCATGCACGTGCAGCGGCAAGAAGCCGCCGGCGGTCACGCTGACGCGCTCGCTGTAACCTTCCAGCGCATGCGTATTGGCAATCACGCGGTCGCGCGCCAGCGCGCAGCTGCGCAGCCGCAACCGGCCAACGACAATGGGCGACTGGCCGCTGTTCCGCACCCGCACCGACAGCGTCGGATAGCGCAGCAGGTCCGGCCCCAGTTCCAGGTTGAACAGCATGCTATTGCCCAGCAGCAGGCGCACCAGGTATTCGCCCAGGCGCACCAGCACATGCGAGCGCAGGCGGCCCGCGCCCTGCTGCGCGCGCGGCTGCAGCCGGCGCGGCACCACGCGTTGCAGCACGGTCCCGTCGGGCGCGGAAAAAATGAAGTGGAGGTCTTGCATCGGCAAGTGGCCGCAGGCGATAAAGCTGAAGCTGCCCTGGCGCGCCGCGGGAAAGGCGTCGACCGGCATGGTCGCGCCAACCGAGGCCTGGTGCGTCAACAGATGGGGGAGGAAATAGGCCATTTTTGTCGGACTGCCGCTTGGAATCCACGGTAGCTCCGAAGCAGCAAACGGCGTTGACAATGATCAGCTCACGTCGACTGAAAGCGGTCTGCTACGCCGCCCTGCGCCAGCCCAGCACGGCGCCGAGCAGCGCGATCGCCGTTCCGAACGCCAGCGTCGCCAGCAAGCCCTGGCTGACTTTGTAATCCCAATTGCCAACCTGGGTCATCGTGGCGCCAAGCAGCACGGCCGCCAGCAGCAGCATGGCAGGCTCCAGGCGCGCCTTGTAGAGCGACCTTGCAATGCCCAGCGCGAGGAACGCCGTACCGCTCATCATCAGCAAGCCGGCCCACGGCGCGATGATCTCGATATCCATCAGCATCCACAGCATCGGCGCCACGCGCCACGCGCACAGCAGATACAAAAGCAGCAGAACGCCCAACAGGTAGTGCGCCCTTCCCCTGGCAGGCTGGCCAGCCTGCGCCACGTCGTTTTTTTTGCTCATTCTCTGTGCATAATGAAATGGATGAGGCGACAGTGTACGCGCTGGCGCGCCCGGCCGGCACTTCCGTCCGGTGCGAGCCGCCGCGCAGCCGCCTGGCCGGGCCACAGTGGCACGGCCAATACCCAGCCATGCTGACGATGCCCCTTGCGCCTCAGCGCCCCGGCGCCTGGAACACAGTCCAGCGATCGCCCTTGAACAGGAATAAGGCGGACGAAACCCGCTGCGTGCCGCTGCTGGCGTACAGCTGGCCGATACTGCGCTGCAGACCACTGACGCCCTTGGTGTTCGATACCGGCACGTACAACAGCGCGCCCCGCTTGGGGACGGCCACCACCAAGCCGTCAGGATGGGCTGACAGCAAGGTGCGCCAAAACGCCCGGTCCAGCAGGTAGCTGCTATCCAGGTCCGGGGATGTGCCCGACACTTCCATGATGCCTTCGGTCCATGGCGACGACACCGGTGCGCCATAGACCCGCTTGATATTGTCCAGCGCCAGCGCGAGTGCAGCGTCAACGCCGGCAAGGCCGAGCTCAGTCAAGTCGGCTGACGCAGCGCCAACCATGGTCGTCGGTTCGTCGAACACAAAGCGGATATGGGTGTCGCCGATGAACTCCCACCACGCCGCGTCCATCTCGACTTCCTTTCCGTCGGCCAGCCGCACCGTTGCTTTGCCGCTCGGCTTGAGTTGTTCGTCCTGCTTGTTGGCGCCCGCCGTTTCGCGCACCACCAGCATCAAATTGGCACGGCTTTTCAGCGCAGGCGCCGGCGCCGGCGCGGCCATCGACGCCGACGATGCCAGGCCAGCCAGCACGACACAGGCGCGGCCAAACAAGGTCTTCACATTCATCGACACTCCTGGAAAATTGCATCAAAAACAATCCCGCGAGTGTACCCATCCGGCTCCCCCCTGTCCATAAATAGACGCCGCCCTCCAGACGGCATGCCGCGGTCAGCCGGGGTTTCCGATCTGCCTTATACTCGAAATATCTTCAACTCGACGACATACGCCCCATGCACGCACCGCACAACCAGGCCCACCGCTTCCAGGGGTCAAGCAGCTACGTCGCCACCGCCGACCTGAAACTGGCCGTCAACGCCGCCCTCACCTTGCAGCGCCCGCTGCTGATCAAGGGCGAGCCGGGCACCGGCAAGACCATGCTGGCCGAGGAAGTGGCGCAAGCGCTCGACATGCCGCTGATGCAGTGGCACATCAAGTCGACCACCAAGGCGCAACAGGGCCTGTACGAATACGACGCCGTCTCGCGCCTGCGCGACTCGCAACTGGGCGACGAGCGCGTGCGCGACATCCACAACTACATCGTCAAGGGCGTGCTGTGGCAGGCCTTCACGGCGCCCGAACC
>JANYGW010000085.1 GCA_025359245.1 Massilia sp.
TGATCGGTGCCGAGAATTTTTGCGTCATTCGCTCCTGTCTCGACACACTACGCAAACAAGGCCATGGCATGCTCGAGGTACTGCTCCGGGCATTCAACGGCAATCCTATCGCGCTCGCTGCATAGCGGCTGAACAGTCACAATGAATCAACCATTTCAAATATGAAAACACGCGAATATTAACTAAATCGCGGGTATCTTCATATTCACGACCATGAATGAATAGGATAACCACAAATTTTCACAAATTCCAAATGGAAACTAGCTATTCTCATTAAAAACAAAGTGTTAGCTGTGATCAAAATGTGAAATGATTCAATAAAGACATTGACTGCGCTCCGTTATAAGTAGAATAATCTGAGCGCTAAAACGAGGAAAACAAGCACGCCGACATATGTCGGCTACGCCTCACATTCGTCTCGCTATTTAAATAGATTAATCTAGGAGAATAATATTATGAGCGCACCAAAACTAGTCGTTGCCGTGGAACCTGAAGAATCCGGCGCCGTCGTGTTCCTGTCGCTGGTCCCGAAAACGGGCCGGCGCCGAGCCAACCGGCCACCTGGCCCTGAAGATCAAGGTCACGAACAACGAAAGCAAGACCATCACGCTGAAGAACCTGGTCGTCTCCTTCATCGGCGCGCCCGCGCTGCCCGCCGTGACCATTCCAGTCCAGGTCGGCATCAAGAATCCCATGACCCAGGTCATCGAAATGAAGGACCTGCAGATCGCCGCAGGCGCCTCGGCGGCGTGGTTCTTCCAGCCGGCTAACAACATCACGCTGCCATTGCCGGCCCCCGGCCAGATCAAGATGAGCCTGAGCGCGGACGGCTTTGCCGACCCGGTCAGCACCACCATGCCATTGAAGGCCCACCAAAGCCCGGTTCCCGGCGGCAGCTATGAATTCCCGGCGATGGCGCACGATTTCCGGATCGGCGAATACTGGTCCGGCCAGGGCGAAACCCACGCCTCGGCCGGCGACGGCAGCCAGCTGTTCGCCTACGACATGGGCGTGATGGCCTTCGACAAGGCAATCAATGGCTGGAACGACAAGCTGCCCGGCATGGATGGCAGCAAGAACGAACATTATCGGATCTGGGGCAAGCCGATTTATGCGATGGCCGACGGCAGCGTCATCGGCTTCAAGAACGACATGCCGAGCAATACCGAGATGGGCACCCAGGTGCCGACCCCGGATCCGGTCGAGGGCAACCACTTCTGGCTGCAGCACGGCGACGAAGCGGTGCTGTACGCCCACATGCAGCCCGGTTCGCTGACCGCCAAGTTCGCCAAACTGGGCGCGGCCATCAAGCGCGGCGAGCTGCTCGGATTGGCCGGCAATTCGGGCAATTCCACCAACCCGCACCTGCACATCCACGCGATCGAGGCGAGCAAGCCGTGGGGCGGCCCGCTGCGCCCGGTCCCGTTCCGCAATACCTTCATGATCGACCGCAGCGCGCTGACCCCGCCTAGCCCGGCCGGCAAATGGGTCAAGGCCGAAGACCAGGGCTTCGCCACCACGCCGATGGCGATCTGGCCGGCCGCCACCGCGCCGGCCTGGTATCCACCGGGCTGGGCCGAAGTGACCCGCAGCGGCATCCCCGAAGCGTTGTACCAGACCGAAGTCGACCACGCCACCAGCGCTGGCTACCGGCCGGTGTGGGTCGACGGCTACGCTGTCAACGGCCAGGTATTCTTCAATGCGATCTTCCATCGGAACGATGGCAATCCCTGGGCTGCACGGCACGGCATGAGCGCGGCCCAGTACCAGGCCGAATTCGATGCCCGTTCGGGCCAGGGCTTCCACCTGCACCAGGTCGAAACCTATGTGAGCGGCAGCGAGGTGCGCTATGCCAGCATCTTCATCAAGGGCGCGGCCACCGCCAGGACCGCCTACCACGGCCTGACCCAGGCCCAGCACCAGGCGAAATTCAATGCGCTGACGGCCGACGGATGGCGTCCGCTCAATATCAGCGTGGTCTCGCCGGGCAATAACTTGTGCTACGCCGGCCTGTACGAAAAGCATGACGTGGGCGGCTTCTTCGCCAAGAGCTTCCTCACGCTGGCCGAGTACCAGACCCAGTTCACGGCCAACACCAGCGCCGGGCGCCAGCTGATGTACCTGAACGCCTACACCCACGCCGGCACGCCGCACTTTACCGCCATCTGGGAGCAGAACGCGCCGGCGGTGCTGGCCCGCCACGGCCAGGACGCGGCCCAGTTCCAGGCCGAGTTCAACAAGCAGTTGTCGGAGGGCCGCCTGACCCGCTTCGTGACCGGCTATGAGGAAAACGGCGGCCAGCGCTTCGGGGCCGCCTGGGCCTGACGACGTGCTGCCCGGCACTGGCCGCTCGCCGGCCGATGCAGGGCAGCCGTTTCAAGGCGGCTCGCAATGCGCGATGACCTTGTCGTTTTCCAGCGTCAGGATGCCGTGCATGACCAGTTGCGTATAGGCCTGCTTGACGGCGAATTCCTTGCGCCCGGCGCCTGCGCCCTGGTCTAGCCGAAGCGCCTGCAAGCGCCCGAGCACTGTTCCGCATTCGGTTTGCCAGTCGGCCGCGGCGCCAGCGGATGCGATGAAATCGGAGAAGACGCCCACCACGACGGTGTCCATCGTCTTCGGGCGCGGCACCAGCATGGCGACGTCATCGCCTTCGAGCGTGGCCTGGCTCTGCCTGGCCCAGCGAAACACGGCCAGCGCCCGCAGGAATTCCTCGGCCCGTGCGAAGTCCGGAATCCGGGCCACCAGCGCAGGCGCGGCCGCCGCCAGTTCGGTCGAATCGCGGCCGCTGGTGTAGGGCTTCAGATGATCTTTTTCGTCGAGCACCAGCGCGTGTGCGCCCGCAACGTCGCGGCAGTGCTGGCTGGCCATATCGTCGTGCGCCTGGCAGGCGTTCCAGTCGGCCCTGATGTGCGCGACGACCTTCGGCAGCGTCAGGTTCTCCATCTTCATGTCCATCCGTGTGAACGTGCGCATCGTCAGCAGGGTCTTGCCGCGCTGCGCCACCACGGATAGCGTGCCGCCGTGCGCCACGATGCGCGCCGGAGAGTCGCTCCATTTCCAGGTGGCGACGTCATCGAGCGAAGTCAGCCAACGCTGCACCGCGCGCTCCTTGCCGGTCGCCAGCACGATCTGCTGGCTGGCGCGCGGCCACATGTCGATCAGGCCGACCGCGCTGCCGATGTCGGTGTCGATCAGGGCCGGATGCAGCAGCATGCGCCAGCGCGAGCCGATCCCGAGCGGGTTGCCGTCGGCCGGAACAAACAGCGGAAACGTCGGATGCAGGCCGGCAGTATCGATGCTGGCCAGGCCGATGGCCTCGCCCGGCGTCCAGGCGACCGCACCCGGCGGCTGGTAGGCGACGCGCGAGGCGGCGTACAGGATGTCGCAGCTGACGTTGGGATACTGGTAGCTGGCGCTGGCGGTCCTGATCTCGATGCTGCCCTTGGCCAGCCGGCCATCGGTGCCGCACGGCGCGCCGCCGGCCAGCACGATGCGGATCGACCTGGGCGGGGCCAGCGCCGAGCTGACATCGGCGCCGGCGATCACGCCCCCACGGCCGCGGGCGATCGAGCGCACCGATCTGAATGAGCGGTTCGATCCGGGCGGATGAAATTTCGCATCGAAATTGGCATGCGTCTGGGTCGCTTCGGCAAAACGCTGCGGGCTGCCGCCCATGGTGGGGCCGACCGGATTGGCTGGCGTGTCGTAACGCTGCGCGGTGACCAGGTCGGCCTGGCTGATCGAGCGGGCCAGGGCCACCGGCGCCAGGTGATCGGGCGGCGCGCCGAACAGCGCGTGCAGGTCGGCCGCGACGCTGGCCAGGCGGCGGTCGTGGCCGGCCGATTCGGCGTCGTGCAGCACATCGCGCATCAGCAGGTTCAGACGCTCATGCACCGGCGGCGGCTTGGGCGCCAGGCCGACGGCGGCGGCCAGGAAGTCGCGCGGCTTGCGCTTGCCCAGCGCCTGGTCCAGCTTTTGTCCCTCGAGGTCGAAACGGTGCATGGCCAGGTTGACCCGCGACAGCGGTCCGGTTCCGTCGATGTAGTCGGCCAGCGTATTGAGCATCTGCGTCATTTCCGGCGCCAGCGGCGCGATGGCGCCGGCGGCGGGCCGGCGAAAGGCCGGCGGCGCGTGCGGACCGCTGGCGGCGGCGCCGTGAAAGACGGTGGCGAAATAGGAATCGAAGCGGATCGAGTCATAGCGCAGCGCCAGGTCGCGCGCCACCGCGTGGATGAAGGCCACGCCGTTTTCGTCGCTGACCGCCTGCGCCCAGCGGTGCGCAGTCTCGAGCTTGGCGCGCGCCGGCAGCGCGGCCCAGACATCGGGCCGCAGCTCCGGCGTGAAATGCAGGCGCGTGAGGATCAGGTCGATTTCATTGGTCTCGAGCGAAGGCAACGCGGCCAGCCGGTTGAGCACATCGTCAACCTGGGCCTGGCTCGCATTCGGCGCCAGGCCCCACTGGGGATCGGCCGGGGCGTTGCCGGCCGCCAGCGCAAAGGCCAGCGCACAAAGGCATTTCCGCCACCAGGCGGCAAAGGGGGATCGCATGTGGGTCTCCTTGGTTTGCGTGCGTACCGGTCAGGACGGCCATGCTGCCAGTGTGGACAGCATCCGTGCGCGTTCGCTGCGGGCGGCGGGCGGCAAGGCGTCGTCGTCGGTGGCCAGCAAGAGCGCGGCCAGCATGCGCGGCGACTTGAGTCCGGCCAGCGAGAATGCCCCATGCCAGAAACCGGCCAGGTCGACGTAGGGATGCGGCAAGCGGGCCGGATCGATCACCCCGCTGTCGCCGGTGTCGGGCCCGCACGCGATGCGCGCCGCGTTGGCCAGGTAGATCTGCTCGATGGCCGCCAGGCCCTGGTACAGCGCGACATGGGCGCCGATCAGCGCGCCCAGCATCGTATGCACGGTAATGCGCGACACGAAAGGGCCGATCGGATAGCGCCGCAGCGGGTGCGCGCCGACCTCGCTCAGGCGCGGCGCGATGCCGGCCGCCGCCAGGAATGCATGGATGTGTTCAAGCCCGTAGAAATAGGACTGGCCCTGGGTCTGATGGCGCGCATAGACGATGCCTGCCAGCGCATCGCCGGCCATCACCGGCCCGCCGCTATAGCCTTCGGGCACGGCGCGGTTGGCGATGTAGCAGCCGGCGTTCGGATGGCCGCCCAGCACTGTGTAGCGGTCGGCCTGGACCGCGCCATCGGCCATGGCAAAGCCCAGAATCGCCAATTCGTCGCCGGTGGCGAAGGCCGCGTGGCCGGGCCGGTGCACGGCCACGCACGCTTCCGGCGCGGCGGCGTTGGCGCTGGCCAGCATCGCCAGCGCCAGGTCGATGTCGGGGTCCGCCGGCAAGCGCACCGACTCGACCCGCGCGTGCGCCAGCGAGCCGGCGGTGTCGACCCGCAGCACGTCCTCGCGCAAGGGAACATCGCTGGCGTAGCGCCGCAGCGGATCGAGCACGTGGCGCGCGCTGAGGATGGCGGTGGGCGTGATGAACACGCCGGCGCCGAAGGTGTCGGCGCCATTGGCGCGGTGGCGGATGCGCACGGTCGTGCGCGCGGCTTCGTTGGGTGCGGGCATGGCAGCCTCAGGTGAGGACGGGCGCGGATTTCTTCCAGTTCAGGGTGACCTTGAGCGCGGCGTTCGCTTCGCCGGACATCAGCACGGGCACCTTGGCATTGGCCTTGAAGCCGAGGTTGAGCTCGACAGACCAGGAGTCAGGCCCGGCCTTGATCAGGGCGCCGCTGACGGCGTCGCAAATCGATTCGATGCCGCGCCGGATGTCGCTGGCGGCGATGCGTTCGATGGAGCCGGACAGCACGGTGGCCTCGCCGCCGCTGGTGTAGGTGGCGCCGGCGCCAAGGCGGCCGCGCGCGTCGGCGGGAAGCGGGATGGCAATGTCGATGACCTCGACTTCGATGTGCTCGACGTCGCTGCTGATGGCGTGCTCTGACATGGCAATCCCCTTGTTGATCCGATGGCGTCCACAGGTACAAACCACAGGTACAAACAAGTGTAGATGGCGAGGTCAGCGCACGATTGCCCTCATTGCGTTGTTCTCAAGGTTGGCATGTCGGCCATTGATCTGCATCGCGTGTGCGCGCCGGATTGCGATGCGATCGGCACGCGGGCAGGGATCGCTCAAATTCAGCGCCGCAACAACGGCGGCGCCGGCGTGCGCGTCAAAGTATGCTGCACGCCTGTTCGAACGGCAGGCGCGGCCCGCGCGCATGCAGCGCCTGGCCATCGCCATAGCCGAGGTTGCACAGGAAATTGGCCTTCAAGTCGGTGCCGGCGAAGAAGCTGACATTGACCTTGTCGATGTCGAAACCGGACATTGGACCGCAGTCCAGCCCGAGCGCGCGCGCGGCCAGCATCAGGTAGGCGCCCTGCAGGGTCGAGTTGCGAAACGCGGTCGACTGGATCAGCGCTTCGTTGCCGACGAACCAGGCGCGCGCGTCGGTGTGCGGGAACAGCGTCGGCAACTGCTCGAAAAAGCGCATGTCCATGGCCACGATCGCCGTCACCGGCGCGCTCCTGACCTTGTCCAGGTTGCCAGCGCCTACGCAGGCCAGCAATTGCTCCTTGGCGGCCGCCGACTTGACGAACACGATGCGTCCCGGCGACGAATTGGCTGACGTCGGGCCCCACTTCATCAGGTCGTAGACCGACTGCAGCAAGTCATCGGAAACAGGCTTGTCTTGCCAGGCGCTATGGGTGCGTGCATCGGTAAACAGGGTCTTCAGGCTGGCTTGATCGAGCATGGGGTGGCTTTCGTGGAACCGGAGAACGACGCCACGAGCGTGGCGCCGGGTGCAAACAGGCAGGGCACGCGCCCTGCCCCGCGCTTATTTTTCGGCAAACGCGCGTTCGATGACGAAGTCGCCAGGGGACGTGGTGTTGCCCTCCTTGAAACCGCGCGCTTCGAGGATGTGCTTGAGGTCGCGCAGCATTTCGGCGCTGCCGCAAATCATCACGCGGTCGACTGCCGGGTCGAACGGCGGCACGCCCAGGTCGTCAAACAGCTTGCCGCTTTCGATCAGCTCGGTTACGCGGCCAGTGTTCTTGTAGGTCTCGCGCGTCACCGTCGGGTAGTAGCGCAGTTTGCTCGACACCAGGTCGCCCAGGAACTCGTGGTTCGGCAAATGCTCGACCAGCAAGTCGTGGTAGGCCAGTTCATCGATCTGGCGTACGCCATGGACCAGCACCAGCTGGTCGAACTTGTCATAGATTTCCGGGTCGCGCACGATGCTCATGAACGGTGCCAGGCCGGTGCCGGTCGACAGCATGTACAGGCGGCGCCCCGGCAGCAGGTAGTCCGACAGCAAGGTGCCGGTCGGCTTGCGGCCCACGATGATGGTATCGCCCACCTTGATGTGCTGCAGGCGCGACGTCAGCGGGCCGGCTTCGACCTTGATGCTGAGGAATTCGAGATGGTCTTCATAATTGGCGCTGGCGATGCTGTAGGCGCGCAACAGCGGCTTGCCGTCGACCATCAGGCCGATCATCGTGAAGTGGCCGTTGCTAAAGCGCAGCGCTTGCGAGCGCGTGGTCGTGAATGAAAAAAGGCGGTCGGTCCAGTGATGGACGCTCAGCACTTGTTCTTCGTTGAAATTACTCATATTGTCCTAACTAAGCTAGCCGTTAATCTGAAAAGCATGGCTGCGATCGATTTTTATTGCCACTATCGACCCGCCGCAACCGATATTGTTGCACGATCCGCGATTTTGTTCATTGGCGTGTCATTTTTCGCCGCCCGGCGGCCAAATACCGCCGAGTTGCTATTATAAACAGCCGAACCGGCTCGCTCCACGGCGTGCCGCAACAACCTATCGACTTCCCGTACAAAGAACATGGCCGCCCCATCCCTGCATTCCCCGCCGACGGCACTGGTGCTGTTTGCCCATCCGCGCCCCCACTTGTCGCGTGTCACGCGCAAGCTGGCCGAGGCGGCGCGTGCCTTGCCGCGCGTCACCGTGCATGAGCTGTACCAGGCATATCCCGACTTCTATGTCGACGTGGCGGCCGAGCAGGCCCGCCTGGCGGCGGCCGACATCGTCGTGTTCCTGCATCCCATCCTGTGGTACAGCATGCCGTCGCTGCTCAAGGAATGGGTCGATAGCGTGCTGTTGCCGGGCTGGGCCTATGGCGCGGGCGGCCACGCACTGCAGGGCAAGACATACTGGCTGGTGGCCAGCACGGCCGATCCGGCCGAGGCCGACCATACGGACGACTACCTGCCGGCCTTCCGCCTGAGCGCGCAACGCTGCGGCATGCGCTGGGAAGCGCCACTGGTGCTGCATGGCGACCACCTGGTCGACGCCGGCACGGTCGAGGCGCACCTGGACGCCTTCATCGCGCGCCTGGGTGCGCTGCTGGGGCCGGCCGCCTGACGCGCTAGCGCTTGCGCGCCAAGGTCAGGCCATCGCCGATCGGCAACAACGACAGGTCGATCCGCTCATCGTGGTGCAGCTTGGTGTTAAGCGCTTGCAGCGCGGCCGTTTCCGGCGTGGTCGCCGCGGCGGCGACCTGGCCGCTCCACAGCGTATTGTCGATCGCGATCAGCCCGCCCACCCGCAACAGCGCCAGGCAGCGCTCGTAATAGCCGTCGTAAGCGGGCTTGTCGGCATCGATGAAGGCGAAATCGTACTGCCCGGCCTGGCCCGCAGCGAGGCAGGCATCCAGCGTTTCCAGCGCCGGCGCCAGGCGCAGGTCGATCTTGCGCGCCACGCCGGCCTGTTCCCAGAACGGCTGGCCGATCTTCGTGTAGGCATCGTTGATGTCGCAGGCCAGCACCATGCCGTCCTCGGGCAGCGCAAGCGCGACGGACAACGCGCTGTAGCCGGTAAAGACTCCGATTTCGATGGTCCGGCGCGCGCCCATCAGCTTGACCAGCAGCGCCATGAACTGGCCCTGCTCGGGTGAAATCTGCATGCGGGCAAATTCATGGCTGCGGGTTTTTTCGCGCAAGGCCGTTTGCGCGGGGACTTCGCGCAGCGATTGTGCCAGCACGTAGCGATACAGGGTGTCGTCGAGATTGAGCGTTTGGTTGGACATGGTCAGCTTTCGGTTGGTGATGCCAGGTTTTCATGATGGGCGGCAGCGCCGCGCTTCCAATAGGCTGCGGCCCGGATGGCGTCAGGTGCGAGCCCGTGTTCGGCGATCAGGATCGCGCGCACGGCCGCGCTGGCTTTGGCTTCGCCCGCACACCAGGCAAAGCCTTCGCCGCTCGGCAGGGTCAGCGCGCGTACGGCCGCGCACAGAGCCTCTGCGCTGTCGACCCACTGTATCTGGACACTGGCCGCGCTGTCCAGCATACGCCGGTCGCGCAGGTCGGCGGCCTGCACGATGACGAATGCTTGCGTTATGGCAGGCAGCTCCTCCAGCCGGCGCGCAATGGCTGGCAAAGCGCTGGTGTCGCCCACCAGCAGGTGCCAGTCCAGGTCCGGCGCGATGATGAAGGAAGCGCGCGGCCCGGCCACGGTGACTTCCTGGCCGGCAGCGGCCTGCGCCGCCCAGGCGGCCACCGGGCCGCTGCCGTGCAGCGCAAATTCGATCGTCAGTTCGCGCGCCGCGGTATCGACATGGCGCGGCGTGTAGTCGCGCCGCACCGGCTCGCCATGGTCGTCGGCGATGATGAATTTGACGTGATCGTCGAACGAGCTGCTGACAAAATCGACCAGCGCCGCGCCGCCAAATGTGATACTCCTGACGTGCGGTCCGAGCTCGGCCACGCGCAGCACGCTCAGCGCGCGCAGCTTGAGCTCGTGGCGCACCCGTTGCACCCGTGTTGCAGAAGCGACTATACTCATATTCCCACCTTTTCTAATTGGATGACAGTGTCTCCTATTGTGCAAGAATCAATTGATAATGTCAACCAATCGCCGAGGGCGGCTGAGGGCGTGCTCGACTTGATTCACACGGTGATGCATTTGTACCGGTCCAAGCAGTACCAGGTATTGCGCGACGGCGCGCATGACCTGACCCACATGGAAAGCAAGGTGCTCAGCTATTTCCAGCGCCATCCGGGCGCCACGCAAAGCGATTGCGCGCGCCACAGCGGGCGCGACAAGGCGCAGCTGGCGCGCCTGATCACCAGTTTGCGCGAGCGCGGCCTGCTCGACGGCGCGCCCGACGAAGCGGACCGGCGCAACTTCCGGTTGGTGCTGACGCCGTCCGGCGAGGCCATCCAGCGCGTGCTGGCCACCCAGGCGCAGCGCCTCAATGCGCACGCCGTCGTCGGCTTGACGGACGCCGAACACCGGCAGCTGCAATCGTTGCTGCTGCGCGTGAAGCACAATCTCGATGCCCAGCCCTGATACGGCGCTGCTTCCTTAGTTTCACCTGACCTGACAGACCACCCATGGAACATAGCTTGCTGGCAAACGCGGTGGTCTACCTGGCCGCCGCCGTGCTGATCGTCCCCATTGCGCGCAAACTCGGGCTGGGCGCGGTGCTCGGCTACCTGCTGGCCGGCATCGCGATTGGTCCGTGGGGCTTGCGCTTGATCGAGGAAGTCGAGGACATCCTGCACTTCTCCGAATTCGGCGTGGTGCTGCTGCTGTTTTTGATCGGACTGGAACTCGAGCCGAAACGGCTGTGGGCGATGCGCCAGCCGATTTTCGGCAGCGGCGCGGCCCAGGTGCTCGGCGTGGCCGCGGCGCTGGCCGGGGCCGCCATGCTGGCCGGGGTCGACTGGAAGGTGGCGCTGATCGGCGCGCTCGGCCTGTCGCTGTCGTCGACCGCGATCGCCATCGCCACGCTCGACGAGCGCAACCTGAAGGACACGCCGACCGGCACGGCGGCGTTTTCGATCTTGCTGTTCCAGGACATCGCCGCCATTCCGATGATCGCCGTGGTGCCGCTGCTGGGCGTGGCTGCCGTCAATGAGGCCGGCGGCGGCTGGCTGCGCGCGCTGCGGGTGGCCTTGGTGATCGGTGCGCTGGTGCTGAGCGGGCGCTACCTGATCCGCCCTGCCCTGCGCGCGATCGCCAAGAGCGGCCTGCGCGAAATCTTCACCGCGTTCTCGCTGCTGCTGGTGATCGCGATCGCGCTCCTGATGCAGTCGGTCGGCCTGTCGATGGCGCTGGGGGCCTTCATTGCCGGCGTGCTGCTGGCCGATTCCGAATACCGGCATGCGCTCGAGACCGACCTGGAGCCGTTCAAGGGCTTGCTGCTGGGCCTGTTCTTCATCGCGGTCGGCATGTCGGTCGACTTCGGCGTGTTCCTGGCCCAGCCGTGGCTGATCCTCGGCCTGGTGGGCGCGTTCCTGGTCATCAAGATCGGCGTGCTGTATTTGCTGGCGCGGCGCTTCGCCATTCCGGCCAGCCAGCAGGCGCTGTTTGCCTTCCTGTTGTCGCAAGGGGGCGAGTTCGCCTTCGTCGTGTTCGGGGCGGCCCAGGCGGCGCGCGTGTTCACCGAGCACGTGGCGGCGATCCTGATCGTGGTGGTGGCGCTGTCGATGGTGTGCACGCCGCTGTTGCTGATCATCCATGACAAACTGATCGCGCCGCGCTTCCGGGCCAAGACGTCGCGCGAGGCCGACGCCATCGACGCCAACGACGAGCACGTGATCATCGCCGGCTTCGGGCGCTTCGGCCAGATCATCGGGCGCCTGCTGACGGTCAACAAGGTCCGCCTGACCGTGCTCGATCACGACCCCGACCAGATCGACCTGGTGCGCAAGTTCGGCTCCAAGGTGTTCTATGGCGACGCCACCCGCATCGATCTGCTGCACGCGGCCGGCGCCGCCCATGCGCGCGCGCTGGTGGTGGCGATCGACGATATCGACGACAGCCTGCGCCTGGTCGACGCCGTGCGGCTGGCCTTCCCCGCGCTGCCGATCATGGCGCGGGCGCGCAACGTGACCCATTATTACGACCTGATGGACCGCGGCGTCACCATCATCGAGCGCGAGACGTTCGAGTCAGCCCTGATGCTGGGCCGCCAGGTGCTGCAGCAGCTCGGCTTCGATGCCTACCGCGCGCGCCAGGCGGCGCAGAAATTCCGGGCGATGAATCTGAAGGCCCTGGCCCAGGTGTATCCCTTCTACAAGGACCAGGAACAGTATGTGTCGGCGGCCAAGCAGGCGCGCGACGAACTCGAGGCCATGTTCGCGCTCGACGCTGAGGCGTTCGAAGCGGAAAGCCAGCAGCGCTGGGATTAGCGGCGTAAAAAAAGCCGCCCGGCATGACGCTGGACGGCTTTCATCATCGTGCGTCGCTCAGGCGGCTTGTGCGGCGCCCTTGCGGCGGCGGCTCAGGCCCACCAGGCCCAGGCCGGCAAACGCCAGGCCCAAGGTCGCCGGTTCCGGCACCGCGTTCAGGCCGTCGGCGTTGCTGAAGCTGGTGTAGCTACCTGCCGGCATCATGAACTGGACTTGCTGGCCGCCATCGCAGCAGCCTTCGAAGCCGAGAACCGTCAACACGTGATTGCCGGCGCTCAGTACGCCGGAGCCGGCCAGGAACTGCGACGGCGTGCCGTAGCTGTTGTTCCACCACATATCGCTGCCCTTGAAGTCGAGTGCGTTGCCATCAATGAACATGGCGCCGCCGTAGCCGAAATCGACGCCGGAGCGGAACGACCAGGTGCCCGCGGTGGCCACGCCAAAGTTGACGGTGGTTTTCATGGCGAAATTCGAATTGCCGCCGAACAGGCTGGCATGCGAAATGAAGTTCAGGCTGGCCGGGCTGGCCGACACGTGGGAAGGACCGGCCAGCGCGGCGTCCACTGCAGCCTCGTAAGCGGCGGCGCTGGACAGGAACGGCGTGGTGCCGGATGCGCTCTCGACCAGGATCACGCTGGCGTTTGCCACGCCCAGCGATGCTGCGGCCAGAGCACATGCCAATATCATCGATTTTTTCATTTTTTTCCTGTGGTAAGCGGGCCGCGTCGGCGGCAGCCATGCTGCACTGTTATTCTCAGCATGAATCTTGCCAAAATTATTCTAGTGACGCAAGGAAACCTGACGTTTTCTTTGAATAACGCTAATTAATTGACAACTCAAGTATCTAATCTGCAACAAGCCAAGCATGGCGCCGCGCACCGAAGCCGATCCTGTACTATGGGCTGTCCCGCACAGACAGGAACCGACATGCCCGAAAAGCGCGCCCATACCCGCCGCCTGATGAAAGAAAATGCCGTGCTCGCCGATACGACGGGCGCTGCGCGCCATCCGGTCGTACTGCTCGACATCTCGCGTCCCGGCGTCAGTTTCACCAGTCCCGATCCGCTCGATGGCGGCAGCCGCCACATCCTGGAGTTCAATTTGCCGGGTACGCCGCATATGCATGAAACCGTGGTCCAGGTGGTCCATTGCAGCGACAGCGGCGTGCCGTCCGGCTACCGGGTGGGCGCGCGCTTTGTCCACATTCCGGCCGAAACGAGCGAATCCATCGTCAACTTCGTCAGTGCCAGCGTCTAGCCGCGCGTCACGCAAACAGCAGCCCGACCGCATGCAGCAGCAGGCCGACCAGCCCGCCAACGATGGTGCCATTGATGCGGATGTATTGCAGGTCGCGCCCCACATGCAGTTCGAATTTGCGCGATAGCGTCTCGGCATCCCAGCTGCGGATCACGCGCCGCACCAGGCCGACGATCAGCGCGCGCTTGGCGACGATGGTTTCGGCGGCAAACGTGCGGATCCATTCGTTGAGCTTGTCTTGCACCGCCTGGTTGCGTCCCAGTGCCGTGCTGAACGCGCGCAGCGCCTGTTCGACATGGGCGGCGATGCGCGAATCGGGCGCGCCGGTATCGGCCAGCAGGCGTAGCCGGACATCGTCCCATACCGACCCGACATAGCCGCGGAACAGCGGATGGCCGAGGCTGCTGTCGAGCAAGGCGCGCAGTTTCTGTTCATACTCGGGCGAGCTGGCCAGGTTGGCGATCAGCTCCTCGGTCGCCTGCTGGAAACGCGCGCGCCATTCGCTGTCCTCGTCCTGGAAGTCGGCCAGCAGGTCGTGCACGCCGGCCATCAGCCGTTCGTAGAATTTCTCGTCGAAGGCCTTGGGCATCCAGCGCGGGCTGTGCTCGTGCACTTTCTGGCGGATCGTCGGACGGTGCTCTTCCAGAATGGCGGCAACCACGCCCAGCATCTTTTCCAGCAGCACATGATGCTGGCGCCCCGCCACCAGCACCGACAACAGTTGCGACAGCAGCGGCGCCAGGCGCACGTCCTTGAGGGCGCCGGCCAGCGCATTGCGCAGGAATGCCGCGGCATCGTCGTCCTCGACCATGCGCAGCAGCGCCGGCACCGCGCTGGTGAGCTGGGCGGCCACCGCGCGCGCATTGCCCGGCTGCTCGAGCCAGCTGGCCGCCGAGCCGGCAAAGTCGATCCGCGCCAGTTCGCCGTGCACCACGTCGTAGCTGATGAAATTGTGTTCGAGGAAATTGCCGAGGTTCTCGCCGATCTTCTCCTTGTTGCTGGGAATGATGGCGGTGTGCGGAATCGGGATGCCGAGCGGATGGCGAAACAGCGCCGTCACGGCGAACCAGTCGGCGATCGCGCCCACCATGGCCGCTTCGGCGAAGGCGCCGACGAAAGCCAGCGCCGGATGGCGGCCGTGCAGCAGGCGGGCGGCCACGAACAGCGCCGCCATCAGCACCAGCAGGCCGGTGGCGAGGCGGCGCATCCGGACCAGCCGCACGTGCTGGACGGCCTCTTGCGGCGATGGGCCGGGCGCGTTCAGGCGAACCCCGCTACAGGTCGATGCGGGCGTGCTGTGCCTCGTCGGGCGCGCTGCCGGTCAGCGCGGCACGGGCCATCTGGAACAGCTGGACCATGCCGCTGGCGCTGGCATCCCAGTACTCGGCGCTGTCCGAGACGACCTTGACCAGCATCACATGCGGATCGTCCGGCCCGTGCGGATACCAGGCTTGCAAGGCCGGATTCCACATCGCCTTGATGCGCTCGCGCTCGACCACCCGCTCGGCCATGCCGCTGACGGAGACGTACACGTCGTCGGCCGGCTCGGCAAAGCTCAGGTTGACCTGCGGATGGGCGGCAATGTCTTGCCACAGCGCCGTTTCGGTCGATGTGAAGAACCACAGATTGCCTTCGGCGTCGACTTGCTGGGTGGTCATCGGGCGGCTGTTCAGGCGGCCGTGTTGGTCGATCGTGGTCAGCATCGCGTAGCGGATGGTCTGGATGCGGGCGCGCAGTTCGGCGACCTGGCTGGCGTGTTCGTAGGCGGGCATGGGCTTCCTTGTAGCGGCCGAGAGGCGGAAACTGCATGCTAGCGCGGATGGCGAACGGGCTCTGTGCGCCTGCGTACGCACGGCGCCTATCCCCAGCTTGCCTTGCGGGAAATGTAATAAGAGCGCATAATGCGAGTCATTCTCATTCTCATTCTCATTCGCAAGAAAGGTCGCCATGTTCTCGCATCCCGTTGCCATCAGCCCTGCCCGCCTGACCCCGATCGCCGTAGCCGCCCGCCTGGCGCTGGCCGGCGCATTGACTGCCGCCAGCGCCGCCGCGCTGGCCCAGACGGGATCGGCGCCGGAAACCACGCTGCAGGAAGTCAAGGTGGTCGGCAAGCCTGAAGCGAGCTACGCCGTCAAGTCGAGCACCAGCGCGACCAAGACCGATACGCTGCTGCGCGACACGCCGCAGGCGATCACGGTGATCACCAAGGAATTGATGCGCGACCAGAACATGCAGAGCATGGCCGACGTGATCCGCTACGTGCCCGGCATCGTCACCGCGCAGGGCGAAGGCAACCGTGACACGGCCGTGTTTCGCGGCAACAGCTCGACCGGCGACTTCTATGTCGACGGCATCCGCGACGATGTCCAGTACTACCGCGATTTCTACAATATCGACAGCGTCGAAGCCTTGAAAGGCTCGAACGCGATGATCTTCGGGCGCGGCGGTTCGGGCGGCGTGATCAACCGCGTCACCAGGCAGCCGGAATGGACGCCGGTGCGCGAAGCGGCGCTGACGCTCGGCTCGTGGAACAACCGGCGCGCCACCGTCGACGTGGGCCAGGCCGTCAACGCCAGTGTCGCCTTCCGCATCAACGGCATGGTGGAAAATTCGGACAGCTACCGCGACCACGTCAACGTCCGGCGCAAGGGTTTCAATCCGACGCTGGCGATCCGGGCCGGCGCCAACACCAGCGTGGTGCTCGGCTTCGAGCATTTCGAGGATGAGCGCACTGCCGACCGCGGCATTCCCGCCTATAACGGCGTGCCGTACGAGACCGCGCTGGGCACCTTCTTCGGCAACGACCAGCCCAGCCGCGCCACCGCCAGCATGAACGTCTTCAGCGCCCTGGTCGAGCACGACTTCGGCGGCGGCCTGACGCTGCGCAACCGCAGCCGCTTCGCCGACTACGACAAGTTCTATCAGAACGTGTTTGCCAGCGCGGTCATCCGGGACGGCGTCAACGTCGACCTGGGTGCGTATAACAATGCGACCGGGCGCAAGAACCTGTTCAACCAGACCGACCTGAACTACACGCTGGAAGCCGGCGGCTACAAGCACAAGCTGCTCGGCGGTGTCGAGTTGGGCCGCCAGGAAACCGACAACCTGCGCAACACCGGCTTTGACAATAACAACAAGTCCGTGTTCAGCGCCCCGCTGAGTAATCCCGTGTACCCGGGCCTGATCACGTTCCGTCCCGGCGCGACCGACGCCAACAACCACAGCGTCTCGACGGTGGCCTCGGCCTATGTCCAGGACCAGCTGGAACTGTCGCCGCGCTGGCAGGTGGTGGCCGGCGTGCGGCTCGACCGCTTCAGCGTCGACTTCCGCAACAACCGCGACGGCAGCACCATCGCCGTGACCGATACGCCGGTGGCGCCGCGCGCCGGCCTGGTGTACAAGCCGGCCGAAGCGATGTCGCTGTACGCCAGCTACAGCATCGCCTACGTGCCGCGCGCCGGCGACCAGCTCAGCTCCCTGACCGCGAGCAACAAGGCCTTCGACCCGGAGAAATTCAAGAACCTCGAACTGGGCTTCAAGTGGGATGTGCTGCCGAACCTGGCGGCGACGGCGGCCGTGTACAAGTTGGACCGTTCGAACGTGGCCGTCACCACCAGCGCGACCACCACCGAGCTGGTCGATGGCCAGGTCAGCAAGGGCGTCGAACTGGGGCTGGCAGGAAATATCACGCCGGCCTGGAACGTGATGGGCGGCTATGCCTACCAGGACGCCAAGATCACCAGGGACTTGTCGGCCACGGTCAAGGCCGGCACTGTGCTGGCCCAGGTGCCTACCCACTCTCTGTCGCTGTGGAATCGCTACGAGTTCTCGCCGGCCTGGGCTGCGGCGCTGGGCGTGGTCTATCGCGACAGCATTTATGCGTCGACCTCGAACGCGGTCACGCTGCCCGCTTTCACGCGCTTTGACGGCGCTCTGTTCTACACGATCAGCAAGCGCTACAAGGTGCAGGCGAACGTAGAGAACCTGTTCGACAAGAAATACTACGCATCGGCCAACAGCGACTCGAACATCACGCCCGGTTCGCCGCGCGCGCTGCGGGTGACGCTCAACGCCAAGTTCTGACGCCGGCGCAGCGCGCACCGAGGCACTTGAAAATCGGAGCCAGACCACCATTATGCGCATAGCCGGGGTCAGACCACGATTCAGCGATTCATCGTGGTCTGACCCCGGTGACGTGCGCGATTTTCACGCGCGCCGCGGCCTGTCCTCCCGATAGGTTCAACCGCGCACCTTGACGCTCGTCATCCGGCTCTTGCGGTGCGCCACGATACTGAAAGGACGGTGGGCGCCGTGGCGTGCCTCTCCGCCTTTTTCATTGGAGGAAACGTGACGATACCTGGCGATGAGCACGATAGCCGTCAAGCGGACCAGCAGGAGAGTTTCCTCCGGGACCTCAGCTTGTTCACCCAACAGCACCGGGCCGGACACTGGTCGGGCACGTTCGCGGCCTTCCTCGAACAGGTGCTGCCGGGCGCGCCGCAACAGGTGGCGCGCAGCTCGCACCAGTACATCTGGGACATGATCCGCGCCACCTGCCACAGCGATGACGATGGCCAATTCCACTGCCGCCTGTTCGACGAGGACCTGTTCGGCATCGACGAGGCGCTCGAGCGCGTGATCGACTATTTCAAGGCCGCCGCGGCCGGCTCCGAGGTCGGGCGCCGCCTGCTGCTGCTGCTCGGCCCGCCATCAGGCGGCAAGTCGACGCTGGTCATCCTGCTCAAGCGCGGCCTGGAGGAATACAGCTACACCGACGACGGCGCGCTGTATGCCATCGCCGGCTGCCCGGTGCACGAGTCGCCGCTGCATCTGGTGCCGCATACCATGCGCGCCACCTGCCGCAACACCTTCGGCATCGACATCACCGGCGAGGTCTGTCCGCACTGCCGCGCGCGCCTGGAAGACCAGTTCGCCGGCGACTTCATGCAAATGCCGGTCGAGCGCTTCTTCGTGTCCGAATCGGGGCGCAGCGCGATCGGCACCTACGCGCCGCATGACCCGACCACGGCTGACCTGGCCGACCTGGTCGGCTCGGTCGACTTGTCCAAGGTGGCCCAGTACGGCGACGAGGGCGATCCGCGCGCGTGGTCATGGTCGGGCGCCGTGTATGCGGCCAGCCGCGGCGTGCTCGAGATGATCGAGATCCTCAAGGTCAAGCGCGAATTCCTGTACCTGTTGCTGACGCTGACACAGGAAAAAAACGTCAAGGTGTCGCGCTTCCCGCTGATCTACCTCGACGAGACCATCCTCGCGCACACCAACCTGGCCGAGTTCCGCAAGTTCCTGCAAGAGAGCGAGAACGAGGCCCTGCTCGACCGCATGGTAATCATCCAGGTGCCCTACACGCTCAGCTACCGCGAGGAAGCGCGCATCTACCGCAAGCTCATCTCGTCGGCCGCGCCGGCGTTTCGCGATGTCCATCTCGATCCGCACGTGCTGCATGCCGCCGCCGTGTTCGCCATCCTGAGCCGCATCCAGGAAGGCGAGGACAAGGAGGTCGAACTGGTCAAGAAAGTGCGCATCCACGCCGGTGAAGAGGTTGACGGCCTGAACCGCGCCGACGTGCGCCGCATCAAGGAAAGGGAGAAGGCGCCCGACGAAGGCCTGGCCGGCGTGTCGCCGCGCTTCGTCATCAACGCATTGTCGAACGCGATCATCCAGTCCAACCGCAAGAGCTTGTCGACGATGGACGTGCTGCTGGCGCTCAAGGACGGCATCGAAAGCGATGCCCGCATCGACCCCAAGAAAAAGCGCAAGTGGGTCGACTACCTGGTGCTGACCCGCAAGGACTTCTATAACCGCTGGGTCAAGGAGGATGTCCACAAGGCGCTGTTCGTGTCGTTCGAACAGGAAGCCCAGGACCTGCTCAACAAATACCTGGACGAGGTCGAGGCCATGCTCGACAACCGCCAGATCAAGGATCCGATCACCAACGAGGAGCGGCGTCCGGACGAACGCTTTTTGCGCGCGGTCGAGGAAAAAATCCACATCTCCGAATCGGGCAAGCAATCGTTCCGGCAAGAGGTGGTGCGCAAGGCCATGGGCGCCTACAAGCGCGGCATCAAGTTCAGCCTCGAGAGCCATTTGCAGCTCAACGATGCGGTCCAGCAGTACTTGTTCGAACAGCGCCGCGATGTGTTGCGGCTGGTCAGTTCGGCCAAGCGTCCCGACGACGAGATCCGCACCAAGATCTCGGCAGTCGAAAAGCGCCTGGTCGACGAGTACGGCTACGACAGCCACAGCGCCCGCGAAGCGCTCAATTATGTAACGACCCTGCTGGCGCAAGAGTAGCCGGGGACGGAGGCACGGCGTGACGGCGACCCTCAACACAGCCTGGTATGACCTGTTCTCGCGCGGGGCGCGCGACTGGCTGCGCCACAACGACAAGGTGCGCGAGGCCGTCCAGGGCCACCTGCCGGACCTGATCGCCGGCCCCGACCTGATTACCGGGCCGCAGGGACGCACGGTGCAGGTGCCGGTGCGCATGCTCGAACATGCGCGCTTCAAGCTGGCCGACGGGCGCAGCCAGACCGGCGCCGGCCAGGGCGACGGCCAGCCCGGCGACGTGCTGCAGTCCAGCCAGCCCGAACCGGCGCCGGGAGGCGAGCATGGCGAAGGCGGCAACGACGATGGCGAGGTGCGCCTGCTGCTCGAGTTCTCGATCGACGAACTGATGGACTGGATCTGGGACGAGCTCAAACTGCCCGACCTGCAGCCGAAGGCGGGCGCGCGCATCGATGAAGTCGAACTGGTGCGCGAAGGCTGGGACAAGCGCGGCGCCCGCTCGCGCCTGGACCGGCGCCGCACCATCAAGGAAGCGATCAAGCGGCGCGCGGTGCAAACTGATCCGCTGCCGTTCACCAACGACGACCTGCGCTTCCGGCAACTGGTCGCGCGCGTGCGGCCCAGCACCAGCGCCGCCATCCTGTTCGTCATCGACGTCTCGGCCAGCATGACCCAGATCGAACGCAAGCTGGCCAAGTCGTTCTTCTTCTTTGCACTGGAAGGCATACGGCGCAAGTACGCGAAAGTGGAAACCCGCTTCATCGCCCACACCACGCACGCATGGGAGTTCAGCGAGCAGGATTTCTTCCAGGTCACCGGCATCGGCGGCACGATCGCCTCGAGCGCGTTCCGGCTGGTGGGCGACCTGGTACGCAAGGAGCTCGACCCGGCGCACAACAACATCTATATGTTCTATGCGTCCGACGGCGAGAACTTCACCGAGGACCGCAGCGCCGCCACCCAGTCGCTGTCCGAACTGGCCGGCATGCTCAATTACATCGGCTACGTCGAGACCCTGCCCGGCGTGCCGCGCGCGCTCGAAACGGAAATGCGGCGCCTGTGCAATGAACTGGAACGGCGCGGCCTGCCGATCAGCAGTAGCGTGCTGTCGGGCACCGACGATGTATGGCGCGCACTGCGCAAGTTTTTCTCGGCCGAAGTCGAGGCCGACCGCACCGGTGCGCCATCATGAGCACCTCGCCCAATACGCTGGCCCAGTACGCTGCCAAAATAGAAACGCTGGCGCAGCAGCTGGGCCTCGATTTCTATCCGGTCAACTTCGACCTGGTGCCGGCCAATTTCATGGTCGAAATCGCCGTGTACGGCTTGCCGGTGCGCATGCGCCACTGGTCATTCGGCGTGCGCTACATCCACCAGCTGGTGCGCCAGCACATGGGACACTCGCGCATCTTCGAAGTCATGTTCCCGGGCGACCCGTGCCAGGCCTTCATGCAGGAGCAAAATTCGCTGGCCGAAAACACGCTGGTGACGGCCCATGTGCTCGGGCATGCCGACTTTGCCAAGAATAACCAGCTGTTCAGCCGCTTCATGGCGATGGCCGGCGGCCAGATTCTTGAGCAAAGCGCGGCGCGCGCGCACCGGCTCGAACGGGCGCTGGCGGCGCACGGCCAGGCCAGGGTCGAGGCGGTGCTCGATGCTGCGCTGGCGCTGGAAACCCATATCGACGTCAACCAGCCGCTGCACCGTCCGCGCTACCCCGAATTCGTCACCCCGCCCGGCGAGCGTGAACCGGACGCCTTCCAGCACCGCTACGCGCGCCTGCCGGGCGTCCCGCCCGAGCCGGCGCGCAACGATGCGCCGCAACGCACGCCGCTGCCGCCCCAGCCCGAGTCCGACCTGCTGTGGTTTATCGCCAACTACGCGCCCGACATGGAAGACTGGGCGCGCGACATTTTCCTGGCGGTGCGTGAAGAAGCCTATTATTTCCATCCGATCTACGCCTGCCAGATCATGAACGAAGGCTGGGCCTCATACTGGCATGCGCGTTTGCTGCGCGAGGCCGACTTCCTGCCGCACGAACTGTACCTGGCCGCCATCAAGTCGCATTCCGACGTCGTGCGCCCGTTCGGCAGTGGCCAGCAGCTGTCCTTGTCGATCAATCCCTACCACCTGGGCTTCGCGATGTGGGAATACATCATCGACAAGCACGGCATGGACAAGGCGCGCCAGATCTGCCGCGAAGAAGACGACTTCGGCTTTATCCGCAACTATCTTGACGAGGAACTGGCCGATCAGCTCGACCTGTTCGTCTACGAGATGCGCAAGGATGGCGAGACCAAGATTGCCAACCGCGACATCCACGCGATCCGCGAAGCGATCCTGGCGCCCAAATACAACTTCGGCGCACCCAGCATCGCCGTGACCCAGGTCGGGGCCGATGGCGCGCTGGCGCTGCACCACGACTATCTGCGCGACGGCCGCGGCCTCGAGCTGGCGCAGGCGGAAAAAGTCATCGATTACGTGGGCCGCATCTGGCGCCGGCCGGTGTCGCTGCACACGGTCGATTTTCGCGGCGTGGTCAGGGTGCTGCCGACGCGCAAGACGGCTGTCTGAGTGCGGGCGCGGACCGGAACGGCATGCGCGTCGGAATCATTGCGCCCAATCAAGGGGCCGCAGTCCGCACGCCCTACCCTGTCAGTGGCTTTCTTTCACAACCACTGCAGGAGTATCCCATGTCCGAACCCAAGCAGCCCCTCTGGTCGCGCTCGGTCGCGGCGGCCCTGGCCGTCTCGCTCGGCATGGCCCTGTGCGCTTGCCGCGGCAGCGATACCGCCACGATGATGGCCGAAGCGCGCCAGTACCGCGACCAGGGCGACTTGAAGGCGGCGCTGGTCCAGCTCAAGTCCCTCATCCAGCAGGACGCCGACCACCGCGCCGCGCGCGTCTTCCCGGGCGAACTTTACCTGGACCAGGGCGATCCGCAGTCGGCCGAGAAGGAGCTGCGGCGCGCGCTCGCGCTGGGCGCCGACAGCGGCAATGTGACGCTGATGCTGGCGCGCGCGCTGCTGATGCAGGGCCAGTACGACCAGCTGCTGGCCGACATCAACCCCGCAGCGGCCCCGGCCCAGCGCCCGGCGCTGCTGGCCATGCGCGGCAACGCCCTGCTCGGCCTGTCCCGGACCGAGCCGGCGCGCGCGCTGTTCAACGAGGCGATCAAGCTGCACGCCGACGCGCCCGAGGCGCTGCTGGGAATGGCCCGCATCGCCGTCTGGCAGCAGCAGCCCGACACCGCGCGCGCCCAGCTCAAGCGCGCCCTGGCCGCCAGCCCCGACGATATCGATTGCCTGCGCTACCAGGCCGACCTGCTGCGCGCCGATGGCCAGGGCGATGCCGCGCTGGCGCTGCAGCAGGGCATCCTGAAGCGCCGTCCGCACTCCGCGCAGGCGCTGGTCGACGTGGCCAACATCCACACCGACGCCGGCCGCTACGCCCAGGCCCGCGCCGCGCTGGTGCAGGCGCGCAGGGTGTCCGGCGCCAGCCTGGGCGTGATGTATGCGGAGGCGATGCTGGACTTCCGCGAAAACACGCTGTCCGCCGGACTGGACTCGGTGCAACGCGTGCTGCGCGCCGCGCCCGAACACTACCCGACCATCCTGCTGGCCGGCGCCGTGCACTCGTCGGTGGGCGCCCATCAGCAGGCCGAACAGCACCTGCTGAAATTTCTGCGCACCTATCCGCGCCATGCGTATGCAAGCAAGCTGCTGGCCGCGGTCCACCTCGGCGCCGGCCAGCCCGAGGCCGCGCTCGACGCGCTGTGCAAGGCGCTGGCGCTGGGTCTACCTGGAACAGGGCGACCTGGTGCATGCTGCGCCGCTGCTGCAGGCCAGCGCCATGGCGCCCCAGGCCGGGGAAATCCATTACCACTATGCGCTGCTGCTGGCGCGTACGGGCGACAAGCGCGGCGCCCGCCGCGCGCTGGACAAGGCGCTTGCGTCCGGGCCCGCCTTTCCGCGCCGCGCCGACGCCGAGGCCTTGCTGCGCACGCTATAGCCCGCTACTGTCGGCATCCTTGACCGCGGCGCCCGCGCGCGCCGGTTCGTAGCGTCCCGGCGCGATCAGGCCGGCCGGATCGAGCGCGGCCTTGATGCCCGCCACCGTCTGCCAGTACACATCGGCATCCGGATCGAGGTCGGCCATCGACTGGTTGCCGACCCGGTAAGGCAGGTAGCCGGCCTGCATCAGCGCGTCGAAGCAGGCACGGTAGCAGCGCCTGGCGCGCTCGACTTCGTCCGGATCCTCCTTGTCGTAAGCGACCGTGATGACCCCGCCCAGTGCGCGCTCGTTGATCATGCTGAAGGTGACGAACAGGTCGAAGCGATGCTGGCGGAACAGCGGTTCGACCAGCGCATGCACGGCCAGCACGTCGGCGCCGCGCATCGGCAGGATCGGCGACACCCACAGCAGGCCGCAATTGTCGCGCGCCGGATCGGCGCCGTGCGGGAAACCTGCCGGCAAGCCGGCGCGCCGGCGCCAGTAGGCACCGGCCAGGAAACGTCCGTTGGGCGTGCCGCGGTTCATCGCGAACAGCGACTGGCCGACGGCAACTTGGGCGCGCAGCCGCTGCCCTGCCGCCGACTGGCCCAGCATGCGGCCCAGCAGCGCGCCCAGGCGCAGCTTGCGCTCGGTCAGGAAGCGCGCGCTGGCGCCGCTGCCCTTGAGCGCGGCACGCAGCGCGGCGCGCGCCGCGGCTACCTGGGCCGCGCTGCCGTACAGCGCGCCGGACACGGTCCAGGCCCCGACCCCGGCGCGCGCGCGCAGCTGCGCACGCAGCGCGTCCGGCAGGCAGGACTGACCCTCGGCCAGCGCGCGCGGAAACACGGCGCCGCCGGAAATGACGCGCAAATCGTTGCCGATGTGCACAATGCTGCGCAGCGTGCCGTCCAGCCGCAACGGGCGCAGCCGCTCGACCAGCGCGCCGACCTGCTCGTGCCGCTCGACGCTGCACAGGAAATGGTTGACGCAGGCCGCCTGGGGCATCAGCCACAGCCCGATCCGGGTCACGATGCCGAAATTGGATTGGGTGAACATGCCGTCCAGGAACGGGCCCACGCCGTACGGAAACAGGTGCGTGGTGCGTGCCTGCGGGTAATGGCCGAAGCCGGTGTGCAGCACGTCGCCGCTGGCCAGCACGATCTGCATGCCCGACACGTGCTGCAGCCGGTTGCCGTACGGCGAATGGCCGAAGCCGCGCTCGAGGATATTGCCCATCAGGCTGGTGTCGGGGCCGGCGCCGGTGCAATCCATCCACAGCGGCAGGCCGTGCTCGCGCAAGTAGTCGGACAGCTGCTGCTGGGTCACGCCCGGCTCGATGACGGCGTAGGCCAGTTCGGCATCGACTTGCAGGATGCGGTTCATGCGCGACAGTTCGACCACCAGCTGGCCGTCGCCGACCGCGCAGGCGTCGCCGTAGCCCCAGTTCTTGCCGGTGCTGACCGGACACAGCGGGATCGCATGAGCGGCGGCCAGCTTGACCAGCGCCACCACTTCGGCTTCGCTGCCCGGCGTCACCAGCGCCACCGGACGGGTGCCGCGCGCGGCGGTGCTGCGCGCGTAGCGCTCCAGCGTGGACGCATCGTCGCGCACCTGCGCGGCGCCGACCACGTCGTGCAGCGCGCGCAGCAGCGCGGCGCGGCGCTGGTCCGGCTCCAGGCTGCTCATGGGGCGCTCCTCAGTTGCGGCCGTCGGTCAGGCGCGACGTGATGCCGGGCTCGTCGAGGATGGGAAAGAAATACGGATAGAACGAACGCTCCTCGCCGTGCTGCTCCATCCTGCCGCCCCACTGGCGGATCTGCTCGCCCATCTGCGACAGCGGCAGGCGCAGCAGCACGGCCGGGGCGCCGACCCGCGTGCACAAGCGCTCGGCGCCGAAGTCGCCGAAACCGAGCATGCGCTTGTAGAACATCACGTGGCGCGGATTGACCTCGATCACGTAATCGCTATAGCCATGGATGTTGTGCGCGTAAATGTAGGAGATGTGGATCAGCGCGGCGAACACGCGCTTGGTAACGCCCTTGTCGATCGCCAGCCGGGACGGCTCGCACAAGCGGCGCCCTTGCTGGCGCAAGCCATCCAGTTCGCTGCTGAAGTTCTGGTCGGCCGGCAGCAGGCTGGCGCTGTCGAGGCACAAGCTCATGGTGCCGACCACCAGGCCGCCGGTTTCGGCGTACAGCGTGATCTTGTTGGCGTCATGGGGCGCGCCGGCGGTGACCTCGTAGCCGCGCCAGCCGTACATTTTGCGGATCAACAAACTGGCCGCTTCGCGCCGGCCGGCCGAGTTGGCCATGCGGATGTGGAACAACTGGACGTCCAGCGGATGGTCCAGTTGCGGCGGGGTACCGCGTTCTCCGATGCACAATTCGCGCAGTCCGGCGGACGCCGCGAAAGTGGCAATCGGCAGATCCTCGTTCATCATGTTGCGTCCTTCCCGTGAGCATCGCGCACCGGTCACCGGTGCGAAGCAATGGTGTGCATATCAGACAGAGCCATCCGTTACTAAGTTCCGCCCGCGCCCGCGTTGTTGAGGCCGGTCAGTCGGAATATTTGCCAGCGCCGCCGGCATGTCGGCCATGCCCATGACCAAGACGCCCAAGTGCTTGTTTTTACGGTTGAAATTGCGATGGCATGGAAGCTGCTCTGTGCCTGTTACGAGCCCGTGCCGACGCCTTTGCCCAATCGCTTCTGACCATCAACAACTTCCGCTTGCTGCATGCAAACGGCAGCGCCTTCACGCCGACCGACTTCGACACGCTCGACGGCGTCAATTCGGCGCATGCCCGCGCCAGCCTGGGCACCACCACCTCGGTCGCGCCGCCGCAAGACATCGGCATCTCGCCATCGCGCGCCTGTCGTGGAGCCTGAGCATCGTCGACCTGAGCACCGGCACGCTGATTTTTTGCGCCACCGTTCGGCTTGAACGCGGCAGGCCTGCCGCGGCGGGCCGCCTTCTTGATGGGTATCAACGACGCTGTTGGTAACGCCGTTTCCCTGTTTCCACTTCCCTATAATTAGTTCAGTCGCGCATACGGCGCCGTCCCGGCGGCTGCCCCGATGCGCTCCTGATCCCTGGGGGAACACCGACGTGGACAGTCCCGACCCGCAAGCGCGCATGCAGATCGACCAAGCGCGCCTGCGCATGCTCGGCCTGGTCGCCGAGGATGGCGAGCGCGCCAGCATCGCCGACGAATGCCGCCGTATCAAACGCCACCTGCTGCGCAATGAGCATGCGGCGCTTGGGCGCGGCTGCCACAACGCCCGGCTGGTCGGCGTCACCAGCGCCATGAACGGCGAAGGCAAAAGCCATTGCGCGCTGCGCCTGCTGGCGCCGTGCGCACACGTCGGCCTGGTCTGCAACAAGGCACCCGCCTTTGCCGGCGCCGCGCGCGACGGCTGGCACGGCTCACCGGAGTCCCATCATGACAGTCTCACATGAAGCGCCGCGCCTGATCGTGCACCTAGTGCAACAGCTGGACGTGGGCGGCCTGGAAAACGGCATCATCAACCTGATCCGCCACATGCCGGCCGAGCGCTACCGGCATGCGATCATTTGTCTGAGGGATTACTCCGCCTACCATGCGCACATCCAGTCGCGCGGGGTCGAGATCATCAGCCTGAACAAGCGCGAGGGCAAGGACTTCGGCCACTATGTGCGCCTGTTCCGCGCGCTGCGCGCACTGCAGCCGGACCTGATCCACACGCGCAACCTGTGCGGCATCGAAGGCCAGCTGGTGGCGGCGCTGGCCGGCGTCAAGTGGCGCGTGCACGGCGAGCACGGGCGCGACATGAATGACCTGCACGGCACGCGCCTCAAGTACCAGCTGCTGCGCCGCGTGCTGCGTCCGCTGATCGGCCATTTCATCGCCGTCAGCAGCGACCTCGAACAGTGGCTGATCGACAGCGTCGGCGCCGCGCCGAAGCGCGTGTCGCACATCTCGAACGGGGTCGACAGCATCCAGTTCCATCCGCGCCTGGGCCCGCCGGCCGCGGTCGGCCCGCGCGGCTTCATGCAGGACCATGCGTTTGTCATCGGCAGCGTCGGCCGCATGGACGAGATCAAGGATTACCCAACCCTGGTCGACGCCTTCCTGCGCCTGATCGCCTTGCCCCATCCGGCCCACCAGCGCATGCGCCTGCTGATCGTCGGCGACGGCCCGCAGCGCGCCGCCTGCCTCGACATGCTGACCCGCGCCGGCGCCGCGCACCGCGCCTGGCTGCCGGGCGAACGGGCCGACATCCCCCAGCTGCTGCGCGCGATGGACCTGTTCGTGCTGCCTTCGCTGGCCGAGGGCAGTTCCAACACCATCCTCGAGGCCATGGCCAGCGGCCTGCCGGTGGTGGCCACGGCGGTGGGCGGCAATCCGTTGCTGGTGCATCCGGGCTTTACCGGCATCCTGGTGCCGCCGCGCACGCCCGAGCTGATGGCGGCGGCGATCGCCGACTATTGCCGGATTCCGGAAATGGGGGCGCGCCACGGCATGCGCGCGCGCAGCCAGGTAATCGCCCGCCACAGCCTGCCCGAAATGGCGCGCGGCTATACGGCCGTGTATGACGCGCTCAGCACCCAGCCGGCGCCGAGCCGGGCCATCCTCGGCGCGCCGCCGGCCTGAACCGGATCAGGCCGGCACGGCGTGGCGGCTGGCCAGCTGGCCCAGGTAGCAGCCGGCCAGCTGGCAGGCCACCCGTTCCCAAGTGTAGGGGCGCGCCAGTTCGCGCACCCTGGCGCGCGGCGGCGGCGCGCCGATCAGCTCGCGCACCGCGCGCTGCTGGGCGGCCATGTCGTCGAAGGCCACCTGGCGCAGCGCGAAGGCGCTGTCCGCAATGCCGATCGGGTTGGCCGCGGCGCTGACCACCGGCGTGCCGGCGGCGAGCGCATCGAACACCGCGCGCGCGCAGCTGTCGCCCTGCGACGGCAGCACCAGCACCGAGGCCGCCGCATACGCCGACGCGAGCATGTGCGGGTCGCGCCGCAGGCCGCCCAGGCAAGTCACGCCGCGCATCGCGCGCACCTGGCGCAAATAATCCTGGTCGCGCTCGCGCGCTTCGCCCATCAGCACGAACGGCAGCGCCAGTTCGGCCAGTGCCTGCGCCATGCCGAGCTGGTTGCCATACGGCGAAATGGCGCCGTCCATCAGCACGAACGGGCCGCGCAGGCCGGTGCGCAGCCGGAACAGGTCGCCGTCGGCGCTGAACAGGTGCGCGCACACGCCGTTCGGAAACACGCGCACCTTGGCTGCATCGATCAGGAAGCCGTCGACGATGGCGTTTTTCTCGCTCTCGCCGCGCGCCACCACCACGCTGGCCAGCTGCAGCGCCTGGCGCGTCTGCGCGTAGCTGCTTTGCAGCGCCCATGCGGTCAGCTGGCCGAGCCGGTGGTCGGCCTGGCGCGCCTGGGCGCCGCACGCGCGGTCCCAGCCGGGAGAAATGAGCGGCGACAGCACCACCGGCACGCCCAGCGCGGCGGCCGCCTCGACGATCTTGTGGTTGCCGCCGGCAGTCGAGAACACATGGACCAGGTCGAATTGCGCGATGCGCGCCGGACTCGGATCGACCAGCTCGAGCACCAGCTCGAAGCCATGATGCTGGCGCAGCGCGTGCAGCGCGCGGCTCGTTTCGCGCACCTGCAATTGCAGCGCCGCATCGCGCTGGAACAACATGGGATAGGAGAGTAGTCCAATACGCATCGCATGTCCGCCTTGCAAGCTGTGCGCCGCCAGCGGGGACGCCCCGGGTTCATGGCCGGCCGCCTGAGCGCGCGCAACAGCGATACTGCCGCGCTGCTCTAGTATCGCCTGAACATGAGTAAGCAGTGTAGCGAGGCAGCCAGTGCTGCTCGTTGACCGGCATCAAAAAATTTCCGCCCAGAACTGACCGCTCGCCCACCGAGACGCCGCCATGCAACTACCGCTGTCAATCCTGATCTACCGCCGCGTGCGCGCCGCGCCCGACGCGCTGTATCCCGAAACAATGGACGGGCGCCGCTTCGCCCAGCACCTGCGCCTGCTGCGGCGCTGGTTCCGCGTGTTGCCGCTGGCGCAGGCCGCGCGCCGCCTGCGCGAGCGATCGCTGCCCGCGCGCGCCGCCTGCATCACGCTCGACGGCGGCTACGCCGAAGATGCCGAAGTGGCGCTGCCGTTGCTGCAGCGCTTCGGCCTGTCGGCCACCTTCTTTGTCGCCAGCGGCCAGCTGGACGGCGCGGCCAGCTGGAACGACACCGTCATCGAGCTGGTGCGCAACGCGCCCGGCAGCCGCCTGAACCTGTCGCGCGGCGGCTTCGGCAGCTACGACATCGGCTGCACGCAGCGCCGCCGCGCGGTGATCGACCTGCTGCTGGCCGCGCTGGCCAGGCTGGCGCCGACCGAGCGCCTCGCACGGGTGCGCCTGATGGCGCGCCGCGGCGGCGCGGCCATGCTCAGTTCGGACCAGCTGATCGCGCTGCACCGGGCCGGCATGGACATCGGCGGCCAGACGGCCAGCCAGGCGCCGCTGGCCAGCCTGTCGAACGCCGAGGCGCGCGCCGAGATTGTCAACGGGCGGCGTCGGCTTGAACAACTGATCCAGGCCCCGGTGCGCCTGTTCGCCTACCCCAGCGGCAAGCCCGGCGCCGATTTCGACCAGCGCCACGGCAGCATGCTGCGCCAGGCCGGCTTCGACGCCGCCGTGACCACCAGCGCCGGCGCCGCGCGCTGCGGCAGCGATCCGTATGCGCTGCCGCGCTTCACGCCGTGGGACCGCAGCAGCAGCAGCGCTTTCCTGTTACGCATGGGCAGCAACCTGTTCAATCTGTCCTGAACAGGGCGGCCCGGTGCCATGTCCGCGCTTGCGTGTGCTCAAGATGAGGCCGTTTTGAGGGGTGTCTAATTGGCACGTACGGATGAGATACCCGCGCGTGCGGGCGCCGGCCCCGCCGGGTCCGTGCAGGAGACGCCCAGCATGAATGCTCCGCTGCTTTCCGCGCCGCGCGTGGAACCGTTTTTCTTCGACGCCGATCCGGGCACCCGTTTCAGCCTGTATCACGCACCCGCCCCGCACGTCCCCGCGCGCGGCGCCATTCTGTACATCCATCCGTTCGCCGAGGAGCTCAATCACAGCCGCCACATGGCTTCGCTGCAGGCGCGCCGCTTCGCTGCGATGGGTTATGCGGTGCTGCAGATCGACCTGTTCGGCTGCGGCGACAGCTGCGGCGACTTCAACGCGGGCCGCTGGCAGATCTGGAAGCGCGACCTGGCCACCGCCCACAACTGGCTGGCCGAGCGCAGCGCCGGCCCGATGCACCTGTGGGGCTTGCGCCTGGGCGGACTGCTTGCGCTCGATTACGCCGCCGCTACCCATGTTGACGGCATCATCCTGTGGCAGCCCTTCCTGCATGGCCGCACCTGCATCACCCAGTTCTTGCGCCAGGCCCTCGGCTCCGACCCGGACGGCCCGAACACCACCGCTGCGCTGCGCGCCTTGCTGGCTGCGCGCGGCACGCTCGAAGTGAACGGCTACGAATTGACGGCCCCGCTGGCCCAGGCAATCGACGGCTGCGTCGCCGCCGACCTGGTGTTGCCGGCCTGTTCGGTGCACTGGTTCTCGGTCGGCGCGCCGACCCCGCTGCGCATCGCCGCCAATGCCGAGCGCCTCGCCGCCGGCTGGGCCAAGGGCGGCACCAGCGTGCATTTCCATGCGCTCGACGGCGCGCCGTTCTGGAGCGGCGCCGCGGCCGAATGCCCGGCCCTGCTCGAGGCTACCTGCGCCGCATTGGCCGTGGATGCATGATGGACTACGTCCAGCGCGCGCTGCGCTTTGCCTGCCAGGGGCAATCGCTGGTCGGCATCATCGACGTCCCCGAACGGCCGCTCGCGCGCGGCGTGCTGGTGATCAGCGGCGGCCCCCAGTACCGGGTCGGCAGCCACCGCCATTACACGCTGCTGGCCCGCCTGCTGGCGCCACGCGGCATTCCCGTGATGCGTTTCGATTGCCGCGGCATGGGCGACAGCGAAGGCGAGCCGAGGACCTTCGACAGCATCGGCGACGACATCCAGGCCGCCATCCGCGAATTCTTCCTGCAGGTGCCCGCCATGCAGGAGGTCGTCATCTGGGGCCTGGGCGACGGCGCCACCGCCGCCGCGCTGTACGCCCATACCGACCAGCGGGTGCGCGGCCTGGTGCTGCTCAACCCCTGGTCCGGCGGCACCGCCCAGGGCGCGCCGCATGCGCGCCTCGACCTGGGCGAGATCGCGTTCTGGAAGCAGGTCGGGCTTGACCATGCGCTCGGGCCCGATCCGGTTCCCCAGCGCCTGCTCGCCAGCCTGGCCTGCTTCGGCGGCGCGGCATTGGTGGTGGTCGGCGGCGCCGACACGGCCGGGCGCCAGTTCGCCGACCTGATGGAGCGCATCGACGTGCCCGTGCGGCGCGTCACCATCGCCGGCGCCGACCACACCTTCGCCAGCCGCGAATGGCGCGACGAAGTGGCCGAGTTGTCGGCCAACTGGATCGTGTCGTGGTGACGGCGGCCGTCAGTTCGCAATCTTGACGCCATGATGGTGCATCAAATCGTATAAGGTTGGCCGGCTTACCCCCAGCAGTTCGGCCGCCCTGACGATGCAGCCGCCCGAGCGTGCCAGCGCCAGTACCATGACCTTGTATTCGGCCGCATCACGTGCCTGGCGCAGGTTGACCGGCGCGTCGACCTGCGGCGCCGCCGGCAGTCCCAGGTCGGCGGCCCCGATCTGCGGCCCTTCCGTCATGATCACCGCGCGCTTGATGCAGTTCTCGAGCTCGCGCACATTGCCCGGCCACTTGTATTGTTCGATCGCCATCAGCGCTTCTTCCGCAAAACCGAGCGTGGCGCGGCCCTCGGCGGCGCACATGCGGTGCTTGAAATGGTGCGCCAGCAGCACGCTGTCGCCGACCCGCTCGCGCAGCGGCGGAATGGCCAGCACGATCTCCGAGAGCCGGTAGTACAGGTCCTCGCGAAAGCGCCCCTCGCGCACCAGCGCCTTCAGGTCCTGGTGGGTGGCGCACACGATGCGCGCGTCGATCGCAATCTCGATGCGCCCGCCGATCCGTTCGATCACCCGCTCCTGCACGAAGCGCAGCAGCTTGGCCTGCAATGCCAGCGCCATGTCGCCGATTTCGTCGAGGAAGAAAGTGCCGCCCTGGGCCATTTCGATCTTGCCCAGGGTTTGCTGGCCGGCCCCGGTGAAAGCGCCTTTTTCATGTCCGAACAATTCGCTCTCGAGCAGGTCGGCCGGGATCGCGGCGCAGTTGATCGCCACGAAGCGGTGTTCGGCGCGCGCGCTCAGCTCGTGCAGACCGCGCGCGAACAGCTCCTTGCCGCTGCCCGAGTCCCCCAGCAGCATCACCGTGGCCGCCGACGGCGCCAGCTTCTCGATGCTGCGGCACAGCCGGAGCATGGCGGGATCGCGCGAGACGATGCCGGCCAGCGGCGAGTCATGCGCGATCTGCAGCATGCGCTCGTTTTCGGTCTGCATCGCATGCAGCACGAAAGCGCGTTCGATGATCAGCTTGAGCAGCTCCGGCTCGCACGGCTTGCGGTGAAAATCGTAGGCGCCCATGGCGACCGCCTTGAGCGCGTTGGCGCGGTCCTGGTTGCCCGACAGGACAATGATCTTGGTGGCCGGCGCCGCCGCCAGGATATGCTGCAAGGTGGCCAGGCCTTCCGAGGCGCCGTCCGGATCGGGCGGCAAGCCCAGGTCCATCGTCACCACCGCCGGCTGGTGGCGCCGCAACTGCGCCAGCGCGCTGTCGCGGTCGTCGGCCACCGCGACCTCCCAGGCGTCGAAGCTCCAGCGCAGCTGCTTTTGCAGGCCTTTGTCGTCTTCGACCACCAACAGTTTTTGCTTGCCCATGCTGCTCTCCCGCGCATCTGGATTACCGGCTGCCCTTGCCCGTCAGGACCACCTGCACGGTCTCGATCAGGATCAGGAGATCGAGGAACATGCTGTTGTTCTTGACGTAGTAAAGGTCGTACTGCAGTTTCTGGATGGCGTCGTCGATCGAGGCGCCGTACTGGTAGCGCACCTGCGCCAGGCCGGTCACGCCGGGCTTGATGCCGTGCCGTACGTTGTAGTACGGGACCTCGCCGATCAGCTGGCCGACGAAATAGGCGCGCTCCGGGCGCGGCCCGACGAAGCTCATGTCGCCCTTGAGCACATTGAACATCTGCGGCAATTCATCAATGCGCAGCATGCGCAGGATGCGCCCGACGCGCGTCACGCGCGGATCGTTGGTCGTGGCCCAGGTAGGCAAGCCGCCTTGCTCGGCATTCTTGCGCATGCTGCGCAGTTTCAACATGCTGAACAAGCGTCCGTTGCGTCCGACCCGCTGCTGCTGATAGATCACGGGCGCCCCGTCTTCCATGACGATCGCCGCGGCAGCGAGCAGCAGCACCGGCAGGCTGGCGAGGCTGATCAGCAAACTGGCGGCCAGGTCGAAGATCCGCTTCGAGGCGGCGCGCAAGAAGCTCTGGTCGAAGCCGCCGCCGAAGATCAGGTAGCTCGGCTGCAGCGAATCGAGCCGGATCTGGCAGGCTTCGCGCTCGAAGAAGCTGGCCGCGTCGATCACCCGCACCCCGCCCAGCGCGCAAGCGAGCAGCTCTTCGATCGGGAATGCGCTGCCGCGCCGGTTGCCGAGCGTGACGACGATTTCGCTGGCCTCGTATCTTTGCGCCATCATCAGCAGCGATTCGCCCATCGGCAGCAGGTAGGAAGCCGGCACCACGTTCGGCTCGCCGTCGACCGCCACGCAGCCGACCACCTTGAACTGGTGGAAGCCGACTTTGCGAAACGCCAGGTCGATACAGTCGCGCGCCATCGGTCCGCCGCCGATGAAGATCAGGCGCGCGTCGAGCAGCACCGACTCGGCCGACTTGAACACCACCAGCCGTGCCAGCACCACGCCGGTCGCGCCCAGCGCAAAGATGGCGCTGCTGATGCTGCGCCCGAAGTACATTTCGGGACGCACGGCGATCAAGGCCGATAGCAGCGCGAAACCGAGCGCGAACGACGGCATGATCCGGAACAAGGTCGTGCGCATGCCTTCGCGCGAACTGTGCTGGTACATGCCGAGCGCGCTCATGCTGAAAATGATCACCAGCGCAAACGTCAGCGACGACAAAAACAGGTTCGCGCTGCGGAAGTGGCCCTGGCCGTCGGAGACCCAGATCGCCGAGGCGACGGTGGCCGATCCCAGCAGCATTACCAGCTCCAGCAGCAGCAGGATGAATGCCATTTTGGACACGTAATGATTGAAAATCCGTATCACGGCACTCCCCGCACAAAGGAACGAAAAACGGCTCCCTGAGTGTGGGGGCTTCTCGCACAGCAAGCTTTGACTGAAGACAACCGAAACGGGCGCCTTTCCGTGCGGATAAACGCGTCCATGGCAAATAGACTATAGTGATGACTCCGCACAACAGAATTCGCCCATCATGAAATTTGACGTCGCAATTGTCGGCAGTGGCCTCGCGGGCCTGTCGGTCGCCCTCCATCTGGCGCAGACGCGCACCGTGGCCATCATCTCCAAGCGCGCCCTGCTCGACGGCGCCAGCAACTGGGCCCAGGGCGGCATCGCCGCCGTGCTCGATTCGGGCGACACCCACCAGCAGCACATCGACGACACGCTGGTCGCCGGCGGCGGCTTGTGCGACGAGGCGGCCACCCGCTTCATCGTCGAACACGGCCGCGAAGCGATTCAATGGCTGATCGACCAGGGCGTGCCGTTCACGCGCGACGAGACCGCCGAAATGGGATTCCACCTGACGCGCGAAGGCGGCCATAGCCAGCGCCGCATCATCCATGCGGCCGACGCCACCGGCCACGCGGTCCAGGTCACGCTCGAACAAAAGGTGCGCGCCCACCCGAACATCACGCTGTTCGAACAACACTGCGCAATCGACGTCATCACGTCCGACAAGTTGAGCGGCAAGGTGGCCCATCCGGCAACGGCCAATCCGAGCCAGCCGCACTGCCTCGGCGTCTACGTCCAGGACGAAAAAACCGGCAAGGTCATTACCTTCGAAGCGGAGCACACGGTGCTGTGCACGGGCGGCGCCGGCAAGGTCTACCTGTACACCACCAATCCGGACACCGCCACCGGCGACGGCATCGCCATGGCCTGGCGCGCCGGCTGCCGCGTGTCGAACATGGAGTTCATCCAGTTCCACCCGACCTGCCTGTATCACCCGTATGCCAAGTCGTTCCTGATCACCGAAGCGATCCGCGGCGAAGGCGGCCTGCTCAAGCTGCCGCCCGAAGCGGGTGCGGCGGCCGGCACGCGCTTCATGCCGATGTACGACGAACGGGGCGAGCTGGCGCCGCGCGACGTCGTCGCCCGTGCGATCGACTTCGAGATGAAGAAGCGCGGCCTCGATTACGTCAACCTCGACATCAGCCATCAGCCGCCTGAGTTCCTCAAGGAGCACTTCCCGACTATCTATGCGCGCTGTCTGGAACTGGGCATCGACATCACCACGCAGCCAATACCGGTGGTGCCGGCCGTGCACTTCACCTGCGGCGGCGTGGTCACCGACCTGGCCGGGCGCACCGACGTGCCGGGCCTGTACGCGGTCGGCGAAACTGCATGCACCGGCCTGCACGGCGCCAACCGGCTGGCCAGCAATTCGCTGCTCGAATGCCTGGTCGTGGGCCGCGCCTGCGCGCTCGAAATCGCAGCGATGCCCAAAACCGACGTGCCGGCATTGCCAGCATGGGACGAGAGCCGCGTGACGAACGCCGATGAGGAAGTGGTGATCGCCCACAACTGGGACGAGCTGCGCCGCTTCATGTGGAATTATGTCGGGATCGTGCGCACCACCAAGCGGCTGGAGCGCGCGCAGCACCGCATCGCGCTACTCAAGGAAGAGATCGACGAGTACTACCGCAATTTCCGCATCACGCATGATTTGCTGGAGCTGCGCAACCTGGTCGATGTGGCGTCGCTGATCGTCAACAGCGCGCTGACCAGGCGCGAGAGCCGCGGCTTGCATTTCAGCCGCGACTTTCCGAACACCTTGCCGAAGGCGCTGCCAAGTGTCCTGACACCGCCGCGCAGGTAAGTGTTACATCGCCCTTGCGAAGGCGAGGACCTATGGCACCTCTGCTCATACGTGCTATGGGCCCTCGCCTTCGCAAGGGCGATGTTGGTTTAATTATCCGACGTTCAATCGGCGCGATTCCCGATGCGCCCGCACGATGACCAAGCGACTCAGCCCCACCACCATCCTCCTGCTTACCGTCCCGCCTTTGCTGTGGGCCGGGAACGCCATCGTCGGCCGCCTGGTGCGCGCCGCGGTGCCGCCGATGACGCTCAACCTGCTGCGCTGGTCCATCGCGCTGCTGATCCTGCTGCCGCTGGGACGGGCGCTGTTTCGCAGCGGCGGCCTGGTCGCCAACTGGCGCCGCTACGCGCTGCTTGGCCTGCTCGGCATCGGCCTGTACAACTCCTTCCAATACCTGGCGCTGCAAAGCTCCACCCCGATCAACGTCACGCTGGTCGCGGCCGGCATGCCGGTCTGGATGATGGCCGTCGGCGCCCTGTTCTTCCACGTGCCGGTCAGGCGCAAGCAGATGGCCGGCGCCGCGCTGTCGATCGCCGGCGTGCTGCTGGTGCTGTGCCGCGGCCAGTGGAACCTGCTGCTGTCCATGCGCCTGGTGCCCGGCGACGTCTACATGATCCTGGCGACCATCGCCTGGTCGTTCTACAGCTGGATGCTGACCCAGCCGAAGGACCCGCCCGCCGAACGCGCCGACTGGGCCGCCTTCCTGCTGGCCCAGGTGATCTACGGCGTGCTGTGGTCGGGCAGTTTCGCCGCCGGCGAATGGGCCCTCGGCGACGTCGCGATCGCCTGGAGCTGGCCGGTCGCCGCGGCGCTGCTGTATGTCGCCGTTGGCCCGGCTATCATCGCGTTTCGCTGCTGGGGCGCCGGCGTGCAGCGCGCCGGACCGAGCGTGGGCGCGTTCTTCGTCAACCTCACGCCGCTGTTCACGGCCGTCATGTCGGCCGCTTTCCTGGGCGAGGCGCCCCATCTGTATCATATGATTGCCTTCGCGCTGATCGTCGGCGGCATCGTCTTCTCGGCGCGCAGATAGGACATCGCCATGGCCGACAAGCTGACGCTGCTCGCCGAATTCATTGAACGCCACCCGCACCTGCTGGTGCTGACCGGGGCCGGCCTGAGCACGGCGTCGGGGATTCCCGACTACCGCGACAAGGATGGCGTGCGGCGCGGCTCAGCGCCGGTGCAAGGTCCGGATTTTCGCAAGCTCGACGCGGTGCGGCGCCGCTACTGGGCGCGCAGCATGGTCGGCTATCCAACGCTGGCCCAGGCCGCGCCGAATGCAGGCCACCGCGCGCTGGCCGAGATGGCATGGCAGCGCCGTTTCAGCGCGTTGATGACGCAGAATGTCGACGGCCTGCAGCAGCGGGCCGGCAGCGAGTCTGTGCTGGAATTGCACGGCAATATACATCAGGTGCTGTGCCTGGACTGTCACGCCACGTTCACGCGCGCCTTCGTGCAAACACAGCTGGCCGAAGCGAACCCGGACATGGCCGGCGTTCAGGCCCAGAGCGCGCCGGACGGCGATGCGCACCTGGAGCCGGATGCGCTGGCCGAGTTCCATATTCCCTGGTGCGTGCAGTGTGGCGGCATGCTCCAGCCGGACGTTGTATTTTTTGGCGACGGCATGCCTGTCGAACGCACGCGCCAGGCGCTCGAACTGATGGCATGCGCCGATGCGCTGCTCGTGGTAGGCTCGTCGCTGACGGTGTATTCGGGCTTTCGTTTTTGCCGCCTCGCCGCAGAAACGGGCAAGCCGATTGCCGCGATCAACCTCGGCAAGACGCGCGCCGATGCCATGCTGGCCTTGAAAATTGAAGACGCGGCCGAACGGGTTTTGCCGGCCGTGCTGGCGCTATTGGACTAAGAATGAAGAAAATGTGGATGATCATGGCGCTGCTGCTGGCCGGCTGTGTCGGCAAGCCCGATAACGTGATACCGGTCGCGAAGTTCGACACGTCCCGGTATCTGGGCAAGTGGTATGAAATCGCCCGCCTCGACCACTCCTTCGAACGCGGTCTTAATCAGGTCAGCGCCGAATACAGCCTGCGCGACGATGGCGGCCTGAGGGTCGTCAACCGCGGCTACATGGCCGCCGGCGCCACGTGGAAGGAATCGGTCGGCAAAGCCTATTTCATCGGACAGCATGACGTCGGCTACCTGAAAGTCTCGTTCTTCGGTCCGTTCTACGGTTCCTATATCGTGTTCGAGCTGGACCAGCAGAGTTACCAGTATGCGATGATCAGCGGCCCGGACAAGTCCTACCTGTGGATCTTGTCACGCACCCCGGCCATGGACGAGGCAACAAAAAAACGCCTGGTCGCGAAGGCCCAGGCGCTTGGTTTCGATACGGCGAAACTGATTTATAACTAGTCGATAATCCGCAGCGAAAAATCGGTCGCCTTGATGTCCTTGGTCAGGCTGCCGATCGAGATCCGGTCGACGCCGGTATCGGCGATCGCGCGCACGCTGTCCATGTTGACGCCGCCCGATGCTTCCAGCAGCGCGCGGCCGGCGTTGAGCACCACCGCCTGGCGCATCGCGTCGAGTTCAAAATTATCCAGCAAGACCGAGGTGGCGCCCGCTTCGAGCGCCTCGGACAGCTGCGCCAGCGTTTCGACCTCGATCTGGATCGACACGCCGGCCTTCAGGTCCTGCGCCGCCTTGAGCGCGAGCGAGACGCCGCCGGCTGCCGCGATATGGTTTTCCTTGATCAGGATGCCGTCGAACAGCGCCATGCGCTGGTTCTGCCCGCCGCCCACGCGCACCGCGTACTTCTGGGCCTGGCGCAGGCCTGGCAAGGTCTTGCGGGTGTCGAGGATCGCGGCCTTGGTGCCGGCGACGACGTCCACGTACTGGCGCGTGGCGCTGGCCACACCCGACAGCAGTTGCAGGAAATTGAGCGCGCTGCGCTCGCCCGTCAGCAAGGCGCGCGGCGGCGCCTCGATGGTGCAGACCACGCTGCCGGCCTTCATCATGTCGCCTTCGGCATACTGCCAGTCGATCTCGATGCTCTGGTCGAGCGCCTGCATCACCGCGTCGAACCACGGTCCGCCGCACAGCACCGCATCCTCGCGCACGACCACGCGGGCGCGCACGCGGGTGTCGTTCGGCACCAGCTTGCCGGTCAGGTCGCCGTTGCCGACGTCTTCCAGCAGCGCGGCCAGCAGGTTGCCCTGGAAGGCCAGCTGCAGCGCTTCGTCGAACGGGCCGAACGGGTTACTCAAGTTACTCATGCCGGGCCTACTCCAGAAAACAGGGTTGATTCTTGCGCCAGCTCGCCGGTCGGCAAGGCCTTGGCTTTCTTTGCCGCCGCGAAGTCGAGCATGCGGTCGATCGCGCGCACCGCCAGCGTGCCGATGGCGGGATCGACGTGGATTTCGTTGTTGCCGTTTTCGAGCACGTCGGCCAGGTTCTGCAGGCCGTTCATTGCCATCCACGGGCAATGCGCGCAGCTCTTGCAGGTGGCGCTGTTGCCGGCGGTCGGCGCATCGATGAACTGCTTGCCCGGAGCCGCCGCGCGCATCTTGTGCAGGATGCCGTTATCGGTGGCGACGATGAAGGTAGTCGCGTCCATGGCCTGCGCCGCGTTGATCAGCTGCGTGGTCGAACCGACGACATCGGCCAGCGCCACCACGTTGGCGGGCGACTCGGGATGGACCAGCACCTTGGCGCCGGGATGCTCGGCCATCAAGAGCTCGAGTTCGACGGCCTTGAATTCGTCGTGCACCAGGCAGGAGCCCTGCCACAGCAGCATGTCGGCGCCGGTCTTCCTTTGGATGTAGGAGCCCAGGTGCTTGTCCGGGGCCCACAGGATTTTTTTGCCCTGCGCGTGCAGGTGCGCCACGATGTCCAGGCCGATCGAGGACGTCACCATCCAGTCGGCGCGCGCCTTGACGGCGGCGCTGGTGTTGGCATACACGACCACGGTGCGGTCGGGATGGGCGTCGCAGAAGGCGGCGAATTCGTCGGCCGGGCAGCCCAGGTCGAGCGAGCAGGTCGCGTCCAGGTCCGGCATCAGGATGCGCTTTTCCGGGCTGAGGATCTTGGCGGTCTCGCCCATGAAACGCACGCCGGCCACGACCAGCGTCTTGGCCGGATGGTCGCGCCCGAAGCGCGCCATTTCGAGCGAGTCGGAGACGCAGCCGCCGGTTTCCTCGGCCAGGTCCTGCAAGTCGCCATCGACGTAATAATGGGCGACCAGCACTGCCTCGCGTTCTTTCAGCAGGCGCCTGATGCGCTCCTTGAGGGCGGTTTTTTCGGCGGCGGAAGGCGTGGCCGGGGTACGGGCCCAGGCCTGGGCGGTGCAGCTCGCACCGTCCGCCGGACGCTCGTACTCGACCGTTTTGATGGCTACAGTTTTCATGTCGATACTATCTCACAAGGACGAAAATTTTGCCGGACGCAGCTTAGTCGATGCCCTGGCTGGTCAGGTAGTCTTCGTAATTGCCGCGGAAGTCGACGATCTCGTTGTCCTTGATCTCAAGGATGCGGTTGGCCAGCGACGACACGAATTCGCGGTCGTGCGAGACGAAAATCAGGGTGCCCGTGTATTTTTCAAGCGCGATGTTGAGCGACTCGATCGATTCCATGTCCATGTGGTTGGTCGGCTCGTCGAGCAGCATCACGTTGTGGCGGCCCAGCATCAGCTTGCCGTACATCATGCGGCCCTTTTCACCGCCGGACAGCACCTTGACCGACTTCTTGACGTCGTCGCCGCCGAACAGCAAGCGGCCCAGGATCGAACGCACGGCCTGGTCGTCGTCGCCCTCTTTCGTCCACTGGTTGATCCAGTCGGTCAGCACGGCGTCGGTGGCGAATTCCTCGGTCGGATCCTGCGGCATGTAGCCGACGTTGGCGTTCTCGGCCCACTTGACGCGGCCGGTGTCGGCCTGCAGGCCAGTCAGCTCGGCGCCGATACAGCGCAGCAGCGTGGTTTTGCCGGCGCCGTTGGCGCCGATGATGGCGATGCGTTCGCCCGCTTCGACCATGATGCTGAAATTCTTGAACAGCTGCTTGTCGTACTTCTTCGAGATGCCTTCGACTTCGACCGCCAGGCGGTGCAGCTTCTTCTCGGCTTCGAAACGGACGAACGGATAGGCGCGCGACGACGGCTTGATGTCGTCGACCTTGATCTTCTCGATCTGCTTGGCGCGCGACGTGGCCTGGCGCGCCTTCGATTTGTTGGCGGCGAAGCGGCGCACGAAGTCCTGCAGTTCGGCGACCTTTTCCTTGGCCTTGGCGTTGTTCGACAGCTGCTGGTTGCGCGCCTGGGTGGAGGCGAACATGTACTCGTCGTAGTTGCCCGGGTAGACCTTGAGCGTGCCGTAGTCCATGTCGGCCACGTGGGTGCACACCTGGTTGAGGAAGTGGCGATCGTGCGAAATGATGATCATGGTGGAGTTGCGGTCGTTGAGCACGTCCTCCAGCCAGCGAATCGTGTTGATATCGAGGTTGTTGGTCGGCTCGTCGAGCAGCAGGATGTCGGGATTGGAGAACAGCGCCTGCGCCAGCAGCACGCGCAGCTTCCAGCCGGGAGCGACAGCGCTCATCGAGCCCTGGTGCTGGTCGATCGACACGCCGGCGCCGAGCAGCAGCTCGCCCGCGCGCGCTTCGGCCGAGTAGCCGTCGTATTCGGCCACTTTGCTTTCCAGCTCGGCCGCGTGCATGTAGTCGTCGTCGGTCGCTTCCGGGTTCGCGTAGATCGCGTCGCGCTCGGAAATGGCGTTCCACAGTTCGGTGTGGCCCATCATCACCACGTCGAGCACGCGCATGTCTTCGAACGCGAACTGGTCC